>CAYJDW010000062.1:0-13040 GCA_964368985.1 uncultured Myxococcales bacterium | reverse complement strand
TTGCCGCCGCGAATACTGCCTCCGCTGAGGCGACCGCCGCTAAAGCTGCCGCTCAAGCAGTTGATGGCGCGGCGATTATTGCCGCCGCGAATACTGCCTCCGCTGAGGCGACCGCCGCTAAAGCTGCCGCTCAGGCAGTTGATGGCGCAGCCATCATAGCCGCCGCGAATAGTGCTTTGGCAGAAGCAACGGCCGCAAAAGTTGCCGCAGAAAGTGCGAGGGGAGCTGCTCAAGCCGTTGGCGGCGCAGCCATTATAGCCGCTGCAAATACGGCCTCAGCTGAGGCCACAGCAGCAAAAGTAGCCGCAGAAAGTGCCAGGGCAGCGGCTCAGGGGATTAACGGTGCGGCCATTACAGCCGCCGCGAATACCGCTTCAGCTGAAGCCACGGCGGCAAAAATAGCTGCGCAGGCTGCTCGTCTTGCCGCTGAGGCTGTAGATGGTGTGGCTATTCGGGCAGGCATTGCGGCGCTTAGGACTGATACCAACAACATCAGAACTGTTGATTTTAAAGCCACCACCGATGCGATCAGGGACGCCAAAGCATTCCTGAAGGCTGAAATTACGGGAACTGCTGCTGGTAGCCGACCGTTCATAAAGCAGGATATGGAGGATATTAGAGAGGTGCTAAGGGCTATTAAACAAAGAACGGATGTTTTTCGTTTCACGAACAAGGGTCAGGTCAAGTCAAGTCAAACACCGCAAAGCGGGAAGTTTGATTTATCGAGTAATCCAGGAAATTATGTCGACCTAGCTCCGAACCCCAATATTAGCCTCACAGGAGAGAGCTCAAAAAAATCACTATTTCTCCTGGCTCTTGATAGTTTTAGCGATAACCTGTTGAGATTATTTAATCGCTCATTTGAAGATCCAAGCGATTGCGAAGAAATAAATCGCGAGCTTAAACCTGAGCTTGATCGGCTCAACCGGTGGTTTAAAGCTAGTGTCGATGCGGAGCCCGATAATGAGACAAGGGAAGCCTTTGATACGCTGAAAAATGAATGGGACTCGACGTTTTTTAATATCTTTAATGATGAGAATGGGGCCTTTAAAAGGTGTCAGGGGCAATAGGCCTGGATTGCCGCGCTACGCTCGCAACGACGAATTATCGGTAGTTTGCGGAAACATTCTCCCTTTCAACTACGCGCTAGCGGGAGAGGGTGAAGAGGCATTGATCCTGTGTGAATTCACTACGTAATTGTTAATAATTATAAGTAAGTAAATATTTTCTTTGGTTAATAATATGATTTTATTGGGTAATAAAATTTCAAACATAGTATTGAGCTTAATAATAATTTTAAGCTCTCTAAACTGCGGCCTAGATATCTACGATCCTTCCAAATCTAAAGCTAAGGGCACCAAAGATGAAGATGGCGGCCAGCCGCCGTGCCAAGAGACTATGGAAAAGTTAAATCAATTTTCCGTTGTCGCTCAGGAAGAAACCAAGAAATTCGATGAGTGGGTACATAGCTCCAAAAGTGTGCTCGGCATTGAGGAAAAGGAGGAGCGAGATCCTTCTTTGGTGGAGAAAATATCTACACCGATTCTTAGTGGAGGTAAAAAAGTTGAGACTGCCATGGGAGTTATGAAAGCGAGCGCTAAAGTGGCAGGTTATTTTGGGGTTCCCGGCGCGAGTTTGGTGGCTGACCTTACGTCGTACAATTCCGCCATAAAAACTGTACGCCGCCTTATTGAGCAGGCACAGCCTCAAAATATTTACGACAAGTTAGCGGTGGCGCAAGAATATTTGCTTGGTTTTAAAGCGAAAACCATTGGTATGTCTCAATCTGAAAAAGAGGCAGCACTCGCGAAACTAAATAATTTTACGAGTAGTTTACTTGAGGCACAGAAAAGAACTGCAGAGATAGAAAAATTAAATAATATGCTGGAATCACTCTATAAAGAAAACCCTCCACAACCGAACGAAGCTAATTTTATAAAATTTTTCGTAAAAAATCGCTATTTAGAGCAAAGCTCCAATCTCGAGATTATTTTTCAAATGAGCACTTCCCTGCTTTTGTCGGCGGGAGTTATAGGCAAAAGCCTAGAGCCCTATAAAAGTGACGGGGATATTGGCAATGGCTTGGAAGAGTTGCAGCGAATGACTGAATTCGTGAACGGCCTGCCGGCCCTGAGTGGGCAGCTTGATAAAAAGATTCAAGAACTATGACCTCATCGTCATTGCGAGCGTAGCGTGGCAATCCAGGCGTATTGCCACTCCGGTGGATTGCCGCGCTACGCTCGCAATGACGAATTATCGGTACCTAAATTACTTATGTCGTCACCGAATTATGTGACCTCTACAGCAATGGCGAGGAGAACAGGAACCTTCGTCAATTACTCACATGCCCTTATAATCACTAATAAACCTCTTCGTTTTCCCCTGGCTCCAAAATTCGCACGGGTGCGGCTTCGGTGCCATGCAGCAGGCTATTTTTATAGCCATAGAACCAGTAAATACCTATGCCGATTGCCATCCAGATGAGGAATCTTAGCCAGGTTCCTCCTGGAAGGCTGAA
Source organism: uncultured Myxococcales bacterium (assembly GCA_964368985.1). GTDB lineage: Bacteria > Myxococcota > UBA727 > UBA727 > JABDBI01. The sequence continues at coordinate 10,522 of CAYJDW010000062.1, read as the reverse complement.
CATGAGATAGAGGCAAAAGATTATGCCTAAGGATGGAATGACGGGGTGAAAGCCGAGTTTGAAGGGTCTTGGCATATCTGGTTTGGTAATTCTGAGGGCGATTACCCCACCGCATACCAACACGAAAGCTGCCAAAGTACCGATGTTCACCAGTTCAGCCAGCTTACCGATGGGAGTGAGTCCCGCCACGATGGACATTACGATGCCGCTGGTCATAATGATGGAGACAGGAGTTTGGGTTTTTTTATGCACTTTGGCGAAGCGAGTGGGCAGCAATCCATCTCGAGAAATAGCTAAAAAGATGCGGGAAAAACCATAGTAAAGCACGAGCATAACCGTAGTCAGTCCGGCAATGGCGCCCGCGCTAATGAAACCGGCTGCCACTGGGTGATTAAGATTGAGCAAAACTTCGGCCACCGGTGATTTTACGTTGAGCGAAGTATAGGGCACAACCAAAGTCAGCAATGCCGAAACCACAATATAGATAACGGTACAAACAAAGAGCGACACAATAATACCGATGGGCAAATTGCGCTGCGGATTGATAGTTTCTTCCGCCGCAGTAGAGACCGCATCAAAACCAATATAAGCGAAGAAAACCAAAGCTGCGCCCTTCATGACGCCATCCCACCCAAAGGGCATGAAAGTTTGCCAGTGATATCCTTCGACGTGGGTAAAAGAAACGCCAATAAAAATAGCAATGGCTATCAGTTTAATGAAGACGATGGCGGTGTTGAAACGGGTACTTTGGCGGGTGCCGATGCACAAAAGTCCGGCTAAGGCCAATATTATGAGAGCCGCCGGTAAATCAATAATGCCACCGTTAAATGGACTTTTCGTGATGGCGGCGGGCAGAGTTATCCCCATGGATCCTAAAGCATTTGATACATAACCAGACCAGCCAATAGCGACGGTGGAAATTCCTAATCCATATTCAAGTAATAAATCCCAGCCGATGATCCAAGCAATAAATTCACCAAGCCCCGCGTAGGCATAGCCATAAGCACTGCCGCAGCCACCGATGCTGGCGGAAAGTTCGGCGTAGGAGAGCGCCACGAATACGCAAGCAAGCCCCGCAACGACATATGATAAAATTACCGCCGGCCCGGCACTCGTCGCAGCAACCACACCGGTAAGTACAAAGATCCCCGCACCAATGATGGCGCCAACTCCCAAAAATGTTACATCCCAGGCCCCTAAACAACGTTTTAAGGTGCTCTGCCCACCGATAGCTTCAATTGGTTTGGTTCGAAAAAGGCTCATATTGGTCCTTGCATTCAATTTGGTTTGCTAATTTTAATATACTTCAGGGCGTGAAGTTGGATTGAATTTGCTGAGGGATAATATATTTCGGGCATCTGTGCTCAGTTCTTGGCGCGGTTACATAATCCTGAGGTCGTCATTGCGAGCGAAGCGCGGCAATGGCAACGCCGCATCAAGGTCCATTGATATTTTGCCCGAGCGCTCTAATTTAAGACTCTCTCTTATATTTTTAAGGAAAGTCCTAAAATGCCGATAAAAAGATTAACTGTTTTAATTGTGAGTCTTCTATTTATAATGTCTTGCAGTAAACCCCTAGATAAACTTCAACAACAAAAAATTAATGCAAAACAAGATCAAAAATTATCGGTAAATAACCCAAAAACACCCCGAAAAAATACAGTAGTTAGTCTGCCCAAAGGCGACTTCATTCTTGGTGATAAAGCTGCACCCTTAGATGTCGTGGCATTTGTCGATTATTCATGTGCCAGTTGCGCCCGTATTGATCGAGTCGTGCGTCGTTTGCTCGCGGATCCTGAGCTCAAGAAAATTATCCACCTTTCTTATAGACAATATCCACTGAGAACTTCTTCCGTCAAACCAGCCAAGGTGGCCTTGGCTGCAGCCTTGCAGGGCAATGAAAAGTTTTGGCTCATGTCTCAGAAATTATTTTCAGCCGATGGCGATTTGAAGGATGAAAATTATCTTTTGTGGGCGAGAGAAGTGGGGCTTGATGTAAACAAATTTGCCCGTGACCTCGTGGAAAAAGAACCGAGTTTTGCCAAAACGATAGCTCGTGACACCGCTATGACGGTGCAGATTAAAAGGGCGGGCAGTCCCATTGGGATTTTTGTTGGCGGCTTTCTTTTTAGAGCGTCAGTAACTTTTGAAAACCTGAAAGCTTTTATCGGCGCAGTGAAGGCTCATCGAGAAAAATCGCAAACGAAGACTCAAGTGGCGGCCCAATAAAAAACGGCGGCGTTGCATAAATAAATATTGAGGTTAAGGCGCTGCACCGACGCTCCCTCGCCCGCTTGCGGGAGAGGGCTCGGGGAGAGGGTGGAGAAACAAATACGAAGGATTTTTTTTTGAAGAGCATTCGCGTTTATGTCTCTCCACCCTCTCCCGAGCCTCTCCCGCAAGCGGGCGAGGAGTTGTTGAGGTAGAAAGGTCCCCATTTATGCAACAACGCCATAAAAAAACCCCGGCGGTATTCACATACTCCGGGGCGCCACATTGTCGCAGAAAAGTAATAAGCCGGGTTCTGTCCGCGCTGTCATTGCTGAGCAGCGATGGATGGACATTCATCTGGGAGCATTGTTGCCAATGCCCTCAAGCGGTCTCCTTAGAAATCTAATCACGCGGGCAGCGTGCGAGGTTTTAAGGCCTCTAGATCTCCCCATGACCTTTCACCAGGTGGGGTTTACCGTGCCGCATTTGTCTCCAAATGCGCGGTGCGCTCTTACCGCACCGTTTCACCCTTTCCGCTTAGTGGTCCACTACCCCAGGAGACGAAACTTCGGTCGCAGGTAGTGGTCGGCGGTGGTTTATTTTCTGTGACACTATCCTTCAAGTCACCTTGACCGGCCGTTAGCCGGCACCTTGCCCTGTAGTGCCCGGACTTTCCTCCAAAGTGAGTAAACTCACTTCAGCGTCCATCTCTTTCTCTGCGGCAATTATTATCTTATGGCACACTTTTAAAGAAATCCAATTACCGTCCTGAAACCTATGGCAATAAATGGCCAACAATAGGAGAATTTTTGGGGAGCGATACATTGGGATTTTTTATATAATTGGGTTTGATGCTTATGCTCTCGTCGACAATGTTGCTTATAGTTATTTTATCTAGGCAAGCCTGAGCCATACCGGTAGCGCTTAAATTAGAGTTTAAATCTGAGATAATTAAAAAGTCTGATGATAGCTGAAAAGATATATCATTTTTATCGATCACAGTGCTGGGTTCTATTTCTTTTAATAATCCAGATTCTTGAGCAAATTTAGTTAAATAGACTAAGTCACCGCTTGCTTTTGCTACGATCGCAAGGTTTGTATTCGAAGCCATGTGGGAATAGGCGAGGGCTCGGTGGGAGCAAAAGCCCATCAGAGGAAGTGTTCGCGCGAATGAATAACCTAATGCGGTGGCCAAAGCGATTCTTAAGCCGACAAATGATCCAGGCCCAAGACCTACCATCACAGCGCTCAGAGGCTGATTATTTATCGCAAGGAGGCTTTGTTCGATCGCACCACAAATTTGGGCCCCATGAGACATTTTACCTACCAAAACTTGTTCGCTCTTGATATCGCCATTTTGATCAAAAATAATTACGCGACCTTGATCAAAGGCCGTATCGAGGGCTAAAAATAGTTGGTAGTTTATATCCATTCCGGTGAATCCCATTGCTTATTGTGTATAGTTAATGGGGCCTTTAAAGCATTTCGTCAACCATCTCATGCTTTGATGAGGCTGAAAAAATAGTCGCGCCCAAATAGCGAGAGAATAAAACCAGTGCGGGACTTTGCAGACCGGCTTTTTCTTCCTAAACTACGTGCACCCCATCAACCTCGAGGAAATTATGTCCGACAATCCACACATAAAAAAACTTAGTGATGCCAATTTTGATGCCGAAGTAAAACAGCAAACCCTTCCTGTTTTGGTAGATTTTTGGGCCGCTTGGTGTGCGCCATGCCGCGCCATTGCACCTCATTTGGAAGACTTGGCGACCAAATATGCGGGTCAGGCTATTATTGGAAAAATCAATGTGGATGAAGAGCCCAATATTCCCGCCTCGTTGGGAATCAGAGCCTTGCCGACCTTATTGCTGTTTAAGAATGGCCAGGTGGTAGAACAAATGGTGGGCGCCGTTTCTAAAGATCGCATCGATGCTTTAATCAAATCCCATCTTTAGGAAAAATTTTGTTAGTCACAAAATTAGCGTCCCTCCTGCTGCTTTTAATTTCTAGCACGCGTCTGGATGGCTCCTGCTGTGCTTCTGGTTCTACTGGTGGGATAGGTCGTTTATTGCCCTATGAACGCGCTTTGGTTGAGCTCTCTCAAGATTTCCATCGTGTGGTAGGTCGTTTTGGCGAACAGTCCGCTTTCAAAGCGGGCACACCAGAAAACGGGCATTATTGGCAATTTAATCACGAACTGCAGGTCATGGCGCGTGTCAGCACTTTTTTTTTGCCCTATGTGAAGTTACCGGTGCGTACTCAAATAAGTTCTGAGCGCACAGGTTCAGGGCTTGCCGACCTCACGGTGGGGGCACGCTGGCCAATCCTCAATGAACATTTCATCAGCAATTGGCCCGGCCTGTCCCTATTTTCCTCCCTCCAATTGCCCACCGGCAACGCTCTCACTCCTCATAAAGAGATGAATCCCGAGGATATAACCAGTCTTGGCGCCATGCTGATAAGTTTAGGTGCCGCCCTCGAGCGTAGTTTTGGCTCTGTTTTATGGACGCTGGCTTATCACTTAAGTGTTGAGCCACGTATCTTTAAAAAGACTGATTTCGTCGGGGGACCTCTGCACGCGCCGAGCATAGCTATGTCTTTGCCGCTCCACGATAGCGGGGCTTTGTCAGCGGGTCTTTCAGCGAGTTTTAGTGCGCCGGCACAATTTGATGGAAAGCAGGTGCGTGGTTCATCGCGGCGCAAAATAAGCGCGAATCTTGCATATGCTTGGAAGTTTCATAGCCATCTCAGTCTTAATTTTTCCTTGGGCGGTGATATGCCGGTCTCATATTTTGGAAAAAATAATAATAGCGAGGTCTATGCCCGCATGGGTATGCGGGTGGGAGTATTTTAATGAAGAAATTATGGTTGGTTTTTGGTCTATTTTTAGCAGGATGCCAATCGGCTTATATCGTCAAGCCTGATCAGTTGCCGAAAATTGCTGACCCCAGTTCGTTAAGCCTAGAGATGCCTAATCAAACAGTTTACAAAGTGGCCGATATTTATCAGCAACACCGCGGTATGGTCGCGATTTTTTGGCAAAGCTCCTGCCCTTGCGTAAAAAGATATCAAAAACGAGTAAATAATTTGTTTGAACGTTATGGTGCTGAAGGTTTAGCTTTCGTGCATGTCTCAAGCAATCAAAATGAATCGTTTGCAGATGTGCAAAGAGAGTATAAAAAAAGAGAAGTTCCCCTGGTGCTTATGCGGGATAATCAAGGTGCCTTGGCCAAAGCCCTCGGCGTCAAAGGAACGCCCACGGCGGTTGTGATTGATTCTACTGGAAAGGTGCAATTCATGGGCTGGATCGATAACGAGCGTGATGTTTTAGAGCCGGGGCGGGTGGCTTATCTTGAGAATGCGATTAAGCAGTTTTTAGCGGGGGAAGTGGTTGAAACGCCGACTTCGCCGATGTTTGGGTGTCCGATTCGTTAAAGAGTGCGAGGGCCGGCAGGAGGCCCGCCCTGTGGTTGCGAGACGCTGCTCACTACACGGCCACCAGGCTACCGATTCGTCGACCAAGCATTAGCCTTCTTATATTCCGCCATATTTTGCGCCTGCTGCCACGCCCAAATTTTTTGCTGAACAATAAGCTCTGGCAAAGTTTTCGCATCGATTTTATCAGACATTTTCAGCATGAGATCACCTGCCGCCCGCGCATCATCGTGCGCACGGTGAGCGTTTTCTAAATTTACTCCCCAACGTCGAGCTGAATCGCTGAGTTTTTTACCTTTCTTAAAACGATCGAGTTCACAAACGAAAATATAAGGATCCACCCATGGCAATTCAGGCAAGGCTAAATGCGCTCGCGCTAGTTCTGATTCGAGAAAAGGGCGATCGAACTTGGCGTTATAAGCTAAAACAAAGCTGACATTCTTCAACTGATCGAGGATTTCTGGAGCTTTTTCATGGAAACTCGGCTTACCTTTGAGCATGTCTTCGGTAATGCCGGTGATTTGGGTGATTTCGTGAGGCAAGGATTCGCCAATGGAAAATAATTGGGAAAAACCTGCAACGCTATGAGACATATTAAAAGGGACAATAGCAAGTTCAATCACGCGACAGGAAGCAGCATCAAGGCCGGTGGTTTCTACATCGAGGGCAACAAAGCTTTGTTCAAACCATGGAAGCTCATTATGGTCGCTCGAGACATATTTTATTTCACCGCTGAGCTTGGTGATTTCCTTGGCAAACCCATCGACGGCTCGTGAAAGATCTTGGCGCGCTGGATTTTTCTTGAAAGAAATCTCCAAAGACATTTTGCTGGACACCGAGCAGTTTTTCATGACCGGTGACGGCTCCGGTGCCTCTTTAACAAACAAGCCCAATTGGCCATGATTATCCATAATTGCTTCCTAAAAATTGTTGTCCTAGTAACTTAGAAAAACCCCTCTATACTACATAATGTGAGTCTTTGGTATCCTGATGATAAAACCCCGAGGTTAGGGTGATGGGACATCTCAATGATGGTGCGAGCAAGCAGTTGCGCCGCCGTATCCAAGAAATGGAATGCGAAGTGGTTCGCGTAATTAGTCACGAGCCTGATTGGATATCCCATCAGGATGCGGCCTCCGTGCGCTGGGCTTTGTCTTTGGCGCGTCTAACAAAAATAAAAATGACGGATGATGTTTCCTTAGGTCATGCGAGCGATCGCTATCGGGCTGAATTATTTGGGCTTTTGTCTTTGGCCATCAGCCATCGTTTGGATAAAGAAAAGTTTAAGGAATTGATCCCAGCTATCACCAAGCTTGCTAAAAAAGAACGGCAGGATTTATTATCTTTATTTTCTTTGCTGAGCCCCGAAGCCTTAGACGATGCGACCAGGCGCCGGCCCTTGGCTCTCACTCTAAGCGGGGGCGGCGGGACTGCTTTTGTTTTTGTAGGCGCTCTTTATGCCTTGGATGAGTGTGGCATTATCCCAAGCGTCATCAGCGGCGCATCGATGGGAGCCATTTTGGGGGCCTATCGAGCCCGTACCAAGCATTTTTCTTTTGATGGCGTTGATGCTTTGGTGGAAAAGACCTCTTGGGGGAAAATAGCGCAGGCCTATTCTGGCCCCAGCCGTTTTGGTGTGCCGGCCACTTTCCGACTTTATTTACGCGACGTGGTAGGCCACGAGTTTGAACAAGATGGCGCTTTTATGCGCCTCAAAGATTTGGCCATTCCCTTGCGCGTATGTGTGGCTGGGCTAAGCTCCCAGGCTAAACTCCATGATGAAGATCTGCAGGCCTATGCCCATGCTCTCGATGCGGGTCCTGCGGAAAAAAATAAAATCAAAGATAAATCGATCATTTCCCTCATCCTCGATTTCGCTCAAAAACCGCTCAAGGCGATCTATTTAGGGAAAGACGAATTGACTGCCGAGTTTGATGTCCTCGACGCCATTGGCTTTTCCGCCGCTATTCCGGGGATTTTTCATTATGACATCATGCGCAATGACCCTCGTATGATAGCTCTGGTGAATAATTTATTTGCCAAGGAAGGGGTATTTCGCCTAATTGACGGTGGCTTTGTCGACAATCTGCCCATGCAAGAAGCCATCAATGCCGTGGCTGACGGTCATTGCGATGGCTATGATCCTTTTGCTTTGTCGTTGGATAGCTTTAGTCCCGGCTTTAACCGCCACATGTTTTTTTATCCGCTCATGCGATTTGCCATGGAAAATAGTCGCGAAGGCCACGCAATTTCTGATTTGACAGTTTTTTTTAAAGAAGTTTTATCTCCCATTAATCTTGTTCCCACCAAAGAGACTCTCCAATATGCCATCGACCATGGTCGTCGTGAATTCGCCCCCCATCTTCCTTTCATTCGTAAAATGGTGGGTCCAATTCCCGATCCTGGCTGGCTAAAAGACAAGTAATAAAAAAACTCAAGTTGTTTTTTGAAACGATGCCGCTCTAACATCAACAAAATCATAGGTGCAAGGCTTAACGCTGCATCAATTTTTTGATCGATGATTGGGGGGCAAATGATCTTCGATTTTGATGATTTTGATGTGAGGGAACGTTTTTATTCCATTGAGGAAAAAGCCGAGCAACTGCGCATGGAGGTGGACACTTTAGCGCCCGAGCAACAGCATACCTTTAACGAAATATGCGCCCAGGCTTATATATTTCACGATTCCGCCTTAGAAGGCCTCGTGGTTTCTGGCGATGAAATCAGCTCAGTATTTAGTTCAGATACCGACGCTCAATATATCCGCAGTCGGGTTTTGCAAGAAATTAGAAACCATCGCAAAAAACTCCAAGAGGTCGTGAACCACGCCGCGAAAGTCCGCCACAACAGCACCATTTACCGATCGGCAGAAGTGACCATCGAGAATATTTTGGCCACCCACGAGGCACTTTTTACCAATGTTCCCCGCAAGGAGCCAGGTCTCTTGCGCACTCAAGTACCGCTTCATGTCGCTTATTTCCACGAGCTTTGCGATCCTTTGGTGATTAAAGAACGGCTTTTAAAACTGTGTGAAAAGACCCGTGACCCGGAATTTCGGGCACAGCACCCCATTAACCAAGCGGTGCTTTTTCATTTCCACTTCATGCAAATTTTCCCTTTCATGGATGGCTGCGGAAAAGTTGGTCGCTTGTTCATGAATAGCTTTTTGTTGCAGGGCGGCTATGAGATGGCCATCATCCATGGCAGCGAGCGACAACAATATTACGAAACCCTGAAGGAAGGCCCAGACGCCTTGCGTTTGCTTTTGCTCGATAGCATTGATTCAGCTCTTGATTCCCGAGCAAATTTTATTAAAGAAATTGATTTGTCGAGATCAACTGGCCGCGTCTTTTATCGAAAAGCGAAGAGTTTGGAGCAGATAGCGGTCTGATGAGGCGGGCCGGTCTAGTGCCGGCCCCGACTCTTTGTCAAAGTCCATTTTGAGCATGTTTTTCCTGACCTTAAGCCACATTGCCATGGGTGATCTTGGTTGTTAGAACAATAGACGGCAATTTGTGCTTATTTAAGGAAATGACTTCAATGATAAAACATATTTTTTTGGGAATATTTTTGATAGTTAATGTGGGCTGCGGACCAGAAACGGGCAAAAGTTCGTCGCGAAATAGAAAAGGGAGTCCTAGCAGTCGATCGAATAAACCTGGAAAAACACCCGAGACCCTCGACCCTGCAGATCAGGTAGAACTCACGCCGCTCAGGACGGACGGGGCCTATAACATAGCGCTTTCCCCAGGTGGTGGTTTGAATGCTTATGCATCGCTTTATTTGAGCCATAAATTTGCCGCCCAAGCAGGCAAAAAGATTGATGAATTATTTGACCTCTTTTGGGGCCTGTCGGGCGGTACTTTGCCGGCCACTATGCTGATGGACAAAAGGTCCGACCAGGCTTTGAGTAATTTTAAGACTCAGGTAAAAACGGCCTTTCCGGATATTCCAGATATTATTAAGGCGATTGGGACTAACCTAGTGAAGTTCGCCGCTATTGCAAATGATAGCGAGGGGCTCAGAAGAAAAGCATATGACAGCGCTCTTGTGGCCAATTTGAAAGATATTAAGTTCAATAACAAGGCCGGTAATAGATTTGTCTTGGTAGCAAGTGCCTCCAATAAAAAGTCGGTTTGCTACGCAGACGAAAGCATTAAGCTGCCCCCAACCTGTCTTTATAGAGTTGAAGCGGGGACGCGCGTTGCAGATGGAATTATTAATAGTTCCAATTTTCAAATCCCTAAAAATGAGCTCATTTCGCGACTTGATCCCGCCTTCCAAAGTGCAGCGGCAATGGTGCCACTAAAATTCATACCACTTTTCCAAAAACAAAAAGTAAATCTTTTGCCGACCGAAGAAAAGCTTGAGGTGGTTGATGGATTCCATGCCAATGCCAAGGATTTAGATGGCACCAGCCCATTACCGTTGGCGGTTGATTATCTATTGCAGTTTAAAACTACCAACAATGCCGAGCATAATATTGTTGTTTTTGATAATGGTTCGGCGGCTATTCCTCAATATAGTAATCAATCCTATAGGGATTCAATTGGTATGGATGCTGATGGTTATGCCAAATATCAGAAAAATGGCGTTACGGTCAATGTTTATCTGCTTAAACTAAATGTTACTAAGGCGCAATTTGATAGCTGGGCTTATGATAATGAAGATGCTCACTGGACGTCCACTGAGGCTATGGTGAATGGGGAAATTGCTGGTCCGAGAAAAGGTATTTTTGATCGCGCAGTGGATGCGATTCAAAAAAGTTTGCCTTAAGAGCTACTACTCGGCACTTCTAAGCTCCCCTTTGAAAAAGCGTTGTTGCATAATTGCGGACCATTTTCCCTCAACAACTCCTCGCCCGCTTGCGGGAGAG
>CAYJDW010000061.1:0-15656 GCA_964368985.1 uncultured Myxococcales bacterium | reverse complement strand
GCAGGTGGAGGCGGAGCAGGCGGCGCCGGAGGAGCCCCTGGTCCTGGCGCAGGCGGGTTTGGCTGCGGTGGATTATTTGGATCTGGCTGTGGCGGATTATTCGGCGAAGGACTTTCAGGAGGCCGTTGAGAAAAAATACCAGCCTTCTTGAAAGCTTCAGCGAAAGCTAAAGCTCGAGTCTCGTTCTCTAATCTTTTATTAGCAGCACGCTGCTCAGGAGTTTCTTTGGGAAGATCTTTTTTCAGTGCTTCTGTGACAAGTTTTGCTATGTCTTCCGCCTGCTTTTTCTCCTCAGCAGCTTCCTGCTCTGCATTAAGGCAGTCCTTTGCACCTAAAGTAGAGAGCAACAGTCCACCAAATACCGCTAACCGCAAGATGAAGAGCAAAATTTTTTAAACAGGCTGAAATCTGTTTTCATTTAAGAACCTCAAAAATAATTCAAATATATTTCGGCATATGAGTTTAGTTAGTAAATTAGTGTTCTTGGAGCAACTAATTAATAACGATTAATTCATTAAGCCAGTAAGTATAAGCTGAATTTGTTGAAAATAATATGAAAAATATATAAACAAATCCACTCTAAATTGCAGAAACTTTCTAACTTATCGCATCTTTATTGTTATTTATCCAGGATTCCATGGTTATATCTTGGAATTTTTTTGTCAATTGGGAGAATTAGTCGTGTATAAACTCTTGATTTAGTTAATTAACCCAATCATTGAGAATTACCAGCTTTTGTCTGAGGAAGGAGGTAGTCCTACTTCTCAGGCTGTCAATAAACGCTGATCTGTTATACTCGGGCTTTGACCCGAGTATCCATCTTATGAGGCAATACGTGGATCCTCGTGTCGAGCACGAGTATGACAACCAGGGAAGTTTAGAATTTACCGATACCGCGTTAACGAGCTCTATTTGCCATAAGTTGGCACGCTTGGGTCTACTTTGCGTGACCAAGCATCAATGCCGCCGACGAGGTTAAAAAGATTCTTAAAACCTTGCGCACGCCATTTTTCAGCGGCGATGCGGCTACGGCCGCCGTGGTGGCAATGAAATACGATGAGGGAGTTTTTATCAAGGTTATTAATCTCATCGGTGCTCATTTTGTGGAGCGGTCGAGCGAATGGAATGTGGGCCATTTCCCATTCAGCTTGCGGGCGCACGTCGAGGAGAAGAAGTTTTTTATCATCGCTGTGAGCTTGGTAGAGTTCTTCAACGCTCATATCTTGAACCAGAGGCGGTTCATTGGGATTATCGAAAGAAAAGCCTGCATCAAGTTTGTCGGTGATAAAGTCAATTTTTAGACCATCGGCACGAGCGGCGCTATAAGGGTCGATCACCAACTTAACGTCGCCAAAATTAACTTTAAAATCATCTGCTTCAGCTTGATCAAAACTTAAACCATGCTCAAAACTAGGAGATATAGTGATTCTGATACCTTCTTCATCACTAGATTTTTCCGCGCCTGCGTTATTAAAAGCCTTAATAGCCTCGTCGCTCAGTTCTAAACGAGGAGGGGTGCTCGCTTTTTTTAAACGGAGGAGTTTTGGTAATTCGCCTTTGTCTAACAAATCAAGGACGATATCGCAGCCTCCAATAAATTCACCGTCGATATAGAGCTGAGGTATGGTGGGCCACTGGGAATATTCTTTTAACCCCTCGCGCATTTCGGGATCAGACAAAACATCGAAAGTGGAAAAATCACTTAGCATCTGATTTAAAACTTCTACGACTTGTTTAGAAAAACCGCACTGAGGGCGCTCTTTGTTGCCTTTCATAAACAGCATGACGGAATTATTTTTGATCAAGGAATCAATATTGGCTTTTATTTCGCTTCTCATGGGTCCACCCTTTCTGAGCTATTTCGATCGGTGGATAACAATGGGTGAGGGATTTAGCAATACTCAGGCTAGTGGGGCTTGTTCCATTCAAAATCAAAAGACAGTCCGCGGTTGATTTCTAAGTGAAAGGCAAAGTTAAAAGTAAAAACTTCCATATCGGCAAAAAGTTCTTTAGGTGGGAAAGGGAAGGGGGCCGCGGCTCTAAAGGTTCGCTCGGCCTCTTCGTCCAAATAAGCTACGCCGCTGGTACCGACCACTTTAAGGTCGGTGAGTTGGCCTTGGTGATCAATAGTGACGGACATGATGGTGGTGCGGTCTTTTTGTCCGATTAATTGTCCACGTGGGTCATAACGGGAAATCTGGACATTTGGCGCCCATACCCGCCCCACCGCGGCTTTAACCCGATTAAAAAAGGGCGCATGGCGCCATTGCCAGGTATTAAGGTCTGTTTCATCCCCAGTTTTCACGCCCGGCAGATTGTCGCTAAGGGGTTGAGCATTGGCTCGACCCGCCCCGCCCAAGTCTTTTTTGAGGCCTAGAGGGTCTTTTTTTGCAGGCTTGATGGGCTTCGCAAAAAAATCATCAGCCGTGGGCGCATCCATTGTCACTTCTATAGCTTCAGTGGCTTTGTCGTTTATTTCGGGCGACGCAGATGATGGTGCGGCGGCTAATTTTACAGGAGCCTTCGATAAATTCTCAGGACTTGGGCTCGTCAGGGCCGCTTTGCTTTCTTTCTTAGCCGTGTGGTTTTCAGTGGAAAGATATTTTGCGTCTTTCGGCCTGGTTTGATCCGGGCTCGGAGCAATGGTTACTAATTGTTTATCTTTTAAAGGGCGAGTTTTTTCTTTAAAAACCACCTGCGCCTGCTTTATAGGGGCAAGCTTCGATGGGCTCTCAAAAAATGAAGGGAACAAGAGCAAAAGACCGAGGTGGATAGCCAAAGAAAGCCCACAGACCACGATCAAAAAAACTCTGTTTTTAGGCGCACGAGGACCCTCAGGTCCCCTGTCCGCGGGTGTCCCGACGTCTTTAAACTCATTAAAATCATATTTAAAAGTTTGACGCACCCTTAAACCGCCCTCACATCTTCTAGGGATTTTTGCCTCGCACCAACGAAATTTATCTTGGTCTCACCTGTTTGATAACAATATTGCAAAGTTATCACAAGGATTTCAGGGTAAAATACCTTTTTTGAAATATGCTTTAAATATGATATAAAATTGGTGTGATGCGTAAATGATTAGATAAGATCTTAATGTGTGACTTGGGAGGATGAGATTAAAATGGTGTCTTATAATTGGTTTAAATGGGGCAAAATTGCCTACAGCATACCTTTGAGTCTTACGGGATTAGTGTATTTGATAAATCCTCAGGGCACAGTAGAAAGCTTGACGAGTTTTATTCCTGGCGGTCTCGCTTTAATTTATGTCGGTGGTTTTTTGTGGCTAGCCTTAGGGCTCGCTATCGCCGCTAACTTTAAAACGCGCTATGCCGCTTGGGGAATAATATATCTCTTAAGTGCCTACGTAATAATGATTCATGTCCCGGCCCTCACCGCGGGTGAACACTTAAATATTGTACTCTTTGAACTCTTACGCAACATAAGCCTTATGAGTGGCGCCTTTTTTATCTTGGCCTTGGAAGCACCAAGTCGCAAAAAACTAACTAGGGAACAAGCTCTGCCTTTTGTTCATTAGCCCGCCAAATGATGCCCCAAGTGGTGGGCTCTAATCATAAAATTGACATAACAGTCTAAACGGGTATAGATACAACGTTATGAACGTTATTCAAAGAAACAACCTGTTTTTACAAGGTATTTGGTCTGAACCAGGGCTTTTTCCCCAATTGGAACAGATGAGTGCTCTGCCTGTGCAATTCGATGCAGATTTTGGACTTTTGGAATTACCGAACGAGCCAGGTTTGATCCTCATTCGCGGAGCTCGGCAGATTGGCAAAAGTACCTGGATGGAACTCCAGATTCGAAAAACTATAGAGAAATTTGGACCTGGAAGTGCAGTATATGTGAGCGGCGATGAGCTGCTCGATGCTGATATGCTTGTAAAAGTAATAGAAAACTATCTGCCCTTGTTCTCGAAGAATGTGGTTTGCCCCCGAATTTTTATTGATGAAATCACTGCTGTACCTAAGTGGGAAAATGCTCTGAAAAGGCTTTACGACGCCGGGGAAACTAGAAAAATATTAATCGTGACTACTGGGTCCAAGGCCATAGATTTACGGCGAGGAACCGAGCGTCTGCCCGGAAGAAAAGGGAGGCTAGAGCGTTCGAACTACCTGTTTACGCCGGTAAGCTTTACCCAATTTAAGGTAAAATGTGAAAAATATTTCACCAAAGACTTGCTGATTACTTATATGCTGAGCGGCGGTTCTCCTATAGCCATAAATGAACTTATTATGCATGGAAGAATCCCCGAATACGTGGCTGAACTCACGAGAGATTGGGTTTTAGGGGAATGCGCCGCCCAAGGTCGGTCGCGAAATTTACTCAATTGGATAATTCAAGCTTTGATAGCTCGAGGTGGCACAACGGTTTCTCTCGAAAAGTTGGCTAAGGAAAGCGGTGTTGCTAATAATACCGTGGTCCGAGGCTATGTGGAACTTCTGGCAGATTTGATGTGTATAAGTAATGCTTATGCGGTTGATGCATCGTCTGGCTTGCCGCTGGCAAGGAAAGCCCAAAAATACCATTGGATTAATTTGCTGGCCGCCTTTTCATTTTATCCAACGCGCCCTCGCACTATTGCAGATTTCAAAAATTTATCTCCAGAAGAGCAGGGCATGTTTTTGGAATGGCTGGTTGCTCAAGAACTATGGCGTCGCTCAGCCATATGTGGTGTTGACATGCCTGAACTTCAATATTTTTGGCAGTCGAATACTCACGAACTTGATTTTAGAGTGGATGAAAATCAATGGCTTGAAGTAAAAAGAGGCAGCACTAGCCCGGCTGAATTCTATTGGTTTGTGAAAATATTTCCCAAAAAACATCTTACCGTCATTTCTTCTTCAGCCTTTAAGAATGATTTTTCCTCGGGATTGACCTTTGAGGAGTTTCTAAGTTCAGTGCCGTCTATATTAAAGGCATCTGAGGGTCACTAAGCTTTAGCCCGCCAAATGATGCCCGAATCCCCTAGAACGAACATTAAAGCTCATTTAGGGGAATTAAATGAAAAAAGTTATTTCGTTATTGATGGCCACTTTTCTCTCCACTGGCGTTTTTAGTGCAGGTTCTGAATATTTCAGCGCTGTGCTTAATAGTTCAGCTCTCAATGATAAGGAAATCAAGCTCATAGAGCATGATTTTACCAATACCTATCGTTGTTTGGGCTGTTACGATTTTAGAGTCACTATTATTAACTCGCTCAAAAAAGAGGAAGTGTTGAATTTCCAGACAGAACTTAGGCTTTTGGAAGATACTATTGTTGTTATCAGGAAATAGGCGCTTTTCATTGAGGCGAAGGGCACCGAGGCCCTTCGCCCCTCCTTTTTTATTCCGATCGAGCAGGCTAGACCAAACACCTAACAAAAAAAAAGATAGGTGATTTATGACAGAAAAAACAATCGAGATTCTCAGTTCCCATGAGCTGGAAGGCATGCGAGCAGCCTGTAAGCTTGCGGCAAAAATGCTCTCCCATGTGGGAAAAATGGTGGCTGCCGGTATCAGTACCCAAGATATTGACGACGAAGTCGTGAAATATGCCAAGGCTCACGGCGCAAGCAATGGTCCTCTTGGTTATCACGGATTCCCAAAATCAGTATGCACGAGCATCAATGAAGTGGTGTGTCATGGAATTCCTAATAAAAAGCACATTCTTAAAGATGGCGACATTATCAATATCGACGTGTCACCAGTGCTTAATGGTTTTTTCGGCGACACTTCGAAAATGTTTTTTGTGGGTAAGCCCTCAACCCTCGCGCGTGAGCTAGTGCAAATAACCGAAGAAAGTATGTGGGCAGGCATTCGCGAAGTGGCGCCTGATAAACGTATTGGGGACATAGGTGCTGCCATTCAAGAAGTCGCAGAGCAGGCCGGTTTTTCCGTGGTACGTGACTTTGTTGGGCACGGTATTGGGAAGGTTTTTCATCATCCCACTTTGCAAATTCCCCATTTCGGCAAGCGCGGCACCGGACGGCGTTTGGTGGAAGGCATGATCTTCACCATTGAGCCGATGATCAATGAAGGCGTGTGGCAAATAGAAGTTCTCGACGACGATTGGACTGCGGTAACCAAAGACCGCAAGTTATCAGCACAATGTGAGCATACCGTTCGAGTTACTGAGAACGGGGTTGAAGTTTTAACCTTAAGAGACGATGAGACATTGAAACTTTAAGCAAAAGAGTTTGTCGATGTATGCTCTCCAATCGTTGATCGTTCTAGCTTTGGTGGCTGTCTCAAGCTATTTATCCTTGACTGCGCTACTAAGCATTATGGCCATGGTCAGATCAGGTGCCGAGGAAAATCTCTTCGGCGAGATTAAAAGACGGATCGATTCAGTGATCGAATACGTCTTTTTTCATAAGCGAGTGCTCGACGACAAAAGCTATGGCTTGATGCACATGGTTTATTTTTACGGTTTTATTATTTTAGGCATCGGTCACCTCGAATTAGTTTTTTACGGCCTCACTAAATTTCTCTTGCATTTTGATGTGAGCCCTTTTTTATATCGCAATTTCTTGCCCCCATGGATTATCCAGCCTTTTGAGCTGAGCCAAGATTTGATGGCATTTTTCGTTGTGGTGGCTATAAGTATTGCTCTCACGCGACGTATATTTTTTCCTAAAAAACGTCTCTTGCCTCGCTCCCGTGATGCCGAAATTATTTTATGGCTGATCGGGGCACTTTATGTGAGTTTTTTCCTCTACATTCCGAGTGAAACAGTATTCCGCGTGGAAAGCGGCGAGCTTCCCCATGGATTTTTGTGGTATTTGCCGGTGAGCTCCACCATCGCGGCCCTTTATGCCATGCTGCCCAGCGTGGCTTTAAATTTTCTGCATCATTTCGGCTTTTGGACGCACTTGAGTATTTTCTTAGGCTTTGCCGTTTACATTCCGCGTTCCAAGCATCTGCACTTGATTGCTGCAGGCCCCAATATTTATTTTCGCCACTTCGATGCTATCGCTAAACCAGCTCCTATCGATTTTGAAAAATCGGAAGTTTTCGGCGTAGAGCGCGTGGATAATTTGTCATGGAAATCATTGCTCGATACCTTTGCCTGTACGGAATGCGGTCGCTGCGATGCGGTGTGCCCAGCTGCACTCACCCATAAATCGCTTCATCCAAAAAAAGTTTTGCATGATATTAAGCTCAATCTTCGTTATGAAAACTGGCCACAGCTAAAACAATTTAAAACCTTTAAAGGCGATACTATCGCTGGAAAAGAAGAAGAACTTGCGAGTATTACGTTTAATACGCCTCTCATTGCCCGCGAGAAAATCACCGCTGATAGTCCTTTGCGTCTTAAAGATGGTTCCTACGATATTCATGGGCAAGTGCATCTCGACGACATTTGGGGATGTACCACCTGTGCAGCTTGCGTTGATGTTTGCCCCGTCTTAATCGACTCAGTACCCACCTCGTTGATCAATCTACGTCGCCATTTAGTGATGATGGAAGCGGCGGATTATCCGAAAGAACTCAATGCGGCAATGAAAGGCATGGAAGTGCAGGGCAATCCCTGGGGCGTAGGGCAGGATAAGCGTACCGATTGGGCAATGTCGCTCGATGTCCCGGTGATGGCAGATAACCCAGATGTCGAAGTGGATTATTTGTTTTGGGTTGGTTGTGCGGGTGCGACCGATGATCGAGCGAAAAAAATTCAGCAGGCTTTAGTAAGAATTTTAAAAACCGCTAACGTGAATTTTGCCATCTTGGGCTGTGAAGAAAAATGCACCGGAGATCCAGCGCGCCGCATGGGTAATGAATATTTGTTTGATACGCTGGCGAAAGAAAACATTGCCACGCTTGCCAAATATAGGTTTAAAAAAATCTTCACCAGTTGTCCGCATTGTTTCAACTCCTTGAAAAATGAATACCGCGATTTTGGCACTAATTATTCGCTGCAGCATCATTCGGAGCTGATCAATGAACTTTTGAAAGATGGGCGTTTGCCACTTAGGGTGAAGCAAAAAATCGAGCAAGAAGTTACTTTTCATGATCCTTGTTATTTGGGCCGCTACAATGACACTTATGAAGCCCCCCGTTCAGTGCTCGAAGCGGTGGCAGAAAAACCCCTCAAAGAAATGTCCATGAATAAACGCGAGAGCTTTTGCTGTGGCGCAGGGGGCGGGCGCATGTTTATGGAAGAGCATCAGGGCACGCGGATCAACCATGCCCGAACTGAGCAGGCGATTGCGACGGGTGCAAAAACGATTGCCACTGGGTGCCCGTTTTGCATGACCATGATGAGTGATGGTATTAAAGACAAGGGCCGAGGCGATGATATAGTGGTTAAGGACATCGCTGAGTTGGTGGCCGAACAATTATAGGTGAGTTGTGAGCAATGAAAAAATAGATTTCGCTACTGAGCCATGCCTGCCGCCCGAGGCCAATGAATTACCCATGGCGCCAAGTGAGGCGATTAAATTATTGCCGAATCTCGACGAGGGCTGGTCGGTTAATCTGGCTGGGCATTTAGAACGAGTTTTTTTGCTCAAGAATTTTAAAAGTAGCCTCGAACTGGCCAATAACTTAGGGCGCATTTCGGAAGCGGTGGGTCACCATCCTGATTTGTTAGTTTCCTACGGCAAACTCCGAGCAGAGATTTGGACTCATAAAATCAGCGGTCTAAGCCGTGCAGATTTTGTGCTGGCGGCAAAGTTTGATCTAGCTGTGAAAGAAAATAATTATGGCGAAATTTAAACAAATTATTGCCATCAATGTGGCCAATCAAATTGATGACTTTAGCGAACAAGTGAAAACTCTATCGCTTCATCCGCCGATGATTTTGCAAAATGCCGATGAGCTCGCAGCAATGAGCGCTTCTTCTTTGGCCAATGTGGATGCATTGTTGGTTTCGATTTATCAAGAGCTAAAGAAGGAGCACTTGGAGCGATTGCCGGCCTTAAGTTATCTCGGCGTGCTTGGCACTTCTACAGCCAAAATTCCCCTTCAATATTGCAAGGAACGTCACATAAAAATTGATGCGGTGAACGAATATTGTGATCACGAAACCGCTGAGTGGGTTATTGGGGAGATCATTAAGCATTTTCGCGATGTGGAACCTAGCAAAAGTGTTTATGAAAAACATTTAGGCTTAGTGGGCGTCGGAGCAGTGGGAGCACAAGTTCTTAAAGTGGCTCTTAGCCTCGGCATGAAGGTATTTTTTAATGCCACCAAAGCCCATCCAGATTTAGAAAAAATGGGTGCTATCGCCGCCTCCAAAAAGGAAATTTTCTCCCACTGTGATGTGATTTCCTTTCATACGCCACCTCATATGGCTTGGCTTGGGGAAAATGAACTTGGGCTTTCTAAATTTGGCTCACTTTTTATTAATAGCTGTTTTGGTAAAATTTCCATCAACGATGAGCTCGAGAATTTCTTAAGCATTCGTCGCGATATTATTTTGCGCATGGATCGTGTTGCTTCCCGCAGTTATCATTTAGAAGGCCGTGCCGTTGTTGATTCGCGCGCAGCTTATGACACCGTGGATTCTGCCAAACGTTTAGCGAGGTTATTTTTTGCCAACATCGCGAAAGCCGCGCCGGATCGCTAGCTAAAAAAAATATTTAGGAAACAAAATTTGGCTCGGGGCGAAATTAAATGGATCAATATTTTGCTCGAGGCTCGCATGGCTAAAAAATGGATAGGTCGCTTTTTTGTTTTATATTTCTTGTTTTGCAATTTTGGCTACAGCACGATCCTTTTTGATTGCCTAAGAGAAAAAAATTATCCTTGCCTAAGTCGCGAATTTAATCTGGATCAAAAATGGCACGAGCGTCGGAATCAAGAGGGGCAAAGCCCCTTGGAATTTGCTATTTTGGTGAAAGATCCAGATTTAGTGCGTTATCTGTTAAAAAAAAGCGCGCCAGTTGAAAAAGCTCATGTAGATTTAGCTATGGCGTCTTTTTTCGAACAAGAACTAAGTCGAGAAGAATCGGAGATCGAGCCTCCTGAAGAACTCAGCATAGTAGAGCGCATGCTCGTTGCCGCAACACGAAGTAAAAACCCCGACCAGCCAATGAGGTTGAGCACTGTTATTGGTTTATTTGGGAGCAAGGAGGAGGTAGCAAAATCACTCAACTATCTTTCAACTAGAAATATGCTTGATGACCGACAGCTTAATATTTACTTGAGCGAATACAGTAAGTTATTTATTTCTAATAATGCCATTGAAAAAAATGAATTAAGCCAGATAGTAAAAATTATTAGACCAATGAATGTTGATAAATTTGCTCTTTTATTAATAAGTGAATCATCTCGACGACAGGAAGTTAAAAAAAAGCTGACGGAAAATTACCGGATAAATAATTTTCATGGAAATACCAGCATCGAGCAAAAAATGGCTTATGCCATTATTGAAAAATCTAGAAAAATTTATGCCAGTTTAACTCCTGAGAAACTGGTTTATGAGGTTATTAATTTTGAGCAAAGCACCCTTCTTAAGAATGCCTTTATCGAGGGCAAAAACCTCACTAAATTTGTTGAGAGAACCATTAGCTATCCCAAGCAAATAGAGAATAGTGACAGAAATTATAAAACATGGTTGCAGATCTATAGAATTCTTGCGAACAACGGCGATTTCATGGGAGCTTTTTGGGTTGGCGAAGCGCTCAATTCCGACGCAATTAAAAATATTGTAAGTGACAATGTATTTCACCAAATTGATGCTCTCAATATGGATTCCAATTTTGCAAATTATCGCTCACAGCTTAGTCTTTTTAGAAAGAAATTTTTTATCCCGTCGCTGTTGGTGTTGAAGCAAGACATTCATCAAGCACTTCTCCTCAATCCTTTTAGCGTTGTCGAGGAGCATGAAGTTCTTAATGAAAGCACGGTGCTCCATTTAACAAAGTTAAGAGAATATCTTTCCAAATACAATCGCAGGGTTCACACGCGCACTTATGAATCCACGCCCGAGTTCAACCAGCTCCTTGAGGACCTGCGCTTCTACGACGCAAAAAAATGGAAACACGCTTATCGCGTATTATGGCCAGTGAGCAAAAATAATCGGAGTCATAGTATGAGATTTGAGCCAAGGGAGATATTTGGATCCCAGCTATACCCCAGAAAGGCTTCCTATTTTGAGAATTAGGCTTGATGGGTGGTTTCAAATAAAGATTGAAATCGGAACTTGCTGAAGAATTACTTGCAAAAGACCTAATATCAGGTGATCAACTTGCCGTGGCGCGCATTTCGCAAAAAAATAATGAGATTGATGATTGATGATTGATGGTTGATTTGAGCGATATAAGCGCGGCACCGGCTTGCAATCAGCATGGCTTTTCATACCTGATTTTGGATATACAAAGTTCTCGTCGGAAAAGCGAAGTGAATGTTTAATTTTTGTGAAATTCGTATAATGTCAAGCAATATATCGTGGCGATATTTAAGCTCCAGAGCCAGACTTTCTGCCTGCACGTTAAGTTTTACCGTAATATCTAAAGACGAATCACCGTAGTCAAAAAGATAAACCTGAAAATTATCTTGTTGGACGTTGGGATGCGCCTTCAATATTTCGCGAATAGCCTCGCAAAAATTTTCGATTTGCTCAGCTGAAGTATCGCAGGTTATTCCTAACATAAAATTAATTTTGCGGTATTCTCTCTGACTCATATTGTCCAAGATTGAATCAGTAAACTTGGAATTAGGAATTGTTAGCACGGAATTATAAAGAGTTCTTACGCGCGTGGATCTAAAGCCGACCGACAAAACGGTGCCTTCAAACTCGCCAATTTTTATAGAATCCCCAACCTTAAAAGATTGATCCGAAAAGATAGTCACCGATCCGAAAATATTCGCCACTGTATCTTTAGCTGCGAAAGAAAAAGCTAAGCCCCCTAAGGTCATACCCGCAAGAAGGCTGGTTACATCAACATTGAGGTTTTGCAAAACAAAAAGGCCGCCCAAGATAACAATGATTATTTTCATGGCTCGGGAAAGCAAGGGAACGAGCTGAAGGCCTAAGCCTATGTCTTTTTCGCTAGACTTGTGCCCAATATAATTGGCAACGACATCTATGGCCCGGTAGAGCAGCATTACGGATGAAAGGCCCGCAAAAATCCTAATAGCAATATTTAAGATTTCCCATAAAGATGGATTCAAATCTAAACTAGGAATAAATATCGCCCAAAAACCAGCCATAAACAAATTGCCAAGTGGCGTGGTGGCTTTTTTTAATAATTGTTTCAAATAGTGAAAATTGAGCCGTGAGAAAAGTGCCAGCAATTGTTGCTGAAACAAAAATCGCACAAGAAATCGGATGCCTATGCCGACGACGATTATCACTCCCAGACAAAAAAGTTGAGCATAACTTAGGCCTTGGATATTCAAAAAATTTTTCTCGCTCCAATGAGGCATGAGAGTCAAGAGATAGGAGCTTGCGTTTAAAGAAAAAGCAATCAATGAAAAAAATAATAATAAATACTTGGTCATGATAAAAATCCTTTAATCATCTGTCACCCTGACCGAACATCCATTATTAAACGATGTTTGAGCGGCACGGGCAACCTGAAGAGCTTTCATTGCATCATTGATATCGGGCAATGGTCTTTTATTTTCTTTTATGCATTTAAAAAAGGCCCGAAGTTCATTGAAATAGCTGGTAGCAAAGCGTTCAACGAAGCTATAAGGAATGGCTTCGCTCTGTTGACCCCCATTTTTCATGGTCACGACAGAAGTGGTTGTGGTATTGGGCAGAGACAGCATGCCGTCTGCGCCAAAAACTTCTAAACGCTGGTCATAGCCATAGCCAGTCTCCCGCGAGCAATCAATAATGGCAAAGGCTCCATTTGAGAGCTTAAGGGAAATCAAAGCGGTATCAATATCATTAAATTGTTTGAGCTCGGGCTGAATGAGCGCATCACCCACAGCATGGACTTCGGTGATACTAAGTCCAGTGATAAATTTCAAAGCGTCGAAATCGTGGATATTAAAGTCAAAAAAGAGGCCACCAGAATCTTTAACAAAATTTAAATCGGGGCGTTTCGGGTCTCGGTTAGTGATTTTTATGAGATGAATTTTTCCGATGCTATTGTCTGCCACAAGCTCTGCGATTTTAGCAAAGCCCGGGTCAAAGCGGCGATTAAAACCAACCTGCAACTTGATGCCGCTCTTTTCTACCTGGCTTTGTAAACGCGCTAAAATTTTAAGGTCAAAAGAAATCGGTTTTTCGCAAAAAATATCTTTGCCATGCTCGGCGCATGTTTGCACATATTCCACATGGGTGGTGGAGGGCGTTGCAATGATACAGGCCTGTAAACTCTTATCTTTTAAAATAACGCTGAGGTCAGTGGTGAGCAGCTTTTCATCAAAGCGCTGAGCGTGGGAGGAATTTAAAAATGGATCGTAGACATAGCAAAGATTCACCTCAGGTATTTTTAACAAGTTTTGATAATGAAGCTGACCCATGCGGCCGGCCCCAAGCAGGGCTACGTTGATGCTCATTTCATCCTCAGCATTGAAAGTGTTCGCGTAAAAATTGGCGGGCCATTTTGGCGTGCAAGAAAGGACGAGCTTTGCGCGGATCCTGCTCGGCTTCTACCACCAACCAACCATCGTAGTGGGTTTTTTTCAGCAATTTAAAAATCGGCGCGAAATTAATCGATCCATCGCCCGGCACGCTAAAGAGACCCGCGCGCACCGCGTCCATAAATGATAGATCTTTAGCCTTGGCCTCATCGAAAACCCCTCGACGCACGTCTTTCAAATGAATGTATTTGATGCGAGAGCGGTAGCGCGAAAATACTTCCAGCGGATTCATACCTGCGGCAAATAAATGGCCGGTGTCAGGCAAAAGTGTCACCAGTTTTGGATCGGTATCAGCCATCAAGCGAACGAGCTGATATTCACTTTCCACGCCCGTGCCCAAATGTTGATGATAACTGACAAACATTCCTGCATCACGAGCAATTTCACCCATGCGATTAAGTCCAAAAACTAATCGATGCCACTGGGCCGCAGAAAATTCCACCTTGGTAGAAAAAATAGCCTTATTGCTTTGCTGAATTGAATGCCCGCACTCGCACACTTTTAACGCTTTCACGCCGAGCTTGCTTAAGAATTTTACGCGAGTTTTAAAGTTAGCAATAGTTGCATCATAACGACCTTGAACAGTAAGTTCAGTGCCGATCCAATCGCTGGTTATTTGCAAACCAAAAGTGTCGACGGTATTTTTTAGTTTGTGAAAATCACGCGGAAATTTATGTCCCAGTTCGCAGCCCGTGTATCCCGATCGCGCCATCTCCTCGAGACATTCTCGAAGGGCAATATTGGCACCTAAACTTGGATCGTCATCGTTACTCCAATTAATCGGAGCGATAGCGAAGTGGATGGACATATTGATCTCCTCCAAAACAAAACCCGTTTGTCATTAATTTATGCTGATCACAAGAAGCCTCATAGGCATTAGTGAATTTGAGTGGCGCAATCTGTTAAGCGACCGCAACGAGGACATCTACGGGAAATGGCACTTCGCATCGATGCTCACGCGGCGCTCGTCATGACGATGAGACTTTTGTATTTATTAAATTCATAAAATCGTCATTCAAAAATTACGTCGACAAAGCATCAATTCATTGATTCATATTCAACAACGAATCACCATGCAAGAGACGATGCTTGACATAAGAGTTTTTTGAAATACTTTTGCAGCTACTATTTTGTCGAGGAAATAATGCAATTTTTAAGTTTTACGGGGCTTGGTTTAGTGATATCATTTGCCTTTCTAGGCTGCGAGGGTTTAAACGACGGAAGGCTCAATACCCAACAATGGCGAGACAGCCAAGGCTTGGATCCAGAAGGCTTCGATCAAGATGGCTTCGATAAGGAACATCTAGATCGCCAAAAATATAATAAATCCGGCTTCAATAAAACTGGAAAAGATCGTTCTGGCCTCGACGCGGAGACCGTGAAAAAATTCGCCGAAAATAAAGTCACGTGGACTGCGTATGAAAAAATAAAATCTTCTTATGACGTGCACGAAAAAAAATACAGCGAAGATGTTGGTCGTCTGACCAAAGAAAAAAATCTGGTCGAGACCGCAAGAACTGCATGCGAACAAAACCTGTCCACACTGCGGGCAAACCATTTGTCTTTAGCCTCGGCAAATCAAGGATTTCGGACTGAAATTAGTACGAAGAATCTAGAAATTGCAGCGAAGACGCGGGAAATAGCTTCTCTCACTGCACAACTTCAAGCGGCGCAGCAGGCGAACGCGGAGTTGGCGGGGCAGCTGAATGGGGCCAATGGGGCTATTGGGGTGCTTACGCAGGAGCGTGATGGGGCTATTGCGGCGAACGGGGTTGTGGCGGGGGAGCGGGATGCTGCGCTTCAATCTAATGCAGCGGTTACAGGAGAACGCGATGACGCACTTGCCGCTAATGTTGTGGTGAGGGGGGAGCGTAATGCTGCTCTTGCTGCCAATGTACTGCTAGTAACAGAGCGTGATCAGCTCATTATAGATAAAAACACATTAATCGTTGTGCGTGCCCAGCTCGTTCTGGATAAAAACGCTTTAACCACCGAACGCGATCAACTTGCTTTGGATAAAAACGCTTTAACTACCGAACGCGATCAACTTACTTTGGATAAAAACGCATTAACTGGCGAACGTGATCAACTCGTCTTGGATAAGAACGCATTAACTG
>CAYJDW010000060.1:0-16190 GCA_964368985.1 uncultured Myxococcales bacterium | reverse complement strand
CTGATTTGGTTTTTTGCCTGGATATTTTTCTATATTTATTTGCGCAATCGGAAAATCATCTACCCAAAGCGAGGCCTCCTCATCAAAGCAAAATTCGCTCGGCGAGATTGCCGCTACATGCTTTATTAAATTGCCTTTAAAATTATTAAAATAAAAAACTATTATATCATTCAATTCTATATTAGATTTAGCGCGTTTAACATATATTCCTCTAGGCATGCTTTCAGTGCGGTTGATGAAAAAAATTTGCCCGAAGATTTCGATCGTGATTATGAAACATAGAACACTGATCGCGAATATGGCCCACCATAACTTAGCATTAGTTCTTTGGACCAATGAGCTCACCCACAAAATAATCTGTACTCATTTTTGTTTCTAATAAATAGTTTAACTTTCGATAACTTAAATCAGACATCTGCGACAATTCAATATTACTTTTCTTAAGCATATCTAACAGTGCTCGAAGTCGGAAAGAAGACGCGTGGATCAATGTCTTGACTAAGATTTCAGCCCCAGGAGAAACCCCAGGAATAATGCTCCCCAGGTCACCCGGCAAACAAGCACGCAGAATAAAAACATGGTTAAATTTTTGAAAATCTTTTCCATGAGACTCACAGGCAAAGCCAAAGAT
This sequence comes from uncultured Myxococcales bacterium, assembly GCA_964368985.1. Taxonomy (GTDB): domain Bacteria; phylum Myxococcota; class UBA727; order UBA727; family JABDBI01. The sequence continues at coordinate 15,559 of CAYJDW010000060.1, read as the reverse complement.
CTTTCCTGGCAAGAAAAAATAATCCACTGCATGAGTAATCTCGGCATCCATATCTGACTTAACTCTCTTTGCTTGATAGTCGCCAAACAAAAGTTCAAATTTGAGCGATTTCACTTTCTCAAAAGTGCTAGCGATAGTACAATTTTTATCATCGCTTGAAACATGATTTTCCGGGGGGAAATATGAAATCATTGCTAGCATTCCTTTTAGCTCTATTATGTTTTCAGCCCATAATGGCCGAGAATAACACCAATTCAGATGATGAAATTATTTTACCTTCTTCGCTACCGCAAAAAGTTTATACGCGATACCAAACCAACTTTAGCCACCGCCACGACCGAGGATTTTACCTAAGCACAACGCTTGGCCCACAATGGAATCATTCCATTAAAAACCCTGAAGCTCAGGCTTTTCGCTTCGGCGGAAAATTTGGACTTGGCTGGTTTGTAGCGGATGGCGTGGCTTTGTTTGGCGCGGCGTGGGGGAATTTTTTGGAGCAAGCAAGTCTGGTTGCTGGAGGACCGGGGGTGGCGCTGCTCTTTGATGGGCCGAATATTGGCTTAGATTTTTCTCTGGGGGTTGGTCGTGCATTTAATGTTACGAAGAAGGAAGGTTTTGAAGATTTTGCTGAAACAGTTTTGGCGGCAAACTTAGGAGTGAGTAAATATTGGTGGCTTTCAGGTAGTACCAGCCTGGGAGTTTCGTTAATATCCGGCGTTCATGGGCTCACTATCACGGATGGTAAATTCAGTTCTGTTGGTTGGAATATTGGGCTAGGGCTCACATTTTTGTTTGGTTAGGCATTTTCTTGTTAGTATTGAATTGGGTGACAGTATTACTCAGTAAGAAGTCGCTACTTACACAGAATTATTTCAGACTCAACTTGCCTACTGTTGAGCCATTGGAAGCGGGATTGGCAAAAACAAAATACTTTGCGAAATTCTAAGACCTGGGCCCGTTTGACAAGGTCCAGGTCGTAAGAGATTTACTATTTTAGCGAGCAGAGCGCGAGGCCACCCTTCGTCTAACAGCATGATCACTTCCCCAAGGAACTACAAATTCGCTCGATAGAGTACCCGTGCCTGAATCACGAGTAATAAGCGTCAAGCCATCAACTACCGGTCTATCATTACCGGCTTCCACAAAACCTATTTCCAGTGAAAACGATCGCCAAAAACGATCGCCGGGATTTTTGACACCAGTGATAGGCAATTCCCTAGCTAATATGAACTTGGCAATCATTGTTTTATGAGCATTGATAATGACTGAGCCGTCATTAAGACTCATTTCCGGCCCAACCTCATTTTTTGTGAGGTCATAAGCAAAATATTTTATATCAATGGTGTTTGCCGGTATTTGATACAACCGCCTATTTAGCTTTAGTTGCATGCCCTTTTTTAGCTCCAGCCTAGAGGAAAGAGACGACGAAAATGGATTGGACATAATCACATGGCCGATTACTAGGTCCTTCTTGAGAGCAATCGGATTATTATTACTATTATTCCTAAATAACTTCCACACAGGTGGCCCTATCCAAGCAAGGTCATCTTCTCTGCGGCTGGCTTTATAGCGCTCTACATTCATATCTAGGCTTAGCGGAGGTACTATCACCTTCCAAATGAACTCAACCTTATGATTACTCCGGTTGCCAGCTTGATCAGCTGCCCAAATACTTAGACAAAAGCTTTTGCCACGGGCATTTTCTTCCGAATCGTGAGACAAATCAAAATCAGCTACATTTTGCATGATCTTTATTTCATAGGTGCCGTCTTCTTTCTTCAGTGCTTCTTTAGCAGCATATTCAAATGCTTTGCATGCATAGCTCAGGCCATAGCTTACCCGAATATTCTCATTCCCATCAGTCAATTTGATGGTGTAGGAAGGAGCTGTCTTTTCATCGTTGATCCTCGTTAACCAACGATAAATCGTCGGCAGACTTCTATAATCCAACGGTCCAGACTCATCGATTGCTTCGATCTCATACCGAGGATTATCTTTCTCATCCAAAAATTTTTGTCGATAATGAATTGTCTCTTGGAGATAGGGCGCTTGAGCTATGCCATCGAGAGCACCGAGTATTTCTGGGGCTTCCTGATCTATAGTTATTTTTACTTCTGGCAAATGCTGCTCTTTGCCATAAATATCTTGCAGCGAGACAACAAGAGAATATTCGCCATCAACTAGATCATTTCCGATATCGATCTGCCAACTTTGTTTTTCCTTTTTAATGCCAATGTCTTGGGTGCCGCTTATATCTTTGTTGCTTTCGGAGATTCCCCGATATTTTACCTGCATGGTTTTAACGAGCTCTGGCTTGGAAACTGAACCATTAATTGAAATGCGCTTTTGCGATAGATATGCATTATTAACGGGCGATATAATCTCAACTGCCAGCTGAGGTACTATCACCTTCCAAATGAATTCGACCTTATGGTTACTCAGATTGCCAGCTCGATCAACGGCCCAAATATTAAGACAATAGCTCTTGCCATGGGCATTTTCCTCCGAATCGTGAGACAAATCAAAATCAGCACTTTGCGTGATCTTTATCTCATAGGTGCCATCTTCTTTCTTCAGAGCTTCTTCAGGAGCATCTTCAAATGTTTTGCATTCATAGCCAAGGCCATAGCTTACTCGAATTTCTTCATTCCCATCAGTCAATTTGACGGTGTAGGAAGGAGCCGTCTTTTCATCGTTGATCCTCGTTACCCAACGATAAATCGTTGGTACATTTCTATAATCCAAGGGTTCAGGTTCATCGATTGCTTCGATCGCATAGCCAGGAGTATCTTGCCCATCCAAAAAATTTTGCACATAATTAATTGTCTCTTGAAGATAAGGCGCTTGAGCTATGCCATCGAGAGCACCAAGTATTTCGGGCGCTTGCTGATCAATAGTTATTTTTACTTCGGGCAAATGTTGCTCTTTGTCATAAATATCTCGTAACGACATAACCAAAGAATATTCGCCATCAACCAGACCATTTCCGATGTCGATCTGCCAGTTTTGATTTCCCTTCTTAATGCTAATGTCTTCGATGCCGCTGATATCTTTGTTATGTTCGGAGATTCCTCGATATTTTACCTGCAGGCTTTTAACAAGCTCTGGCTTGGCAACTGAACCATTAATTGAAATGCGCTTTTGCGATAGATATGCATTATTAACGGGCGATATAATCTCAACTGCCGGTGATTCCGCAACGGACCTTGCTATCACCCTTTCTTGATAAGGTTGATCCTTACATCCGATCAAAAATATCCATGGCGCAAAAACTACAATGTACTTGAACATTATCTCTCCTAAAAATACTCCGATTAGTCTTTGATCTTACCCAAGGAAGCCACCAGATATAAAGAGATTTTATAGCTTATCGACAAGAACAATCGGAGATGAACAAAGCAGTCAGTTGACAGTATCGGAGCTAGAGCAGAAAACCCGCAAGTTGGCAGCTGTCAAAAAGATAGAGACCATGAAATCTCCGACGACGTCAGCCGTCAGTGCTATCAATATTATCAATAATTCTTCTTATCATTTCGGGGTGCCATGACTTTGCATCGCATTTAGTCGCAACTCTCATATCATTTAATATTTTGGCAATTTTTCTTAAACTGAATCCCTGTGTGCGAAGTTCCTGGACGACCAAAATAACTCGTTGCTCAACTTTATCGTCAACCAAGAATTTCTTCCGAAATCTTTTTCCGAAACGGGGTTGAGATGGATTGCCATGATGGTGATGCGGCTCGCGAATAGGAATTCCAAATCGGATTAATGCGTCGAGAACGGCCATTTTGGAGGAAAAAATTTCTCTTGCAATTTGTCGTACTGAAAGGCCTTCAACCACGTATTTTTGATGGAGGAAAAACTTATTTTTAAACAATGGAGTAACATAAAAGCGCGTAATACCTAGCAATTTGACGTGGAGGAAAAAAGGTTTGCATAGCGCCCTTGCTCCCCGCCACGCTAAGTCATTGATTTTATTGAACTTTTTCTAAAATTTGACACGATTTAGATGTCGAATTTTTGGTTAAAGTTCTTTTTTTTGCGCTACTCAATAGCCCCAGATGCTCCAAAAATAATATCCGTTTTTTTCAGAGAACATTTTATTTTTAGACTCATTAAAATTTTCGACCTCACAGCACTGGTTTGGCAATTCTTAATTGCCCAGGAGCAGCGATGAAACCTCCAACAAGACCATATCGTTTACTAATTTTAGGAGCAGGATTTTGGCGTCAAAGCGGGTTTACCACTTGGTGATACGCTCCTTGAGAAAATTATTGAAGCCGCAAAATCTCTCGATAAAGGTCGTTGGTTTAATATTCTCAGCAGAGATATTGAACGAGTTGAGGAATTCCAAAAATCGACAGGAAGTGCCCAAAAAATCACTCTTGAGAACTATATTTCTTTTCTTGATATTGAGCATCATTTACGCCTTAGCGGTAGTGATACTTATAACGAGACCGGGAACATAAGTCAGATGGTGGTGCGTAATTTAATAGCATGGGTTCTGTGGCAACAAATGAAGAAAATGAGCGAGAGCCAATGGTCCTTATATAAATATTTCGCTGACGAACTTCAACCGCAAGATGTGGTGATTTCCTTCAACTATGATGTCATTCTGGAGCGTGCGATGGATAAAATTTCAAAGCCATATCGTCTCGCACCGATATGGGGACCAAGCGGTGAAGCGAACCGACCTATTGAAGACAAGGCTGTAACCCTTCTAAAATTACATGGTTCAATGGACTGGTTTGACGACTACCCATTTGATGAATTTCATGAGGAAATCAACATACCTTCAAGCATGTTTCGCTTCTTAACAACCAACAAGAATAGTCGGTTATCGCATGTCTATGCAATTTCAGATATTGACACTTATCTTACAGAACCAAGAAGCTGGGTCAGTAAAGCCCCGCTGATCGTTTCACCCTCGCATCACAAGATAGCGTACTTGTCACTCCTGCGCGACTTATGGTGGGGCCTTGGTCAATCTGTAGGGTCTAACCTGCAGATGGCTATCGTCGGTTTTTCAATGCCAAGCCACGATGAATATTTGAAGCAACTAATATTTCATTTAGTACAAAGCTATTATGAATTCGATTTTGGCAATGATAAATGGACAAAAGACTCACTTCGCTTGGTTGACTATCGGGCGGATGAAGAAAAGCAACGGGATTTTCGTAAAAGCTATAACTTCATTAATTGGAGCAAATCGGAAGCCTGGTTCGACGGCTTCAACAGGGAATGCGTTCCTTTCTTGTTCGGAAAATGGTTTAATCATTCGCCCCCTTCAACTCCGAAGTTTTAAAGTCCCATCTCCGCAAGAAACGACACCAATTTTTCAAACGTCTCAGCAAAGGTCCCAGCCTCTTTTATATATCCGGCGGAGCTCTTCCAGCCTTTTTCCAGGATTGCGGTATCGAGCATGCGAAGATCGTGAGCAAATGAAGGCGGTATTTCAGTCTTTCTCTGCTTAAATGTAGACTCTATTGCTCCTTTTAAATCACTTAAATCAGCCTTTGGTAAAAAGTTTACGACGTCAAAAATATCTTTCGAGCGACTACTAATTTCTCGAAGAACTATCAGGCTATGAAGCTTTTCAGCGATGATTGTCTCAATGGGATAAATCTGCCACGAAATAGGCTGCTCTCCTAAAATCGGCTTTAAACTTACTATTTTTGGCTTTGGAACTATTTTGTCACCGAGGCTAATATCAATGTCGATAATCTGAGCTTGCTCGGGATGCTGATTGACATCATCAAGAGCACTCCGGTATTTGAAATTTATTCCATGGTAATCTGTTTGTCCTTTTATTGAAGATTGAGAATAAAAAATAAAATTAACGCCATCGGCAATGGAAACTACCATCGCATCTTTTACTTTGGCGACTAGCATGTCTTCTGAGAATAATAGGGATGCAGCGTCTATGTCTTTGGTAAATCTAGGTGAGCCATATTCTCTTAATGAAACAAATCCGCCTTTGAAGCAGAGATGCTTTGATAAGTCCGGATGGCTTACGAGTCGTGCAACCGCTCTTTCAAGCAAGAAGGACGTAAAAACTCTTTCAAACGGCACCTGCTGCTTGCGGGCAATTAATGCTATTTTGGCTCTGATGGACTGTGCTTGTGACATTATTTCTCACGCAATTGTTATTAAATCCCAGAATTTTTCTATTACCGAAGTGAGCCCCAAACGCTTAGAACAATCAAACAGACTTTCTGGGGTGACACGATTATCTCTGATGGCTCGTCTTGTAGCGTTAATGGCAATTTGTATCCCAATTTTTGATCCATATTTCAAAGACTCAATGAGGGTCCTCTCTAGAGAGGAAATTTTAAAGTGTCCTTTGTGCTCGATATCAGTGCTTGGCTTGCTTTTAGATCTGATCAAACGATAGACCCTTTCAGTTGTTCGCCTTTCTGGGGGCACGATAACCCAAACACGATCAGGCACCTCATCTATCAGTTTGTAAAAATAAAGCGCTGACAAGCCGCCGATGAATGCCTCAGGACCAAATTTCTTACACGCGATGGAAAAATCAAGCGTACTTGGGTCCCATTTGGCCTCGGGATGCATATAGAATCCCGAACCCAATTTAATAATATCTCCAGCCTCTGAAAGCCTTGAGATGCTTGACTGCGAAATACCCGCTTCTTTAGCTTCACTCAGACTAAATATTCCAAGCTTTTTTAATTGGTTTAAGGGTAATGAACTAACAAGTTGAGGCATATCGCGGGTTTGTCTCCAATGTGATTAGAATATAATTTGACATACATACAGAATAATGTCAAAGTGTATTCACGCCTAATTTATTTTTTGGCGTCCTTATTCCGCAGTGAAACCCTATTACCCTGGAGGTCTTGAGCATTAAAAACTATATTTCCAAAACCAAGAGGATAAAATCTTAATTATGAACGAGATCTCTCAACGCCCTGAACCTATGACAACCATTAAAAAGCTCGTGAGAGAACGTTACGCTAATGCCAAGACCATTTTCTGGGCGGGATCGGTGGCACAAAAAAAAATTACTTCTAGGTCTGATCTTGACCTGGTGATTATCTATGACCATCTGGACAATGCCTACCGTGAAGCCTTTATTTATGATTCTTGGCCGATCGATACTTTTGTGCATGATCCTGCTACCATAGAGTATTTTTTTAATCATATAGACAAAAATGCGTTGATTTTAGCTTTGCCTCGCATGGTTGCCGAAGGGATCGAGATCACCAAAACCAGTGATCTAAGTCGAGCATTGAAAGACAAAGCTCAGACGCTTCTTGATTCTTCTCCCGTGATCAGCACTAAGGAGCTTGAACGGCGCCGTTTCCAAATAACAGACGCCGTAGATGACTTGGAAGCATCGAGCGATTCTCATGAAACAATGACCATTGCTTTTGAATTATATAAGCAGCTCGCTGAACTTTATTTATTAACTCATCATCAATGGCTAGGTTCAGGTAAGCAATTAGCACGGCTTTTGAAAGCTGCTGATGTCTCGATGGCTCAAAAATTCGAATCAATTTTTAGTCAGCCTCTTACTAGTAAAACCATCTCAGAGTTCGCAGAGGAAATTCTTGCTCCTTGTGGGGGTTTTCTATGGGATGGATTTAAGTCTGAGGCACCTAATGAATTTCGCATAGATCAAAAACGGTAATCCCCCCAAATTAAGAGGCTTCCAAGCGAAAAACATAGCCATCAGGAAAGTGCGCCTTCGTGGTGGCAGGAAACGACACTAATTTTTCAAACGTATCAGCGAAGGTCCCCGCTTCTTTTATATATCCATCGGAGCTAGCTTAGAAAACCCGCAAGTTGGCAGCTGTCAAAAAGATAGAGACCATGAAATCTCCGACGACGTCAGCCGTCAGTGCTATCAATATTATCAATAATTCTTCTTATCATTTCGGGGTGCCATGACTTTGCATCGCATTTAGTCGCAACCCTCATATCATTTAATATTTTAGCAATTTTTCTGAGACTAAATCCTTGTTCTCGAAGTTCTTGCACCACCAGGATGATACGCTGCTCAACCTTATTATCGACCAGGAATTTCTTTCTAAATCTCTTTCCGAAACGGGGTTGGGAAGGATTGCCATGATGGTGATGCGGCTCGCGAATGGGAATATCAAACTCAGCTAAAGCATCTAGCACCGCCATTTTGGAGGAAAAAATCTCCGTCGCTATTTGCCTTGCAGATAAGCCTTCAACCACATATTTTTGATGGAGGAAAAGCCGATTCCTAAACAAAGGAAACGTGTAATACGGCGTATTGCCTAACAAATATGGCTGGAGGAAAAAACGTTCGAGTAGCGGAGCGACATCCCGCCAGTAGATTCACTAATCGAACTTTTTGTCGTCCTTGTGACGACTTTTTTTATGTCCCACAACACATGTAATTCGAGTTGGTTGTCTTTCTTGATAACGATTTTGGCAATCATGCGTTCGATATAATCGCGTTTCTGTACGCCAGTGAGCTCATCAAACTTGGCTATGAACTCTGACGCGGTCTTTTCTAAGCTCTCCAGTCCAGATTTCTGCATCAAATCTGCTCGGGCGTGAAACAAAATACTTAGATCTTGCTCTTTTTTAACTTTTTGCTCACTAATTTTTTCTATTTGCTCTTCAAGCCAGCCCATGAACCCCGGCTTAGATCTTTGGGTCTTTTCTCTGAGCTCCCCGCGTAAATCCCGATTCTCATCATCTAAATCTTGCAGTTCTTTTTGAATGCGGCCGATTTCATGATCAATCTTAGGCAGCTCGCTGATGCGTTTTTTAACGGCGTTTTCCACCAGGCGTACAAAGATATCATTGTCTCTGAAATAAGCTTTGATGCGCTCTATAACTACTTTTTCGATTTCATCGCAGCGAAGATTCGGACCTGGCCCTTTGCAATAATAATAGTAATACTGGCGATCTTTAGCTGGACCACCATAGTAACTAGAGCCATCTTCAAACTGCAAAATATGACTGAGCAAATAAATTCGCCCATCTTTACCGCTGCGTTTGCGCTTAACGTAGGTATCAGCTAGTTTTTCTTCCACTTTATCCAACAGCTTCTCTTCAATCAGGGGTCCATGAGGGAGGGCTACGACCTGAAAACGTTTTGTTTCGGGCAGCTCGCTTGGGTCTTTGTGTTCATTGTCTTTATTAGCATGCCACAAACCTCGGTAGCGCCATTTAGCATTTTCGATGATGGTATCTATCACGTGCGCGGTCAATTCCCGGCCTTTCTTGCCAGTGAGCCCTAGCTTCCTTGCTTCGACGAGGACCTTGTGCTTACTGGAGAACTTCAAGAATAACTTGAGAATTTGCTCCACTTTTAAAAGCTCATCCTCATTTACTAAAAAGTGCCCCGTGCGCTCTGGATCGCGGCCAAGTCCAAGAATCTCGGCAGCACCGTTAATTTTACCATCTTTGAGTAGACGATTGAGAGCGTTTTCCTTGACTCGTTGACTGGTCATCTCGCGTTCAAACTGGGCCAAAGCTACTAGAATGATGACCATGACCCGACCTATGGGGCTCGATGTATCGAGATCAAGACCGATAATCACCAAATCAACGTCATGCGCCTCGCAGTGTGCAACTAATTCTAAAAAATCGATGACACTGCGACTGATCCGGCTGAGTTCTGAAGCAACGATAAAATCTATAATATTGCTGCTCACCAAATCCAACATCTTCTGATAACCAGGTCGATTGGTGTTTTTGCCAGAGAAGCCTTCATCGCTGATGTGCTCAAGAATTTGGTAATCGCCCTTGCCCTTGGAATTCAAAAAACGGACATGGTCCAAGCACCTGCTTCTTTGTGCCTCAGGCGAAGCATCTTCGCGCCGATTACCATCTATATTAAAAGCCTGGTCGTAAGTGCTCACACGGCCATACGAGATTCCTCTTTTTACTTTTTTATTGCTTGCCTGTGCCTGGGAGCGAAATTGCATAAATTGCCTCGATGTAATCGGCCATAGTGTCTAGCATCTTTTGCGACGAATCAGCACATGCGGGATAGATGATTTTAATACCGCACGCTTGGAGGTCAAACTTGTTGATTGTTTTAGCAAGCCGCTTTTTTCGCGATTGCTTCTTTTGGTAGCGTAGAACTCGGTTCTTATTCGCACAATCTTTGCAGGTGCTCTGAAGTCGCGCAGCGCCAGATTTATCTGAGCCTTTTAGGTGAAAAAAAGCCTGTGACTTAGCCTGGCAGCAGCCAGTACAGGTTTTGACCGTGTCACCCATGAAATACAAAGCCGCCTACTTTTGGATTAACACGGAGCACGCTGCTTTTGCCCGTAGCATTGCTGATAGATTCGACCAAAACCCACCCGCACTCCTCCAAACGCGCAATCGCTCGGTCAAGTTTTTCCGGAGTATCGAGCCACGACCAATGGCGCCGATAAATTGAGCGTAAACTATCGCCATCTTTAACCGTTCCGCTCTTAATCTTCTTGGCCAGCAGTAAAGCTCCTTTTTCGGGAACCGATAGTGTTTCTTGATATAACTTTTGTGCATGGAGCTCGAGATAATGAGCCCAGTTGATAGCCATAGTTATGCTTTCAACGCCAACTTCAGCAAAATCGCGGCTCAGTGATAAAGCCTGCATGAGCTCAAAGAGCAAACTTAGTGATGGAACCAAAGAGCGATATTTTGAAAGGTGAGATTCTAAATCTTCCGATTCTATCTCACCAGACCTAAGCTTAAGCTCCAGCTTATTGCGCCAGTTGCTAAAAAGATCTTGGGCTTCCAAAGAATAGCGAAGTCCAAATTTTGCTTGCGGATAGAGCGTAAGAATATTGCTGGCCTTGGCAAAAATATCGGCTAAAGCTTGGTGTTCTGCCGAGTTTGGTTTTCGATCGATATCTCTAAAAGACTTGGGAGTATCGGGAAACACGAGGATTTGAAAACGCTGTAATAGGCCATCAGACCCACCAGACGGTGCACAAAGGCTGTCTAATTTTGACGGCTGAATCCCGCCGAAAATAGACAGGCAAAGATTTGGCACATGAAGCGTCCCGCGGCCGATGCGATCGACGGTAAAAGAGCCATTGCCATTCCATGACTCAAGATAAAATTCACGATCGCCTTCACGGCGATTAAGCGATGCGCCCCACCCAGCAAGCTCATCGCGCAAAAGCAAAACGCCATTCGGATTTTCCTTGAGAATCACGCTAAGCTTTTCAACCGTGCTGTCGTTAACAATAAAGCGTTTATGAATACAGGATTGATTTTCAAGTTTGGCACGTAAGCTCTGCATTTGAGCTTGTATTTCATCGATTTCGCTCGGCGTTTTCTGCTCACGGGCAGCCTTCTTAATAGCTTCTTTCAGACCGTCGATTTGAGACTTAATACTCTCCGCATTGACGTCTGATTTAATAAAATCGACCTCATATTGAGCACTCGCTTTTTCAGCAAGAGCTCTAACAAAAGACGTCGCTTCTAAAATCGCTGGTGATTTAAATAAGCCAGGCCGAGCAATAATGGCCCCCCAGAGGTTGGGCACCACCGACCAGCTATCTTCTTGTTTAGGATAGATTGAGACTTGCCGTCCCAAAACCGAGGCAAAAGCAACCAGGCATGGTGCGGCAAAAAAATCCGGCGGCACCTGCATGCGCTCAGCTGCATCACTCACCCAATGGCGCATTACGGATGGGAGGGCGCTTAGATCAAGTTCGGGAACTTTAATAGCTTCGCGTGTCGGACTAATCATCTCGCCCCATTTTGGCGCATAACGGCTAATACTGTGAGCAATTGCTTGTACTTCGTTTTGCTCGAGCGCAGGGCTGCATAAAGCTTGGTTCATGACACAAAGAGCTTGGCTTATCAGATCGACATTACAATCTTCCCGGCGCATGACGCCGGCTATGCGAGCAAGCAAGTCATTGCGCTGGCCTTGAGGAATAGTATTTTCGAAAAGCATTGGCCTGTTGGATGCTCTTTGGGTTTCAATAAGATTGAGTAAAGACAAAGAAACCGGAGTTGGGTCGTTAGTTTCCTGAGAAACCCACGAATAAGACAAACCCGAGCGGTGAAGGCTTCCGGGCGCAACCACAAAACCGCCCTCGGCACGAACATCAACGCCAGGCAAAATACCGACTCTGCTCTTGACTTGATGACCATGTGCCGCAAAAAAAAGATGAAAGCCGCCGCCTGTTTTAGAAATAAGACCCGTCTGAGCAGAGTGCTGTTTTTCCCAATTACGAAAAGCTTCTACGCCACCATGGCGCTCGTCCAAATCAATGACGATGAGATTAGAGACGCTCCCCGTCGCAATGCCAATGTTGGCTTTTGGCCAGTTATGCCACCAACTTTTTATGATTTCTAAGTCAGTCGATGCCGCATGAACCCCACCTGTTATACGCGGATGCTTGCCGGGGCTTGCGCATTTAAATCCACAACTGCAGCTACCTTGAGCAGGGGTATGCAGCGGAAGTATTGGCCAACCTCGTTTTGCATAATTAACCGCGATTTCAAGCAATGGAAGCGTCATGATCTCTCCTCAATAATAGCATTCAATACTAAAAATAGCATTCAAGCATACTGAGAAGCAATTTGTATTCATAAAAATCATTTGGTGCTATAAAATGGAGAGAGCCGGAGGCGGGAATGAACAGCGATTTCATGGTGAATTTTGGCAACATTATTAAAAGGTCACGACAAAAACTGGGTATGACTCAAGCCGAATTAGGTCAAAAAGTTGAAAGACCCCAATCATCCATCGCACGCTTGGAGTCTGGCCAGCTGGGCGATACTCACTTTGGGTTTATTCTTGATTTGGCACAGGCATTAGAAATGCCCCCCGAAAATCTAGTCGCAGCGGCTTTTGGCAGAGACATGCAGATTGCCGGAAAAAAAACGATGGATAGAAGCGGAATTCTTGAGTCAATCAAACAGCAATTACAGGAAGTTGATCCACTCACTCGAAAGCTGATCGTGGATTTATTTTCTCAACTGACGGACTGGATCAAGGAAGTGCCAAAGGTGCCAGAGTTGAAAAAATGAGCATTGGCACCTTTGGCACCTGCTTAATTTAAAAAATAATGAACGACTTGGTCTAAATTAGCGTCAATTTAAACGGAATTGTATGCCAAGCAGCTAAACTTCATGTAAAAAAACAGTCCCTCGATTGAATTTGTCGATATAAAAACCAATATCTCGCTGCACGTCACCACGCGAATCTTAAAACCGATAGTAAGAGGGACTTATGAAGATATGGCTAGGTTTATTTATTTTGCTTGAACCTTTCGCGGCTCAAGTTTCTATTGCTGCTGATTTTGCCATTGCTGAAACGTGGACTATGACAAAACAGAGCGACTGGAATAAAGTCTTACAAATTAAGTCAACTGTTCCAGAAGTTAGTCGATTTTCATTTGTAACATTTAGCATCATGCCAATGAATAACGAAATTGCTAACAAATTTCACGACGAAAAAAACGTACAGTGGCCCCTTGGTATCATGTCCGATAGCTATTTTGGTTTCCGAGTTGATAATCCAAATCCGCGACTAAAAGATGAACTCGTTAAAAAAATTGCAAAATTCAATGATGAAAAAAACGAAGAAGCAAAATCAAAAGTAGACCTTTTTTTCAGAGATTATCTTTGCCCCAGCGACACTATTATGGGAGACAAAACGCTTAACGAAGACGATGTCGCCTTTCGTATAGAAATCAATATGCTCAATAATACCGAAAAATTTAATGAAATTAAGAATTTATTTGACTCGGAAACCTTGACCGATAATGCAATTAAAGAAGGCCTAGTTAAAATCTATAATAAATTCCATCAATAACCTTTGCGAGGTTTGTTTCCCCTTCACGGGGGGTGCCGAATGAACTCTGGTACCTTAAATTGTGCCACTAGAATAAGCCAAAAGACGCTTAACCATCTCGGGATGCCATTTCTTTCCATTACACTTAGTTGGCACGCCCATGGCACTCAAGTTCTTAGCGATTTGCCGCAACGACAATCCTTGCTCCGACATTTGAGCTGCAGTGCGAATAATTTTTTGCTCAAGCTTATATGCGACCACATTCCCCTTGAGCTTCCGCTGCCCATATTTCGGTTGCGACTGCCGTCCATGCGGCTTGCACACTTCAAGTAGGGTAATGCCGGCTTTGATTAACCCCATCCGAACTGCTTCTTTGGACGACAAAAATTCATCAGCGATTTGACGAATTGAGAGGCCATCTACGACATATTTTTGATGGAGGACACGTTCATCGTGATAAGGAGGGGTATGAGAAAACTCAAGCCTGTCCAGCGTTTCGTAGGGACGACACAAAAGTTCGATTAGTGATGCCGATTGACCGCCACTGTTCCGCTATGCAAACCTTTTTTCCTCTTTGTGACAGAATTTCACAATAAGAATCAAGGTTTTGCACCATCGGTTTCAAATCACTCTGGATCAGATTTTTGGGTAGTAACGGCTCAATTTCACCCATCGATTCTTGCAGAATTAATCGCGAATTTTCCAAAAAAGGATTAATAAAAAGAAATAGTTGATCTCGTTTTTCATCAAGCACGAGCTTGGGAACGAGTAACTCAATCAATCTTTTTTTTCGTTTGGACGATGAAGTTTCAAAAAGCTTCAAGGCCTTTCTCAGCTTATCTTTAACGTCATCCTTATTTAATAGTCTGTCGAGCTGCTCTTTTTGTTTTCTGAGCTCTAAGGATTCTGTTTGAAGATCATCCATCCTTGATTGGGTCTGCCTTCTTATCTCGACACCTTCAAGCAAAATTTCATCGAACTTTTCGGGATTTTCTAGAATACGACTTCGTCCTTTGCTGGCGAGCATAGTAAGCACTTGCTCACATTGATTGATTTCTTTTTTGTTGCTTGAAATCTGCTCATCTAGATCTTTTATAATTGGATTTTCACCATTGAATGCTCGTTTAATCGCTTCCTCTAAAATTCCCTCTTTCTTAAGCAGTGAGCTTAAAAAACTAACCACAGTATTTTCGATGCGTTCAGCCCTGATACGAAAATTTTTGGTGCGGTTTGAGTAATAGGGATTTTTTTTATGCTTGACCGATTGCCCGCTGAATTTATTGCCATCCTGATCAAATAAGATTCCGCTTAATAAATAGGTACGCTGGTCAGCATAGATGCGGTGGTTAAACTTAGCGTTTTTACGCAAAATAGTTTGGGCTTTTTCAAAGAGCTCGATTGGCACCACGGGACCATGGCGAAGTTCCCATCTCACCATGCCATTTTCGTCCTGCAGATGTGGAAATTGATTCCAATCATCTTTGAAATAACCAAATCCTGCGATTTTGCGGTTAACCAATAGTGCCCGTAGGTTTTTGCGATCGAAGGGCATGCCACCCACAGCTTTGGGTGGTATTTTTTTGCCTTTTTCAACTTTTGCTCGAGTAAAGCGCTCTTTTGTTTTATAGCCTTTTAATTCGCAATACTTAGCGGTTTGCTGGAGATCACCACAGGCGCAAAAGTGACGGAAAATATCCTCATCAATAAACCGGGTGATTCTATGGGGGATCCCAGTGCGAGCGCTTTGCTCCGCCTCCCATCGCTTGATTCGATGGAGCTGTTGTTCGATCGATCCATGAAGCACAT
>CAYJDW010000059.1:5838-16294 GCA_964368985.1 uncultured Myxococcales bacterium | reverse complement strand
AACTCGCGACATTCAGCTTGGAAGGCTGACGCTCTACCAACTGAGCTACTCCCGCGAAAATGGTGCAGGGGGAAGGATTCGAACCTTCGAAGGCTTGCGCCGGCAGATTTACAGTCTGCTCCCATTGGCCGCTCGGGCACCCCTGCATTATTAAAACTTCTTTCTGGAGCTGACGATGGGACTCGAACCCGCAACCCCCTGCTTACAAGGCAGGCGCTCTACCATTGAGCTACGTCAGCTTCCATTGCCGCGAAGGACAACTAAGCAACACGCCTAAATTCCTACGCTTAAGTTGTCAACCGGCGATTGAATATATTTAAGACAATTTTATCTAAAAGAAATTTCCTGCCCCCGTTCTTTGCCATATGAAATCATCATTATCGGCGCTCCTACCTCTCTTTCAATGAGCTCGCATATTTGGCGAAACGATTCGGGTAAATCGCTCATTTTTTTGATCGATGAGGGCAAAGATTCAATGGGCGCAAACTCGCGATAGACGGGTAACACTTGCTCTCCAGCCAATACTAAATCCATTGCATCGCTAAAAGATAGATCCTGTCCTGCCGCCGAGCGATAACCTGTAGCGATCTTTATCGGTCCTAGGCCTGCTAAAATATCAAACTTGGTGATGACGAGTCCCGTGGCTCCATTGATGCGTGCCGCATATTTTAAGGCCGGCAGATCAAGCCAACCGCAACGCCTCGGGCGACCTGTGGTGGCGCCAAACTCATTGCCTACTTGACGAAAGATTTCCTGGCCTGCTTGATCAAGCTCGGTTAAAAAAGGCCCCTCGCCTACTCGCGTGCAATAAGCCTTGCTGACCATCAAAACTTCATTGAGCCACTTAGGCCCTACCCCGCTTCCGATCGAGGCCTGGGCAGCCACGCAGTTTGATGAAGTAACGAAGGGATAACTGCCATGATCGACGTCGAGCAAAGCACCTTGAGCACCTTCAAATAAAACACGAGCGTTATTTTCAAGCATTTGGCTGATATATTCACCGCTATCGCATAAAAATGCTTTGAGTTGATCGCCAAAGGTCAAACATTGCGCGATCACTTCGTTTAGCTTCGTGGGATCTTTTTCGTCGTGATGATTGAACAGTTTTTCTAACTTGCTTCTTAAAATGGGGGGTCGAACGAGGTCGCCCATCCGGATGCCGAAGCGCGCGATTTTATCTTCGTAGCAAGGTCCAATGCCCCGTTTAGTAGTTCCTAAAAAGCTCTTGCTATCACTCTCCCGCTTTTGATCGAGGCTTTTGTGAATGGGCAAAATAACATGGGCATGAAGAGAGATTTTAAGATTAGAGGGGCTACATTTGATCCCAGCTTGTCTTAAATCATTCATTTCTTTCAATAAAACTTCCGGGTCGATCACTACCCCATTCCCAATAACCGCAATATTAGTGGCGCGAACGATACCGCAGGGTATGAGGTGCAAAACCAGGGATTTCCCATCAAAGTGCAAAGAATGGCCCGCATTATTTCCGCCGTGAAACCGCACAGTCAAGGCGCAATCGGCGGATAAAGAATCTACTATGCGCCCCTTGCCTTCATCGCCCCATTGTCCACCAACCACAACGATGCCATGACCCGCATTTTTTTTCGTCATTACGATCCTCGCACTAAAAATTATGAATGAGTTCAGTCCGCTTGTCGGCGTAGATCTTAACCCTGCGAAGCGCAATGGTGGAATAATTGGGCCTACGTAATTGAACTATATATTCGCCTGGAGGCAAGCTTAGGTCACCCATAGGAGTAGAGCCATAAAATTGATCGCCAATATAAATTTCCGCAGGTGGAAAGACGATAACCGAAAGTTGCCCCCAAGCGGGCTCGCTTTCATGAAGTTCTGATTTTTCCGGATTATTTAGTTCCCATCCGTCGCTATTAGCCACTGGACCAATGAGGGTTAGGTGAGGTCTAAATAGTTCCACGGCGATGCAAAATAGCATCAATATAATGACCACCAACGCGCAACTCAAACTGGACAGTCGTACAATATGAGACAAAACAGGAACCCATTTAGCAGCGTTGGGTTGTTGAAACTTTGCTATTAACGAGAGTGATTCATTAAGGATTTCACCTGGCTCAAACCCCATTTGATGTTGAATTTTTCTTAAAAGAAGGAGCAATGCTTCGCAGCTTTGGATGCGATCAGGCGCATTTTCCACCAGAGCTTTCTTTAAGGTCTCAAGCAAATCGCCATTGACCTCATTATTCTTTACTGAACAAAATAAGTCGGCATCGCTTTCTTCGGGGCGCCATTTTTTTCCTCGAACAATTTCTAGCATTACGAGAGCGAGCGAATAAACGTCGCTCGCCTGATTAAGTTCATTTCCTTCAATTTGCTCGGGAGACATGTAATGGATATTGCCACGCAGGGTTTCTCGATCGTCGTTTTGATTAAAGGCGGTCTGAGCGACCCCGAAATCAATGATCTTGATGAGTCCTGTGGCGGCGACAATGAGATTTTGCGGCGAGATATCTTTATGGACGAGTTTTAAGGGCTGCCCCTGCTCATTGTTCGCCTTAAAAGCATAGTCAAGTGCCTGACAAGTTTGAATCCCTACCGCCACGGCCAGTTGAGCGCGAAAGAGAGCCGAAAATTGCTGGTTAATAAGCTGCTCGACCGGCTTTCCTACAATATGTTCCATGACGAGGAAATCATCACTTCCTTCTTCAATGAGCTCAAATCCTCGAACAATATTCGGGTGAATTAATTTAATTATGAGATTGGCCTCGTCGACAAAGAGCTGGTAGTCCCGTTTTCGATGAGGAAGATTAGGCTTGAGGCGTTTTAAGACAACTTGCTCATTTTCGGGAGTTTGAGCTAAATATACTTCCGCCATACCACCTTCGGCCAAAAGGTGGCGAATGACGAATCTTTTACTAACGGTGGTGCCTATCTTCAGCAATGGCGGCTATCCTGGAGGCTGTCGGGTTGGTTTTCGCTGTTAGACAACTGCTCGATTGCAGCTTTTTCTTCCAATCATCCATGTAGTTGATAAATTTTTCGAAACAATTCACCGCATCCTTGGGTCCAGGGGCTCCTTCCGGGTGAAACTGCACCGAAAAAACTGATAGCTCGGGCAGATCAATTCCTTCGTTACTTTGATCCGATAAATTCGTATCGGCCTTAATGGCGAACTCAGAAGGGTCGACGCCGACCGCAAATCCATGGTTTTGCGCCGTCATCCAAATACTTCCATTGTCCAGTTTAACAGCCTGATTACTTCCGCGATGCCCAAACTTGAGTTTATAGGTGGGCATTCCCAAAGCCTGTGCCAAAATTTGATGTCCCAAACAAACCCCAAAAATAGGAACTTTACCGAGTAAATTCCTCACCGTGTTAACGGCGCGGGTCTCAGTTTTTGGATCACCAGGGCCATTGCTTAAGAAAACTCCATCCGGTTTATGGAGCCAAATATCTTCAGCCGTGGCATGGGGGGGCAATAAAATTAGGTTTGCCCCGACATGATGCAAATGGCGCAGCAGTTCTTTTTTGATGCCAAAATCAAGCGCGACCACCCGAAAGCGGGATTCTCTTGCCATCACCATCGAGCCATCAATATGACGTAAATGTTCATTGACCGCTGTCGCCTCCCTCACCGCCACGAGAGGTGAAAGCCTGCAATCAGCCATGGGCGGCACTGCTTGGGCCGCTTTTAATAATTCCCCAAGAGTCGCGCTTTCGCTCGTACCCAAAAGAGCCATCATGGCACCCTGATCTCTGATCTTTGCGATCAGCGCACGGGTGTCAACGCCAACCATGACGGGGATTTGTTCGCGCATTAGCCAATCGTAGAGGGTTAAATCCGATCGAAAAGATGAGGCTCGCGTGGACAAATTCCTCACCACCAAGGCCCGTAATTTTATGCCGCTCGACTGCATATCATCAAGGCTTACCCCATAGTTGCCGATTTCTGGATTAGACAGCACCACGATCTGCCCATAAAAAGACGGATCACTTAAAATTTCCGTGTACCCGGTACTCGCTGTGGAAAAAACTAACTCACCAGCAACTTGATCCGACAGGCCGATAATGGTGCCTGGAAAAACTGTGCCATCCGCTAATACCAAATATCCCGATTTTTTCATAAGGCCTCTAAAGTGGTGAGAGCAAGGGATAGTTTTTCTTAGCCTAAAATTAGCTTAAATAAATGGCTATAAGGTGCATGCGAATCTTTAGGCCATTTTCAACTTGTTTACGAATTAATGATCGCGGGTGATCAGCGAGATTTTGGCTGATTTCAACGCCATTATTCATAGGTCCCGGATGCATCAGAACGCAGTTTTTTCCAAGTGTTAAAAAACGTGATTCACAGAGCCCATAAGCCTTAAAATATTCTTCATCGCTCATTTTTGATGCGTCATTCAACCGTTCTTTTTGAATCCGTAAGGCCATGACCACGTCAAAGTTGCCTTCCACTTCGCTAAAATGATCGTAAGATTCATGATTTCCTCTAAGGGCCAAAGACGGTGGCGATAATAAAATAACTTTCGCGCCAAGCCGCGCCATTAATTTGAGATTCGAATGGGCCACACGACTATGGGCCGCATCACCAATGATCAATATTTTTCGGTCTTTAAGATCATCGCTTTTGAAATGCTCAAGTAAGCTAAAACAATCAAGCAAAGCTTGAGTGGGATGTTCATTAATGCCATCCCCTCCATTGATGATGGGGCTTTTGATATTCGCTAGAAATTTTCGATCCAGCTGAAAAGGCACTCGACAAATAATTAAATCGGGGCCTAAAGCATCGAGCGTGGCCATGGTCTCTTCCCAGCTTTCGCCTTTCTTCAGAGAGGAATTGGGTGCGTCGAAATTAGCGACGCTGAGGCCTAACCTAAGGGCCGCCATTTCAAAGCTAAGCCTGGTCCTCGTCGACGGTTCGAAAAAGCTCGTCAGCATTAGGGGCCTTTCTTGCAAAAGTGGCGGGATTTTCTTGCTGCGTGCGGCAAAAAAAAGGCGACCTATGTCGCTGTCGGTGAGATCATCGATGCTTAAAAGTTGGTTCTTCATGTTTTCACCTGAGGAAGCCTAAATTGGCCCCTGGTTAGCGCGACAACTCCTCGCCCGCTTGCGGGAGAGGCTGGGGAGAGGGTGGAGACACAGAAACGTTGCATCAAAATTCTTTATGCCAACCGCAATGGAATATCTCAACCTTCTTAATGACGATTTCCTAAGGGTATTTGTTGCTCCACCCTCTCCCTGGCCTCTCCCGCAAACGGGCGAGGAGTTGTTGTGGCTTGCTCGATGAGCAGAACATAACTTTGACGATGAATTCATTAGGAGCGCGTGAACCTCGCCGCTAAATCCACCACCTTCGCTTTCAACTCTGCAACATTGGAGCGATTTTGTAGGCGGTCTAAAATAATCTGCCCAATGAGATCCATCTCTTTTAAGCCCATCCCCCTCGAGCTAATCGAGGCTGTGCCCAAGCGAAGACCGCTGGTAATGGTGGCGGGTTTTTCATCGAAGGGAATTTTATTTTTATTGGCCACAATACCAATTTCATTCAAGGCAATCTCTGCCTCGTGGCCACTTATCCCTAAGCCTGTAACATCGAGCAGCAATAAATGGTTATCGGTACCCCCCGAAACCAATTTCAGGTTGGCCGCCAAAAAGGCATCTGCCAGGCGCTTCGCATTCGCGACCACTTGTTTTTGATAGTCGATAAAACTCGCAAGCTGAGCTTCCTTAAAACAAACAGCCTTGCCCGCTATTTCATGCATCAAAGGACCACCTTGGATCCCCGGAAAAATCCATGAATCAACCGCTTTCGCATAGCTGGCTTTGCATAAAATCATACCGCCACGAGGACCGCGGAGGGTTTTGTGGGTGGTGGTGGTCACAATGTCGGCGTGAGGAAAAGGCGATGGATGCAGGCCGGTAGCAATGAGGCCGGCAATATGGGCCATATCTACCAAAAGTTTGGCATTTACTTGAGCCGCAATGGCCCCGAAGCGAGCAAAATCGATGATACGGCTATAGGCTGAAGCCCCGGCGATGATGACCGTTGGCTTGTGCGTGATGGCGAGATCGCGCACGGCGTCGTAATCAATCAATCCGCTTTCACGCTTAACGCCATAGCCGACGATATTAAACCATTTGCCAGAAAAGTTAACTTTGGAGCCATGAGTAAGATGCCCGCCATGATTCAAATCCATTGCTAAAATGGTGTCGCCATGTTTTGCCAGTGCAAATAGCGCAGCCATATTGGCATTTGAACCTGAATGGGGCTGCACATTGGCATGCTCGGCGCCGAACAATTGTTTTGCACGATCAATGGCAATGCTTTCGATTTGGTCATGGATTTCACAACCGCCATAATAGCGCTTGCCGGGATAACCTTCCGCATATTTATTGGTAAGTTCGCTGCCCACCGCCGCGCGAACCTCATCGGAGACAATATTTTCGCTGGCGATGAGAGACAAGCAATGAGATTGGCGCTCACGCTCGCGATTAATCAGTTCAAAAATTTCCCGATCAACAACGGCCATAAAGCACCTCACTTTTTTTGAATGGCTAAAGCAAAAAATTAATTCTCGCTAACGGAAAAATCGGAAACCATAATTCTTTGGCAAGAAGGACACTGATCAATCACTTCACATTTGCATACTTTGATGAAGATTTCGGCTGGCACTTTTCTTTGGCAGGCCTGGCACACTTCATTGCGCAAAAAAGCGATCCCTTGTTGCATACGATTGGCGTAGATACGCTCATATCGAGCTCGAACAACAGCAGGCAATTGCACCAATAAAGCTTCTTTGGCCTTGCCCACGGCCTCAAGTCGCTCTTCTTCTTCCTTGAGGAGTTCTTTTACTTCATCGAAAGCCCGGGTAGCGCGACCAACATTATCTTCATGAGCACCACTGGCCTTAGTGATTTTCTCATCGCTCACTTTAAGCTCGGTGGCAATTTCAGCCATCTCAGCTTCGATCCCACTAATGGTACGTTTTTGACTGGATATTTCGCTCATGAGAGCCGTGTATTCACGCTCGCCCTTGATCTTTTCGGCGCGGGCTTCCCATTTTCTTAAATTGGATTTTTCGATTTGCAACTTTTCATCGAGCAATTTGCGGCGCTTTAAGGCTTCGCTTTTGCTTGAACCGATGCTGTTGATGGAGGCTTCAAGCTCTCCTGCCGCGGTTTTGGCTTGGTCTGAATCTTTGCGGAGGCGAGATAAGTTGTCCCGGCTTGCGATCATTTTTAAATCATGGCGACCGATTTCAGCAATAATAATTAACTGTTCTTTGGTGTGCATTTTTATCCTCAAAAAGTGGACTCTTGGGCACCAAAATACTTATTGCAACCTGATAATTTTGGTGGGCCCGGCTGGATTCGAACCAGCGCGCTGTCGGTTATGAGCCGAATGCTCTACCGCTGAGCTACGGGCCCAAAAGTTCTTCGTCTATAATCTTCATATGCCATTGAAGAAAACTCACAAGAGAGCTTTGAAAATTAATTGGCAAGTCTTTTATAGGCAAAACGATAATAGACTGCTAGGCGATGTTTAAAAATTTAACCAATTATTCAGATAGATAGCCCAAGAGCTGCACGGCAAGGAACTAAAGGTTAAGTAGTTTAAGTGGATTAGAGAAAAAAATATGCGCAAATTAATATTTTTATTCATAGGTATGAGCCTTCTTTCTTGCGATCGCTCCCCCATGGCACCTGCTGGACCCGCGGTGGACGTAGTTCTGATTGGAGGGGGCATCATGAGCGCAACTCTTGGGACAATCCTAAAGGATTTAGAGCCCAATCTATCAATGGAAATTTTTGAACGGCTGGACCAAGTGGCTTTAGAAAGCTCTGCAGCCTGGAATAATGCGGGCACAGGGCACGCCGCTTTTGCTGAACTTAACTACACCCCAGAAAAAGCTGACGGCTCTATTTCCATTAAAAAAGCTATCGAAATCAATGAACTTTTTGCCATTTCCAAGCAGTTTTGGGCTTATCAAGTGGCACATAAAAATCTGTCAGCCAGAGATTTTATCCATTCGGTTCCCCATTTGAGTTTTGTATTTGGCGAAACCGATGTCAGTTTTCTTAAAAAGCGTGCTCAGGCCTTAAGTAAAAATCTACTTTTTCAAGATATGGAATATTCTGAAGATCCCGAACAAATCAAAGCATGGGTGCCTTTGGTGATGGAAGGTCGCGATCCAAAGCAAAAAATTGCAGCAACCCGGGTTAACCGAGGAACCGACGTTGACTTTGGCGCGCTTACCAAATCCCTTATGGCTAGTCTAATTAAAAAGCCTCATACGAAGCTTTTTCTCAAGCATGAAATAATCGACATCAAACGCAATGAAGATCAAAGCTGGTTGATCGTAGTAAAAAATCTCAGCGATAACCAGCAAAGAGTCATAAAAGCCAAGTTCGTTTTCATTGGCGCAGGGGGCGCCGCTTTGCCCTTATTACAAAAATCAGGCATCCCTGAAGCGAAAGGATATGCAGGCTTTCCCGTAGGTGGGCAGTGGTTAATCACCGACAATCCTGATTTAATCAAACGCCACCATGGCAAAGTCTATGGCATGGCCTCAGTGGGCGCCCCGCCCATGTCAGTACCTCATCTAGATACGCGTATTATCAATGGCAAAGCTTCTCTTTTATTCGGTCCCTTTGCGACTTTCTCCACCAAATTTCTGAAAACTGGTTCATGGATGGACATGTTTCAGTCCATCAGCAGCGGCAACCTCATCCCGATGATCCAGGCAGGATGGCATAATCTTGACCTTACACACTACCTCATCACCCAAGTGCTCCTCTCTAAAGAACAACGGGTCGAAACCCTAAAACAATATTTTCCGACGGCAAAAATTGAAGATTGGCGGGTGGCTGATGCTGGACAACGGGTGCAAATTATTAAAGACGACCCGAAACAAGGCGGTATCTTACAATTTGGCACGGAATTAGTTGGCGCGAGCGACGGAACTATTATTGCTCTCCTTGGCGCCTCCCCCGGTGCATCCACCGCTGTCGAAGTTGCGTTAAGCGTTCTTAAGCGCTGCTTTAAAGACGATTTCACTGGCGCCTGGCACACCAAAATCAAAGCCATGGTGCCCTCTTATGGACAGCACCTTTACGACAATCCTGAGCTTTTCAAGCAGGTAGAACAAAACGCTAATAGATGGTTGGAACTTGAGCCCTGACGGCTCTTCTATATACAACATGCCCAAGAGACTCCTCGCTATGCGCCTAGTGCTATTTTTGGTTGAAGCTTAGATAGTATGAGCGACCCATCTGCCAAAGCTTTTGCGAAAAACCCTAAATCTTTGGCTTAGCTACGAACTTGTATTTAATACCAATTTTATTATTTTCTAAACTCTCTTCACTATGTTTTATTAAAGCTTTAGCTTATTTTCTTCACAGTTAATGGTTCTGGGGCGATGCCTGAGAAGGCAGGGGAAAAACATATTATATAACCATACACACAGAAAACCAACCTAAAATGAATCACTTATTTCACACAACAACCATTTACAAAACAAATTTTCACATTACAGTAAATAACAATTAATTCATATTTGGAAGTGAAAATAATCTCCATTAATTATTTAGTATTCTTTATTTTTATTTTATCGTCATTACAGGCAAATACTCAGGATGTCTTGCATTTAACGCCCAGCAATAGAAGTGCTCTAGTTGGGGCTATTCATAGTAATGATATAGCACTGGTAAAGCTTCTTCTAAGTGACCCCACTGCAGACATTTTAGCTCCAATTAATGCAAGGAATTTCGACGATGAAACTCCCCTCCATGTAGCTTCCGAGCGGGGAAACTCAGAGATAGTAAGTATCCTTCTTGATAATAATGCGGATAAAGAAGCCAAGGACAAAGATGGCAATACACCTCTGCATTTCGCCGCTAAATACCATCGTAAAAAAGTGGTACAAATATTACTAGGAAAAGGGGCTCTAATTAATGCAAAAAATTTCAATGATGGAACTCCCCTCCATGCAGCCTCCCAGCTAAGAAACTCAGAGATAATAAGTATTCTTCTTGATAATAATGCGGATAAAGAAGCCAAGGACAAAAATGGCAATACACCTCTGCATATAGCCGCTAGCCTCAATCGTAAAAAAGCACTAGAAATATTACTTACGAAAGGAGCTTTAATTAATGCAAAGAATAACCACTATAAAACTCCCCTGCATTTAGCTTCCTTGTATGGATTGTCAGACATGGTAAGTATCCTTCTTGAAAATAATGCGGATAAAGAAGCCAAGGACAAAGATGGCAATACACCTCTTCATTTAGCCGCTAACCACAATTTTAAAGAAGTGGCACAAATATTACTAACAAAAGGGGTTCTCATTAATGCAAAGAATATCAACGATGAAACTCCCCTGCATGTAGCTTCTAAGAAGGGACACTCAGAGATAGTAAGTATTTTTCTTGATAATAATGCGGATAAAGAAGCCAAGGACAAAAATGGCAATACACCTCT
>CAYJDW010000059.1:0-5738 GCA_964368985.1 uncultured Myxococcales bacterium | reverse complement strand
TTCTTGATAATAATGCGGATAAAGAAGCCAAGGACAAAAATGGCAATACACCTCTGCATTTAGCCGCTAAATTCTATCGTGAAAAAGCACTAGAAATATTACTTACAAAAGGAGCTTTAATTAATGCAAAGAATAACTACTATGAAACTCCCCTGCATTTAGCTTCCTTGCAAGGATGGTCAGACATAGTAAGTTTCCTTCTTGATAAAAAAGAAGCGGATAAAGAAGCCAAGGACAAAGGTGGCAATACACCTCTGCATAATGCCACTCTAGCCAATTATAAAGAAGTGGTAAAAATATTAATAAGAAAAGGGGCTCCAATTAATGCAAAGAATTTCAATGATGAAACTCCCCTGCATGTAGCTTCCAAGAGGGGACACTCAGAGATAGTAAGTATCCTTCTTGAAAATAATGCGGATAAAGAAGCCAAGGACAAATTTGGTATGACACCCCTGCATAATGCCAATGTATTCGATCGTGCAAAAGTGAAAGAGATTTTACTAGCAAAAGGGGCTCTAATTACTACAAAGAATAAGAAACTTCTTCTAGCAGATCAAACTAACCAAAAAACAGTTGTTACGCCAAAAGATACTACCGATCTTTCTGCAGCCTGTGCATCTAATAATTACAAAGAGATCGAAAGAATTTTCCAAAACAAAGCAGATCTTTTACTTACCGAGAATACTATAAAAGATGCTTTAGATACTGCCGTTAAAAAAGGTTCTATCAAGAGTGTGGAGCTTTTTATGGAGCACGTTCCCGAAGCGTTCAGCCATACAACAGAAAAAGGACATATACAGCTCCTGAATGCAGCCCAAGAAGGCCATACTAATCTAGTAAGATATTTATTAGGCCATAATCATTCCATTAAAAATGATGTTTTAAGTTCTATCAATAACGCTTCAACAAGAGAACTAATTAGTTTTCATCAAAAAAATATAGATATTACAAAGAATAAATTTTTTACTTCTATGACGCTAAAACTTCTCAATGTTGCCAATAAAGACGACACCATACCAGTCACCATCACCTTTAATAAAGTTCCCCTACAAGAAGGGCTCTACAGCGCTAATTTTAGTTTTACTTATGGAAAGGAACAGTCGAAAAATTTAATACTAAAGCCGCGCTATGCTGAAGATAATCCTCATAAAATAGAATTTTTTGAATTTTATAAACTTAGTCCTCGCGGATATAAGCAAGAAAAAAGCATTTCTTATGTAAATGATATTATTTTTATTCATAATAAAAAAACTGGAAAATCCCCGAGAGACAAAAATAAAGTGCTCTTTACCAATAATTTTCCAGTGAAATATAGCGAAGATTTAAGCAGCATTTCGATCACCATGAATACCGACAATAAAAGCGTCTCCCAAACTATTACCTTATCTACTCAAGCCCCTTCTGCTCCTAATGATAATACTCCTCCGAAGAGAGATACTTCTCCTAAGAGAGATACCTCTCCTAAAAAGAATGCCATATCTGGATTCACCGATACTAAAGCAAGGCCTCGTCGTTCGGACCTTATAGGAAATTACGTTGGGAACAGTACCTATCAACCTGTGGCCTATGCTGAGATTAAAGATAATCGCCTGTGGCTTATGTTTTCCAATAATGAAATTTATGATTTTGAGATTACTATTAACGGAAATGAAAATGTCATTTCTCTGCAAGGCATAAATGATTTTAGGGGATGGAAATTTACTGATAAATTTGAAGTATATCTTCAAGGCGACGAGCTGGTTTTGGAGTGTGCCGAGGCGAAGAAAAAACAAAAACAATCGTTCGTTTTTTCACTAACAAAGACAGAGAAGGCTAAACCCATGGTAATTTCTGTCGAAGAGAGAGCACCCCATCACCAAGCTCTTAATCCGATAAACATACCAGCGGTAAAACAACCGAAGATAACTGCAGAACCTGAAACACCTGCTTTGAGTAAGAACCAAATAAAGAAACAAGCGCGTAAACGCAGACAACAACAACAAGCACAAGAAAATTTGGCGAAACAACAAGACTTGATGCCGGATGTTCCTGATGCAGAAAGCGCACGCACCTTGCCTCCCGCTAAAGAAGAGAATGAACAAGAATTCTTTAAAAATAGCCCGTCCCTCAATCCACAAACAATGGCTCAAGATAAGAAGGCCTCTTCTTTGGGAGAAAAAGACTTCGATGAGCTCTTAACGAATAATAGGCCAGCGATAAAGCTTAAGCCTACTCCTCATAGAGAATGTCCTCTCCTTCAAGACGGTATCGTATGGGAAGGAGTTGGTCATAACATAAGAAATGAACAACAAGACGATAAAAAACTTTTATTTAGCCTTAAAAATTTCCAAAACAGAAAAGGCGTATGGGGAAGCTTATGGGCTTCTGCTTTAGGTAAAGAAGATAATTACGCGAATGGAAAAAACATCCACTGGTCATATCATAAACAGGATAATGGAGATGAATATTTATACATAAGTCATCACTATCTCTTTAAAATTATCAAATCAGTTCAGGATGATGGCTATACGCTAGAGTTAGTAAAAAATAATAACACTAAAAGACTCAATGACGTTAATATCTATAAAGTTTACCCTAAAAACATTGAAGACATAACTAAATCTTATGTTATGGAACTTTTCGGCATTATCCATGATGAAGTTCATGAGGAAGAATTAATCCACAAATACAATGATATTTACGCAAGAATTTTAAAGCATATCGAACAAGAAAAAATCAACTTGAGCCCGGATTTTGATTTGTATTTTATATCAGAAAAAACATGGGAATTACTAGACTTTGAAAACAGTAAAAAACGTATTATAAGAGTAATTAACGATACGATAACTATTGAAAACAAAAAACGTCTCCACAAGATAATTTAAATTTAAAACAAAATACACGCTTATTTGAGCGTGTATTTTTTTCCCAAATACAAATAGGACAAACCGCTTTTTCGAAATTTTCCTCTCTCCCATGAGAATACAAGGGGAAGGAAATTACATCGTCACAATAGGAAACCAAAATTTAAAGCGATCAAGATTCGCGTTAAATTCATTCCACATCTGCTCATTACCTGTAACTTTGATGTGCTTTTCCCGAATTTCCTGAGGCAAAGCCTGCTCCGACAAAAGACTCAATTTAAACAACTCTTTAGGCAGCTTAATCTCAGCGTCGGCGACAGCCGCATGCTCACCCAAGCGATAGTTTAGAACACCATGTTTGATCAAAAGTGTGGCTTTTTCCAAGGTGTCTGAAAGCGTGGCATTAAAGGTCATAATTTTGTCGCCAATTTTAGGGCCATTTAACCTTGTGGCTAAATAATCAAGGGCCTGCTCGATGGAAAGAGATTTGATCATGTCGGTGCTATCGCTGTAGGGCGCCGGCAGGCCATCTATGCCTCGTCTCAACTCCAAAGCACCTGTCAAATAAAAATTACGCCACGGGCCGGATTCAGCTTGAAAACCCAATTGCTCATAAGTCTTCGCGAGGAGCTCTTTCGCGTCTTTATTTTCTTTTTCACTCATGACGATTTTATTTAGCACGGTCGCAGCCATGCGATATGAGCCCTGGTCTACTAAAATTTGCGCTTCTTTCATAACCTTTTTGCTTCCGCCCATGAGACGCACCAGCACGGATGATTCCTCGGCTTCAGGCAAAGGGTGAAGGTAAGCTGGATTGCCGTCGAACGGGCCCCAGTAAAGATTATATTGAGCCTTCGCATTATAATTTAAGGTGCCATAATAGCCTCGGGTCGCCCAGTTATTTTTCAGACTTGGCGGCAATTCAATTTTCTCAGCGATGTCCGTCATTTTTAAACCGTGATTCGCCAAGCGCACAGTTTGGTCGTGGATGTATTTATAAACATCGCGTTGTTTCTCCATGAAATCGACAATTTTTTGCTGTCCCCAAATAGGCCAATGGTGACTGCCAAAGATCACCTCGGAGCGCTTGCCAAAAAGATCAATCGACTTATTGATGTGCTTGCTCCACAAAAGACCATCGCGAATCTTTGCACCACGCAAGGTATAGAGATTATGCATGGTATGACTGAGCTCTTCGGCACCGCAAAAGGCTTTATATTTTGGAAAATAAAATACCATTTCAGCAGGCGCTTCGGCATCAGGGGTCAATTGAAAAACGATTTCCAACCCATCAACAGTGAGCTTTTCATTGGTTTTTTTGATCAGTTTTGTAGGTGCCACCATCCCTACTGAACCCGTAGACGTCGTTTGCCCAAGACCAGTGCCCACATTACCAATGGGGGATGCAGGGAGGAGACTCCCAAACATGTAGCTCGCCCTTCTCTTCATGGCATTGCCCGCCACGACCAGTTCGCTGGTAGCTTCTTCCACAAAACCCACGGGCGCAATGATGGGAATTTTTTTCGCAATCCTTTCTTTTTCGCTCAAAACCCCGTGAATACCGCCAAAATGGTCCACATGGGAATGCGTGAAAATCACGCCAGTCACAGGGCGCTTCCCTAGTTTCGCATTGGCAAAATCCAGCGCGGCTTTTGCGGATTCGCTGGAGACTAATGGGTCAACTAATATCCAGCCCATATTGCCTTTTACCAGGGTCAAATTGGAAATATCCAGGCCCCGCACTTGATAAATGCCAGGGACAACTTCAAACAGGCCCTGTTGAATATTTAGTTGTCCTTGACGCCAGAGACTTGGGTTAACGCTAAAGGGGGCCTCTTGTGACAAAAAATCAAATTTTTTAAGATTAAAAACTTCCCTTTCCTGCGCACCCAAAATGCGATCACTCTCGAGTCGCGCAATGAATCCTCGTTGAGAATCTTCAAAATCGGTCCGATCGCTAAAATTTAACTCTTTTTTTACAGCGTGCCATTTTTCAATGGTAGCGGGCGATGCCACACCCGGAGTCAATAGGGCAAAAGCAGGATAAACGCAAAATAACAAACAAATAAGCAAGGAGCTACGAAGGTTCATGATAGTCCTAAATTGTGGTTGAGCGCATAATGCGTACTCTCAACCAACGCTTATTCGCTAAAATTCATTCCTAACTGTCCATGCTCATCCGATATCTATTGACGTGATCCAGGATCTCATGATGAACTTCCTTTGCTGGCCGCGCGCCATTGATTTGAATAATTTCCACACCCAGCCGATGATATTCAGCAAAAATACTTTCTCTCCGCTTAAAATAAGTATTCACCCTTCTCATAAAATCCTCGCCCCTTTCTTGGGACCTTTTTTCTAAAGTAGTGCCGCACTTGTCGCATTTGCCGGTGGCGGGGGGGCGTGCTGCCAAGCCATAAGACTTGCCGCACGAAGCTTCTGGGCAAACCATTCTTAGCTCTGCTCGCTCTATTAACTCTTCTTTGCCAACCATAAGCTCAATGACGAGCGGAGCATCTTCTTGAAATATCCATTGATTTACAACTAATAAATTTTGGCCACCCTTGGGCCAAGCATCGAGAATTATAGCTTCGGGTTTGCCATATTTTTTTATATGTTGGGTTATCTGACCAAGCATCAGCCCGATTTTTAAATGATCATTAACCTCAGCTTCATGCTCATAAAGCTCCAAGGCGGTGGCTATAGTATTATTGCTAGCTTTGTGCATTCTGATTATGGTGCCGATGGAATATGACTGCCAATGGAGTTCTTCGCTAAGAAGATTACTCTGCGTCCCTTTTCCTGAGCCGGGCGGTCCCATAAAAACAATGACTTTATCCCCAAGCACCAATGAATGAAACGAAAAGCAAGCAAGCAATAAAAAAACTTTCACCA
>CAYJDW010000058.1:0-16792 GCA_964368985.1 uncultured Myxococcales bacterium | reverse complement strand
TGCATAGGAAAAACTGTCTACTTTTGAATCCCACTAAAAATGGGGGGATTACCATTGGGGCAGAGTTTTGGCTCAATGAAGGTTGATAGTAAGAAAAAAAGAAAATACATAGACGAGGACCATGCTGATCAACCAGACTATAAACGTTCTAAAGTTAATAACTGATATTGCGATCGGTGTGATATTTTGGAAAATCTAATTGTGAATCTCGGTGGCTAGCCAAATTCTTCTCTCGCTAATTTTTTCCTCTAACGCCGCGCTCAGCATGATAGCTCGAACGCACGAGAGGGCCACTTTCTACGTGCAAGAAACCTAAATTCCTGGCAAGAGTTGCGAGGTCGTTAAATTCTTCGGGGGTGGCGTAGCGATGAAGAGGATGATGCCACGGTGTGGGGCGTAAATATTGGCCAATGGTCAACTGATCGCAATCGTGTGCTCGCAAATCTTTGAGAGCCGTCTCTACTTCATCAAGTTCTTCGCCCAGGCCAAGCATGATACCGCTCTTGGTTTGGACATGGGGAGCAATAGCTTTGGCGGTTTTTAAGAGCCGCAATGAGCGGTCGTATTGAGCGCCAGAGCGAATTTTCGGCGTGAGGCGGCGCACGGTTTCTAAGTTGTGGTTAAAAATATCGGGTTTTTCATCGAGCACGAGTTGGAGATTTTTCTCATCACCCAAAAAATCCGGTACTAATACTTCGGTTGACATGTGAGGGGCGGCGGTGTGCAGCAAACTTAAGCAACGGGCAAATTGTGTGGCACCTCCATCAGCGAGATCATCGCGGGCTACCGAAGTAATCACCACGTGTTTAAGCTCCATGGCGATAGCACTTTTCACCAAGCGCTCGGGCTCATTGAGATCCACAGGCCCCGGTCGTAATTTCGATTGGACGTTGCAAAACCGACAAGCCCGGGTGCACTGATTTCCTAAAATCATAAAAGTAGCAGTGCCAATATTCCAGCACTCGCCCATGTTCGGGCAAGCCGCTGACGAACACACCGTATGCAAGCGCTCCTGGCTCAGCAAGCGATGAAGCTGCTGATAGCGCTCGCCGGTGGGAGCTCTCACTCTCAGCCACTCTGGGCGAGGAAGAGGAAGTGCGGAACTTTGGCAACTACTCATTATGGCGCCGAGGTCCAGGTTTCGAGCGTCTGTTTTAGATCAGCCATGAAAATGTCGGCGGTAGCACCATCCACTAAACGGTGATCGAAGGAGAGAGCGAGCATACCCATGCGTCGAATGGCAATTACATCCATGCCTTCGATTTCAAGCACTTTGGCTTGCTTCGCGATTTGACCCACCCCTAAAATCGCCACTTGCGGCTGATTGATGATGGGGGTGCCAATGATGGCGCCATAGGTACCCGGGTTAGTGATGGTGAAGGTGCCGCCTGATAGCTCATCGGGCCTGATCTTACGCCCACGTACTCGACCGCTTAAATCAGCGATGGCATGAGCAAGGCCGCGCAGATTTTGTTTATCCGCATTTTTAATAACCGGCACCATTAAACCTGGTTCAGGATTGTCAATGGAAACCGCAATCCCTAGGTGAATATCTTTCTTAAAAGTGATGGTGTCTTTGCTGAGACTTGCGTTGATATAAGGATGGCGTTTCAGGACTTGGCAAACGGCGGCTGCCAAAAAAGTAGTGTAGGTGAGCGGTACCTGCTCGTCATTTTTGAACTGATCTTTGTAAGCCGCTCGCACTTTGTCGATAGCCGTATAATCGATCTCAAAAAACGTCGTCACATGGGCGCTGGTTGCTTTTGAGGCCACCATGTTTTCCATAATAACCCGGCGCATGGTTGAGACCGGCTTTGCTATTTCGCGATCACTTTTAGCGATCTCATTTTGTAGCGCACCTTGAGGAGCTGGTCTGGCAGCCGCTTGATTTGATGGTGGGGCGAAAGATTTAGCTTTGGAACTATCTCTGGTCGCTAAATAATCAAGAATATCTTTTTTGGATATTCGTCCACCACGACCACTGCCGCCAATGCCTGAGAGCTCGCCTTCCTGAATACCATTCTCATGAGCGATGCGCCGTACGAGAGGGGAGAAAAAGGTGGACATATCATCGTCGGCGGATTCAGTTGATCGCAGATTAAGATTCAATGCTGGAGTTGACTCCATTTTCATAGCAGGCGGTGCAGCACTGGGAGCGGGTTTTTCTGGTGCTACAGCGGTACCGGGAACTTCTGGATTCGCTGATTTTTCAGGTTTTGCTTCTGCCGGCGCACTCTTAGTTACTGCCTCATTACTCGCACCAACTTGCCCCAAGACCGTTCCTACTGCTACCGTTTGGCCAGGCCCTACCGCGATATTAATGAGCACACCAGCGCTCGGGGAGGGAATCTCTGCTTCGACTTTGTCAGTGGAGATCAATAAAATATTCTCATCTTTTTTTACTTGATCACCAGGTTGTTTAAGCCACTTGACGATCGTTCCTTCAGCAATCGATTCACCCAGCTGCGGCATAATAATATTGTCAGCCATGTCTAAAACCCCTGCGCTCATGCAATGATCACGCCTTTGACAGCGTTAAAGAAAATTGTTTTGCAATACTTTGTGAAAGCTTGGTCACCATAACCAAATCATCCGGCAAAGAAAGATGTTGCTCTAAAAATGCTTCGTGGAGCGTAATAACACCACGATCCTTCAAACCGCACGGTATGAGATGCTTCATGAATTTACTTGCGTCAATCGTCACATTTAAAGCAAAACCGTGCTTGCTCACGCCATTACTCAGGCCCACGCCGATGGCAATCAGTTTTTTTAAGCGACCCTGATGTTTAAGCCAAATGCCAGTGAAGCCAGGAATAGTGAGAGGGCCTTTCAAGCCCAGCTCCATCATCGCGCCAAGTAAAGCTTCTTCGAGGCCACGCACATAGCGTTCAATATTGGCCACGCCATCAAGTGGATCAGAACCGACTTTAATGATGGGATAGCCCACCAGCTGTCCTGGCCCGTGAAAAGTCGCATCCCCTCCGCGATCAGCCACTTCGACATCGATGCCATCGCGATTAATGGCATCAATGCTATTTAACAAGCTGCGGTTTTGATGCTGTCGGGTAATGGTGATAACGGGCGCATGTTCCAGAAGCATCAGCTGATTCGGGATCTCACCATTCGCTACTTGTCTGTGCAAAGACTGCATCAGCTCCCAGGTTTGATGGTAGGGCTGATGAGGCCCCAAAAATCGAACTTCCAGCGAATCTTTAGCCATGAATGGCTTGGCCGGTGGCATTGAGCGCAGCTTCATAGATTGCTTCGTAAAGTGTGGGGTGCGCGTGAACTGTCGCGGCAATGTCGTCGATGGTGGCTTCCATCTGCATGGCAAAGGCGGGCTCAGCTAATAATTCAGTGGCCTGAGGACCAATGATGTGCACACCGATGATCTCACCATATTTTTTATCGGTGATAAATTTCACGAAACCACGATTTTTTTGCAAAATACTCGCTTTAGCATTTCTCGCAAAATCAAATTTACTAATTTTGACGTCGAGTCCACGTTCGCGCGCTTGCTCTTCGGTCAGGCCAGCCCAGGCAACTGGAGGCTCCGAATAAACGCAAGAAGGCGTGTGATCATAGTTGAGCGCTGTGGGTTTTAGGCCCGCCATTTTTTCCACCGCGATCACGCCTTCTTTAGACGCCACATGGGCGAGCCACGGCGTATTAACGCAGTCGCCGATGGCATAGATATTATTTTCAGCGCTGGCCATAAAGCCATCCACCACCACAAAACCGCGATCAAGTTGTGCTCGAGTATTCTCGAGGCCAATGCCGCTCGTCAAAGGCGTGCGGCCGATCGATACCAAGACATAATCGCTATCGATTTGTAACGCAGCACCGGATTCGTCGGTGAAATTAACGTGAGCCTGCTCGGATTTATTAGAAACTTTGGCAACCTTCGCATTGACATGGAAGGTCACGCCTTGTTTTTCGAGCTGTGTTTTAAGTTCTTTTGAACACTCATGATCGGCTGGCGCCAATATGCGCGGCATCGCTTCAATAACGTTTACCTTGGTACCAAAGCGCGAAAATATCGAGGCAAATTCAATACCGATCACGCCACCACCAATGATGGTCAGGGAGCCGGGAATTTGTTTTAGGCCTAAAATACTATCTGAGTTGAGAATGCGTGGTGAAGCGTCGGTGCCAGGTAAATCGCGGGGCTTAGAGCCCACCGCTAATAAAATATTTTTGGTGGAGAGATTTTGGCTTTCTTTCTCGCCTTTTACTTGGACGGTATTTTTATCGCGAATAGATCCAAAGCCAGTGAAGACGTCAATTCCTTTAGCCTTCATCAGATGCGATACACCGCCCGCATTGGTGTTTACCACCCGATCTTTGTATTTTTGAACCTCAGCCCAGTCCACTTCGACACCGGCAGTTTTAATGCCAATGCGCGCGCCATGCTTGATCTCATCAAAGGTGTCCGCGGCATGAAGAAGGGCTTTGGTAGGGATGCAGCCACGATGTAAACACGTGCCACCTAAGCTTGAGTCTTTTTCTACCACTGCCGTGATTAGGCCCAAAGAGGCAGCTCTTGCGGCCGCCACATAGCCACCGGGTCCTGCGCCAATTACCACGAGGTCATACTGCTTCGACATCACATTCCCCTGCTAGAGTTGAATCGGTGTTGTGGCGCATAGTGAGGCCACGATTATAATTCAGTCGCGCGCCGATAAGCGGGCCGCAAAAATCCTAGGCCGTGCGAGCTAAATCGCAGCCTTTTAAGCCTTGGAGTTCAAAGGCTGTTATTTAAGCTTTACTTCTTTAAAAGTTGCATGCTTACGAGCTTTAGGATCATATTTGCTCAGTTCGATCTTGTCTTTGGTGACCTGTTTGTTTTTAACAGTCACGTAAAAATAGCCCGTGCCCAAAGTAGATTCGAGTTTAATCAGTTCTCGTTTGCCTTTTTTAGCCATTATTTACCTCATAAAATTATTAACGCTTCGCACTTATTGCCCGTAAACTTCACTTAGGCAAGCCTCATCTGCCACAATTATTGTTCTAACATGTGCCAAACTATCTCATAAATTTTAGCACCTGCTGCCAAATTAAAGGATGGCACCCGCTCATCAAGAGCTGTTAAGAGGAAATGGTCTTTTAAATAATAAACCTTTCGGACCACATAACGATCCTCTTGAAGCTCGATCATGCAATATTTTTGATGCGCACGCTTAGGCGAATGAGAGATATCCACTCCGAGCAACCAATCGCCGGTGCGAAATTTAGGCGCCATTGATTCATCATTGACGCGTGTTTTTACCGTTTCTTCTTTAAATTGAGCATGAGTGGCCATCAAGAGATCAAAGATATGATCGTATTTTTCATTGAATGGCTCAGAAAGGGCGGGCTCACTAGGGTTTTCCGCCTTAAAAGTAGTAGGGTTAGCCTCAAAAAAAGGCCGGGCGGGCTCGCCTTGGCCGTCAATTAGCCATTCAGAAGTGCAAGCGATCCCTTCCCGCGCCAGGGCTTCGATGAATTTTTCAACGTTTTTTCCCTTAGAAACATGCAGGCCGTTTTCCCATGATTGCATGGTGTAACGATTTATTTCGTGGCGCTCGCAAAAAGATTTACGGTTTAAATCGAGCACTAATGAGCGCGCCGAGCGAAATCTCGCTCCAATATTTTTGGCGTGCAGGCTAGTTTTAAGGCTCACAGTTGCTCCATAAGGCGATTTTTAGGACTCTATTCTTCAACCTTCTAATATGATGCTCCAAGTAAAAAAATCACCTTAAAAAAATATTTTTACGAATAGTTTCTTGACGAAAACTATTCCTATCGATAGTACTTCTCTTGTGAGAGCAACAGACCATCTTAAAACGTGGTCCTCACTAAACACCCGTGAAGAAGTTAGGAGAGGTAGACAGGCATTTTAAAATGGTTTTTGAGCCTAAATAACTAAATATAAAAAGAAATATTTATTATTTAATCCTTATCGAATCTTGTTATTTTAGTGCCAGCGCCTGTCTATTCCCTCTATTTTTTACTTCTGCCAATGGGTATCCCCCAAAAATCTTTATGCGTCGTCCCCCTGCTTGCATGGCTGATCTTGAGTGCTAAGCTTATCGCGTGATTTATAGAAATTTATTTCTTGGGACTGTCTGAGGCGGAAACTTGCCAATGCGGTTGTTTGAATTTTTTACTACTTTGACCTAATAGGAAAAGCTTTATGTCTAAACAAGCCATTCCCAGCTTCTTTTTTCCCACCACTGTGTTGATGATCGACGACAATGTGGAATTTTTAAAGAGCGTTGCCATTGGTCTGCCGGCAGAAACTGCGACCTACAATTTTTATAGCGACCCTCACATGGCGCTAAAATTGATCAACGAAAAATATCACGGCAATGAAATAGCCGATGGCTTGGTCAGCATGATCGATGAAGAGGAGTTTGAACACCGAACCCTCGACATTAATGTGCGGGATATTTATCGCATCATGTATAACCGTGCGCGTTTTCAACAGATTTCAACGGTGGTGGTTGATTATCATATGCCGGGCATCGATGGCATTGAGTTTTGTAAATCGATCAAAAATCCCAACATTCAAAAAATTCTTTTGACGAGCATTGTCGACGAGAACAAGGCCATTGAAGTTCTCAATGAAGGCTTGATCCATACCTTTATTAGAAAGCAATCTCCCAATGTGATGCAGCTCCTCAGTCAAGCGCTTGCCCAAGCGCAAAAGCGTTATTTCCTCAATCTTTCACAGATCATTCACCAAGCACTCAGTTTTTCGGCTGAGGAAAGTGCGCTTTCTGATCCTGCCTTTGTCGAACTTTTCCATCGCATCAGCAAGCAGTTTGGCGCTGTGGAATATTATTTGACGGAATTTTTGGGCAGCTTCGTATTTTTAGATGCTGATGGAAATCATTTTGGCCTGTTTACCCGTATCAAAGACCAGATTGATTTTTACTGCGAATCCAAAGAAGCCGAAAATGCTCCCCCTGAAGTGATCGCCGCTTTAAGACAGGGCTTACAAATTCTTTGTCACCACAATGAAAATAATTGTTCGCTGCCAGATGGTCGAGTGTGGGAGCAATATTTGTATGATGCGCTTAAAATCATTGGAAAAAGCGAGTATTTCTGTGCTTTTGGCTCAAATATGTTTGATGTCCGAAAGGCTAACTTCTTGTCTTTTAATGATTATTCATCGCCGATTGGTATGCGGTTGAATGAGTAAGTAGATTGATATTGATAAAACCAAAATCGCCACCAACAACTCCTCGCCCGCTTGCGGGAGAGGCTAGGGAGAGGGTGGAGACACATGAACGCTAAAAATAATTTTATTAATCTAAAGAGATGGTTTTGATTAGTAAATTCACCACGGATAGGTTCTCCACCCTCTCCCCTGGCCCTCTCCCGCAAGCGGGAGAGGGAGCGTAGTGCTCTCTTTTAATAGATGTGTGAAAGAATTGGTGGGCCCGGAAGGAATTGAACCTTCAACCGCCGGATTAAGAGTCCATTGCTCTGCCAATTGAGCTACGAGCCCGCACCTTCAAGTGTGTAGTTGCTGCCCTCTTAGAAAAGCTTTGTCAATACGAATGGGTATTGCAAATATTGAAAGAGCCTTACAATGTTATGGCACTAGTCCGCTGGCAATCACCTTGTGTATGACTAATGAGGAGTAAAATAATGCAGAAGAAGCAAGGACTCTTGGCTACCAAAGTTGGTATGACCCAATTGTTTTTAGAAGATGGTGTGTGCATCCCCGTAACTGTTCTTCATATTAAGGACAACGTGGTAGTGCGAAAGAAAACGACTGCTGTCGACGGTTATGACGCAGTTCAGGTTGCTTACGGTGAGGTTCGTGAAAAGACCCTCAACAAACCTAAGCTCGGTTTGTTTGCCAAGAAAAATATTGTTCCTAAGCGTCACTTGCGTGAATTCCGCATGGATGATGCGATGGTTGCGACTTTTGAAGAGAGTGCTTCAGCATCGCTTGATTGGTTGAAGGAAGTAGATTCACTCGATATTTCAGGCATCAGCAAAGGTAAAGGTTTTGCTGGGGTTATGAAGCGTCACAACTTTAAAGGTTTTGATGCTACCCACGGTGCCCACGAAACCTTCCGGGGTGGTGGTTCCATCGGGATGCGCGAGTTTCCTGGTCGTGTTTTGAAAGGCAAGAAAATGGCCGGCCAAATGGGGAACGAGCGAGTAACGGTTAAAAACGTGCGTATTGTTCGTTTTATGGAAGATGAACGTCTTTTGTGTTTGCGCGGAGCAGTTCCGGGCGGCAAGGGCGCGTTGATTGAACTGCGTATGTCAAACCGTAAAGGTAAGATGATTCACACCGTTTCTGGTCCTAAGGAAGAAAAAGCTCTGAAGAATCCGATGAAGGCTTCAAAAGCTGGCGCTAAGAAAGCGGCCCCTGCCAAGAAAAAATAATGGCTGTTCTTAGAATGATTACTGGTGCATAACTCTTTCGTCGTCATTGCCGCGCTTGGTTGGCAATGACTATAAATGAGACGTTTAGGAATTATTCAATAACGCCTTGATTAAACGGTATTCGATGGCAAGCCAAATTGTGAGCTTGCCATTTTATTGTTATGGTAGTTCTTAAACTTCGGGTTTTTTATTTTATTAGGCCTTAGCTATGTTCGCATATAAAACTTTGCGAGCATTTTATTAGGAGAGGCAATGTCAGAAGCAATCGATCAACTTACAGTGAATTGGGAAGAAGAAGGCGAGTTACGCGTTAAGGAACTTAAGAAGCATGTGTTGTCGAAGGGCGCATGGGCGACCTTGATGTTTCTTTATCAAGAATATGATAAAAAAACGAGTGATTTTCGTGAACCAAAAATCACGATCAGACGCTATCGTAAGCGCAATGATCAATATATCTATCAGTCCAAATTCAATATCTCCTCGGAAGCACAGGGTCGAGAAATCGCTCGTGTTATCGAAGAGTGGTATAAGCCTGAAACGCCTGCTTAATCGGATTATCGGTAATACCAATGGTCTCCTTTGGCGTCTTCAGCTTCAAGAATTGCCGTCTCGATTAAGAATTCGATCTCCGATAGGCGAATGGGCTTTGGTATGAATTGACCAAGGCTCAATTCTTCGGTTTCCACCGTGGGGCCGAGCTCATGACTTGCGCTGAGCACGAGAATGGGGATTTCCGAACCTTCTTTGCGAAGTTGTCTGATAACGCTGATGCCATCCATTTTCGGCATAATGATATCGAGTAAAATAGCATCTGGCTTGGCTTTTTTAGTTTGCTCAAGGCATTCAATTCCGTCAGCTGCGAGTACTACTTTGTAGCCATGTTCGGTTAAATAATCATGCAGACTTTCTCGAATGTATTTTTCATCATCACATACTAAAATCGTTGAATTTGGACTATGGTGCTTTTTCATAAGGTCTCCCGTGTCAGGATTTTAACTTTTCTTGAACGATGAGTAAAAAAAACTGCTGCCTTTGACTCCCTAACCAAGAATACGTTTAGGTTTTTTTATGATTGAGTTAAAAAAATTGTCCCATGCCTTTTTGCGCAAAAGCCTCTTTGAAGAAGCCTCGGTGCGCTTATTAGACAATGAACGCTATGGCGTCGTGGGCGCTAATGGCTCGGGTAAATCTACCCTCTTGAGGATGATTGCCGGCGAGATGGAGGCGGATAGTGGGGATATTGAAATTACCGCCAATTTATCGCTTTTCCGCATTGGTCAGGATCATAGTTTAAACGATAACCAAACGATTATTGATACCGCCATGATGGGCAAGCGTGAGCTTTTTAATGCGATTAAACGCCAGGAAGCGATATTAAAAGAAAGTGACGCGGATCATGGAGCAGAAATAGCTCACCTTGAAGAGTTCATTAGTACCCATGAAGGCTATCGTTTGCGGCCACGCTCGCAGGAAATTTTGGAAGGTTTAGGTCTGCCTACGGCCCTTCATGATGAGCCGCTCAAGGTCCTTTCAGGCGGCTACAAGTGGCGAGTATTTTTGGCTCAGGCGCTTGTGAAAAGCCCTGATATCTTGATGCTCGATGAACCTACCAATCACTTGGATATTGTATCAATTCACTGGCTCGAGCAGTTCTTATCAAATTATCAAGGATCGATTGTTTTAGTTTCCCATGATCGTCGTTTTATGGACAATGTTTGTACACGTATTCTTGATATAGATTTTTCCACCATCACCGAATATGTGGGGAACTATACTGCTTTTGAAAAAGCTCGACGATTATTTTTATTGCAGAAAGAAAAAGAAATATTAGCCCAGCAGAAAGAGATTGCTAAAAAAGAAGCTTTCATTGAGCGCTTCAAAGCTAAGGCGTCCAAAGCGCGTCAGGCCCAAAGCCGTATAAAGCAGCTGGAAAAAATTGTTATTGAGGAGCCTATTCGTAGCACCAG
The DNA here is from genome assembly GCA_964368985.1 of uncultured Myxococcales bacterium. GTDB lineage: Bacteria > Myxococcota > UBA727 > UBA727 > JABDBI01. The sequence continues at coordinate 6,434 of CAYJDW010000058.1, read as the reverse complement.
GATTCACCCTCATTTCCGATTTGAGATGCTCGATCGAGGCTCAAAAGATGTTTTGGAAGTGAAGAATTTGAGCAAATCCTATGGCGAGAAGCTCATCATCAATAATTTCTCTTTCAGTGTGCAGCGGGGCGATAAAATTGCCATCATTGGACCCAATGGTTCGGGTAAATCGACTCTCATCAAAGCCCTCGCTGAAGAATTTTCGGAGTGCAGGAAATCGATCAAATGGGGACACGGCACCAGCTATGGCTATTTTGCTCAGGATTGCGGTGTTGAAATTAAGCAGTTCAAGGACAGTGTGCTTGAATGGTTGTGGCAATGTTGCGCCGATAAACCGCAAAGCTTCGTGCAGGGCATGCTTGGGCGCGTGCTTTTTAGTGGCGACGATGCTAAAAAACTCACGAAAGATCTGAGTGGGGGCGAGCTCAGTCGACTTTATTTGGCCTATCTTATGATTAAAAAGCCCAATGTGCTTTTGCTCGATGAGCCAACCAATCACTTGGATTTAGAGACGATTGAAAGTCTGACCTCTGCTTTAGGCGATTTTTCGGGCACTTTGATTGTGGTGTCGCACGATCGAACTTTTATCGACAATATTGCACAAAGAATTATTGAGCTTGAGAGCGAAGGCGTGAAGGATTATCTGGGCACTTACAGTGAATTTGTTGCTTTCAAAGAGCGCGATTATCTCGACGCCAAAGGTGAAATAGCCTCGAAGAAAGAGGGCAATACTGATACCAGCCAAAATCGTTTAAGTTATGACGAACAAAAGCGTCGCCGCGCGGAAGTGCAAAAGCTGAAAAAACATTTAGACAAGCTCATGCTGGCGGTTGAAGAGACCGAACAAAAAATTAGTGAGCTTGATAAATTATTTTTAGAGCCCAATTTTTTCGTGGAAAATTCCCATGAACGGGTTCTTCAGATTGAGAACGACAAAAACCAATTGAAGCAAAAAGTAAGTTCGATGATCTCCGATTGGGAACGCAGCGAGCAAGAGTTGAGCCGCTTGGATGACGGGATTTGAGAGACTGTTTTTGTCATACTCGGGCTTGACCCGAGTATCTAATGCGCTGTGTTTTAGATCTTCGTGTCAAGCACGAAGATGACAACCGAAAGATTTAGAGAAGTGTGCTGATTAAGCACCATTTTTTTTCTGCCCTCGAAAATGTCGAGGATAAGGCTCAAAGTTGCAGGTGATTTCGCCTCAACTTTGTAGCCTCTTGACCCGATTGGCAGTAAATAAAATGATATCGAAGCATAAAATCCCCATTTTAATAAGCGAGCCCCTCCGTTTAGCACTGACCCTAGGAGCTCTTTTTTTTGCAAGTACCAGCTTCGCAAAATGTAAAGATTTACCCTCAGGCAACATACCCTATTTTAGGGGGCATAGCCTGACCGGAAATAGCAACTATATGTTCGGTTTAAATGAAGGAAATATTTGTTTTAAAAGCAGAATACCGTCGGCACCGTGGCATGAGTTAGAGGTATTGCCAGAAATGAAAGGGGATATTTCGGAATTATCTTTGGACGGCACACGTTTAGCTGCGCGAAGCCGAAAGGGAAATATTTTTGTCATGAAAAAGGCCTTAGAGGAGCCGAAACACTTCAGGTGGACAGCTGGCTGGGGCCTTCCTTTTGGATTAGGCGAAGGACTGACCTTGCCCGAGGATGTAAAGCTTTGGGATTTTTCCTATTTATCGCCTCGCTTGGACCGGTCTTATGTTGATTCTGTGGGGCAAAATCATTTTATCGGCTTTGGTGTGACTTCGCTTTTTGCTGTACGTGGCGATGCCCGCACTATCACCTATTTCGATCCTTGGCTTCCCATCGACACGAGTTATGAGGTCTGTGGGCCCCATCGAGGACGGCTTCGCCTCGCGGCCTTTAGTGCCTCGGGTTCCACGATGATGGCAATGGATAAGTATGGAAACATCTTTGTCCGTCGCTATGATTTCGACATTGCGGGCGCAGATACTATCGTTTTTGATTATACTTATGAAAAGAAAAATGCTCATTTTGGCTTTTTAGCCTTTTTTTTATCGGAGCGAAAACTTCCGGTGCCGGAATGGGAACCGCTTCCGAAGATCCAGGGACGCATTACGAATAAAATTTCCATTGAAAAAGTTGGTAAGGGAGCAAAGGTTCGCTACTTACGAGTAGAAGGAATTAAAGACGGGCGTAGTGGATATTATGAGGCTAAATATGATTTCGTTGAAAGAAGCCCAGATTTATGTCCCGTTGATTGGCCGGTGGAATGGAAATTCTTTCCTACGGATCTTCCTTTGGAAGGAAAGTTCATCAAAAAAAGTGCGCTGAAATACGGAGGTTTAGACCTCGGTTCAAGTCGCGACCAGCAATTCATTTTTGATTTGCACGATGAAAATATGACGGCTCATTTGGAGCTGGTGGATTTTAATCTGAAATGCTCTCCCGCTGTTCTTAGAGTTTCTTTTGATTCTGAGGATGACTCTATGGATTTAATTTTACACGTCACTGAGAAGCTTCGCATTTGTAGAAGGGATGAGGATGCGGACGACGATCCGCTGTATCAAAATGGGATGTTGGAGATTCCGAAATCACTCATGGAGAATTTTGAGCAGTTGAGTTCGAGGAAACAAGATTTTATTACACGTTATCTTGATAAGGATAGATTTAGCAAAGTGAGATTGAGCATCCGAGAGGATCGAATTAATTTAAAGATTCGGAGATGTGGAACTGAGGTTTGGAAATTTATTAGGAGATAATCTTTGTCTGTCATTCCGGGTCAAGCCCGGAATGACAATTCTTTCAATAAAGCCAGAGCCTTAAACCTTCCCTAGTCCTACCCACAAAACCGCATCATCAATCGCCAATTCCTCAGCGATCTCAGGCTTGGTTGGGGCTTTCTCAATAATGAGCTCCGTGGCCAATAATTCTGCGGCCAAATATTCCTGGTGCTTGAGGAGGGCTGCGATAATTTCATCATCATTCGAAGTGAGGGAGAGTTTGATGCGGTCGCTTACCAAGAGGCCAGAGGATTTTCTCAAGCGCTGTAAAACACTTACGCATTCGCGCATGATGCCTTCATGTTTGAGATCCTCGTTGATTTCGGTATCGAGCGCCACGGTGAGATGGTCTTCGCTCATTACCACCACATCGGCCACGGCTTCACGAACAATCACGACGTCGTCGATGCTTAGGTGATGACCATTGACTAAGAGAATTTCGCCCTCTTCTAGTTTTTTAAGTTGCGAGCGGGGCAGGGCGAAAATGGCTTTATTCATGGCGCTCATTTCTTTACCAACGCGGGGGCCGAGGGTTTTGAAATTAGGTTTGCAACTTAGGGTGCATAATGAATCATCTTCACTGAGCAGCTCTAAGTTTCGTACATTGAGCTCCGATAAAATGAGCTCTTGATGCGATGATAAAGCCTTAATCGCCACATCGGAATGACTTACCACGGTGATTTTTAATAAAGGTTGACGCGTCTTTAAACGGTATTTTTCCCGCAGCGCGCGGCCCATATTAACGACCTGACGTACTAAACGGACATTGAACTCCAGGTCTTTATCGATCTTTGAGGCATCCGCTTCAGGGAAATCGCAAAGATGAACGCTGTCGTGAGCATCAAGATTTACGCCAGTACCCACCACTAAATTTTGATAAATCATTTCGCTCATGAAGGGAACAATCGGAGCAAGTGCTTTAGCAAAAGTGGTGAGCACTTCATAAAGCGTGGCATAAGCGGCGAGTTTATCAGCATGGTCAGCGGCATCTAGCGCGTTTTTCCAAAAACGGCGACGGCTACGGCGAATATACCAGTTGGTCAGATCGTCGATAAAGGACAGCATCGGAGCAATCGTTTTGTAGAGATAATAACCCGTCATCTCTTGGTTAACCGTGGCAATTAGAGATTGCAGTTTTGAAATAATCCATCGGTCAATTTCAGGACGATCGCTTAAGGCCGGCGCTTTGGCTAAATCGGTTTTTGGATCAAAAGTATCGAGGTTGGCATATTGAACGAAGAAGGACCAGGAATTATAAAGCGGCAAGAGCACGGAACGCACAACTTCTTTGACGCCCTGTTCATTAAACTGCAAAGGCTCAGCCCGCACCACCGGGCTGCCTACCAAATAAGCTCGCAATGCATCGGAGCCATATTCGTTGATGACATTTTCAGGGTCGGGATAATTTTTCTTTGACTTGCTCATTTTCGAGCCATCGGCAGCGAGCACCATGCCGTTGACTACCACGTTTTTAAAAGGTGGCTGATCGAAGAGCGCTGTCGAAATGACCAGCAAGGTATAAAACCAACCGCGGGTTTGATCTAAACCTTCCGCGATAAAATCGGCAGGGAAAGATGCCTTAAAAAACTCCTGATTTTCAAAGGGGTAATGAACTTGAGATACGGGCATAGAGCCTGATTCAAACCAACAATCAAATACTTCTAAAATGCGCTGCATAGGAGCCTCGCATTTTTCGCAAGGAATTTCTAAACTGTCGATAAAGTGACTGTGTAAATCACTCACTTGAGAGCCACTTTTTTGCTCAAGCTCCGCGGCCGATGAAAGGCAAATTTTATGATCGCATGATTTACATTGCCAAATCGGAATCGGCGTCCCCCAAAAACGATTCCGAGAGACGGACCACTCCGCGGCATCTTTCAGCCAATGGGCAAAACGTTTATGACCGACCGCTTCGGGCACCCAGTGAATGGATGAATTGTGTAGACTCATGCGATCTTTGATCTTCGGTACGTCGATAAACCAGACGGGCACGGCCTTATACATCAGCGGTGTGTTAGAGCGCCAACAAAAAGGATAGCTGTGAACGAGGGTGGAGCGGTCAAAGATTTTAAGATCGTCTTTGAGGGTTTTTAGAATTACTTTATCGGCATCCTTGAAACTTAATCCCGCGACATTAGGAACGAGCGGGCCAAATTTCCCCTCTTCATCGATAGGATCAAAATGAGGAATACCTTCACGTTTGCAGGCCTCAAAATCGTCCACACCAAAGGCGGGCGCCATGTGAACGAGACCAGTACCGCTATCGGTGGTGACATGAGCGGAATGAATAACTTTAAAGCATTGGGAGAGATGTTCTCCGAGCGCCGTTTTAAAATCTGTGCCCGCATAAATGGGGTGATATTCTCGGCCGATGAGGTCTGCACCTTTTAGCTTTTCAATCACCTCGAAACCATTTTTAAAAACTTGAGGCGCGAGCACTTCGGCCACAAGGTAAAAATCTTTGTCCTCAGGCTGTTTTACTTTGACATAATCAATGTCTGAGCCCACCGCGATGGCTAAGTTCGAAGGCAGCGTCCAAGGCGTGGTGGTCCAAATCAAAAGATACGTGCCAGGCTCACTTTTTAGTTCCGCCTTGATGGTGATCGCGGGGTCTTGCACTTCTTGATAGTTAAGGTTGGCTTCAAAATTAGATAATGGCGTCGACAATCGCACGCTATAAGGCATGACGCGAAAGCCCTGATAGACCAAGTCTTTTTTCCACAGCTCCGAAAAAGTCCACCACACCGATTCCATGAAGGAACGATCGAGAGTTTTATAATCGTTATCAAAATCAACCCAGCGGCCGAGTCGGCGGATTACTCGTCGCCATTCTTTGGTATATTTGAGAACGCCTGAGCGGCAGGCTTCGTTAAACTTACCAATGCCATATTCGCGGATCGATTGCGGCCCAGAAAGGTTCAGGGTTTTTTCGGTTTCCATTTCGATGGGCAGACCATGGGTATCCCACCCGAAACGACGCTCAACATAGTGACCGCGCATGGTCCAATAACGGGCGACCGTATCTTTGATGGAGGAGGCGACCAAATGGCCGTAGTGGGGGAGGCCGGTGGCAAAAGGGGGGCCGTCATAAAAACTATAAGGCGTGGCGCCTGCAGCCTTTTTTTGATCGATGGAACGTTTGAAGGCGTCAATGCGGTCCCATAGCTCAAGGATTTGTTCTTCTTCTTGGGCAAAATTAAAACTCTTTGGTAGGGCCACAAAATGAGCCATCGAACACCTCAATTTTATATACTATTTACTTATCAGCTCTTGCCATGCTGTCTTTAGCTAGACAACCCATTTGCCAAAAAATAGCTGAAGCTGCACAAACGAAACTCATCTTGGGAGATTTTTATGGAAACGAAGCCCCTTCATTTGTGGAAAGGTGTTCATTCAGCTTTGGTAACGCCATTTAGTAGCGACGGCGAAGTGGATATGAATGCACTCTCCAATCTGATGATCCAGCAAAAGGCCGACGGTATTCATGGTTTTGTCATGGCCGGCTCTACGGGTGAAGCGCCGACTTTAAGTATTGATGAGCGTATTGCCATCGTGAAATTAGCCCGAGAGATTGCGGGATCCAGCATGGTGGTAACGGCCGGGGCTGGAAGTTATTGCACTAGAACTGCCATAAAATGGCAAAAAATCATGGAAGACGCAGGGGCGGAC
>CAYJDW010000057.1:0-17074 GCA_964368985.1 uncultured Myxococcales bacterium | reverse complement strand
GAGCAAAACCCTAGCCCAAGTCGTTTTAAGGCACATTGGCGCCAAAATCATGATATTAGGCAAATTGCCTCCAAGGACCGGGCAAGCCTTTAAGTTTTTGATAGTTTTCATAGATACAAAGATATTTTTGAGCCAGTAATTTACCCATTATCCAAATACGCATTAATTGTATTGAATATTATTGCAATATACACCTAACACATATCAAAGGTTGTTTTTTTAGTTCCTAACCAACTATTGCCTAAGAAGGCAACCACTGAAAAAACTTATCTTAATTCATTACAGATTTATCTTCTTCGCTAGCAAACCATAATTATATACAATAAGGCGTACCCATCTGTTGTGGTATTTACGTGTTGAGGAATTTTCTTGCGCATTAAAATTCTTTACTGGTGCTATATGAAAAAGATTTTTACAGGTAAAATAAAGTGTTTTACTTTGCTGTTTTACATGTATTCTTTTGTGGCAATTTCAGCCGTTTTTAGCCCTACTACTGTTGCTCAGCTAACAGCAAATATAACCACAGCCAATGGTAATTCTCAGCCTGATGTTATTGATCTCGGTGGGCTAACTTTTTCCTTGTCAGCGGTAAACAACACTACTGATGGACAAAATGGTCTGCCGGTAATTACTGAATCATTTAATCTTACCATTCAAAATGGTACTATTACACGTTCTGCTAATGCTTTGCGAATTCTCGCCGTAGCAACTACTGGCAATCTTTCTTTAATAAATGTGGTCTTTAGTAATGGATCAGCTCAAGAGGCTGGCGCCGGCGTCGGCAGAGGCGGGGCGATTTTTAATCGCGGTACTATAGCACTTATAGATGCTTGCACCTTCAGTGCTAATGTCGCGGCAGGAACCAATGCTCTTTTGGTGGCTGCTGAAGGATCAGGAGGCGCGATTTTTCTTGCTCAAGGTAGCATCACGATGCTACGGAATTCGGTTTTTAACGCTAATCAGGCTGTCGGCGGGGCTGCTTTAGCAACGCTCCTGGCTGGTGCCGGGCCTGCAAGGGGAGGCGCGATTTTCCTTTCTACTGGTACAACTATTGCTCAGATAACTAATACTACTTTCTCCAACAACATCGCTCTTGGAGGAGCTGCTGCGGCCGGGGCCTTGCTTGGAGGAAGAGGAAATACAGGTTTTGGTTCGGCCATTTATTCAACAGGTACGATAAATTCAATTACTGAGAGTACTTTTTCCAATAATTCCAGCACCGGTGGAGCTGCGATTTCGAACGGGCAAAGCTTTATTGGTGGTGATGCAGGGGGAGCTATTTATGTAAGTGCGGGCACCATTGGAACGATTAGTGGAACTCTCTTTAGTGCTAATATCGCCACCGGCGGAGCTCCAGCAGCCAATGCGAATGCAGGGGGCGGTACAGGTTTTGGCGGGGCTATTTATCTCACAGCGAGTACACTTCCGACCATAACCAACTCTCAATTTATTAATAACAGCGCTAGAGGAGCGCCAGCTCTAGCGGTGGTAGCTGCTCGCGATAGTTGGGGAGGGGCTATCTATGTGCTCTCTAGTACCATTACCAATCTTACTTTTTCGACTTTTCAGGGCAACTCGTCCATTGGCGGTGCCTCGGTCGCGACTAACGGTGGCAGAGGGCAAGGTGGCGCAATAGCTATTAATTCTGGTAGTGGTGGTAATAGCCAAATTATAACTATTGCAAATTCTACCTTCGAATCTAACTCAGCAACTGGCGGCTCTGCAGCAATTTTAGCAGATGGAATGGGCTGGGGGGGCGCGATTTACGTCGATAGTTCTAATGCTAATACCAGCAGCATTTCTACTATCACCAACTCAACTTTTTCGGGCAATACGGCGAAATGGCATGGTGGTGGGATTGATTTATTCGGAGCCGGTTCATTTCTTACGACGCTTTCTAGTTCCACCATTGTCAATAATACAGTTGGAGAAACACTCGGGGGGGGCGGGATTATTGTTCATACTGGTGCTTCAATCGCTACTCTTCAAAGCACTATTGTGGCTCAAAATCGGGATGGCGGGGATAACAACGCCACTGATATTTATTTAGAAACTACGGGGACGATAACTGCTTCAAGCTTTAACTTGATTGGTACCGACGAGGGCCACACTATAGTAGACGGCGTCAATAATAATCAGGTGGGCACTGGTGCTAGTCCCTTAAATCCGGTCATTGGCCCTTTACAAAATAATGGGGGTATTACTAATACCCACAATTTATTGCCTTCAAGCCCCGCCATAGATACTGGTACGACTCCCGGCACTGCCTATGATCAAAGAGGAACAGGCTATCCACGAGTAGTAGGTCCACAGGCGGATGTGGGTGCTCTCGAAACGTCGGATTGTGCCAACGATAGCGATGCTGATGGGATTTGCGATGAAAACGATAATTGCGATGAGGATCCCAATACCACTCAGGCCGACACCGATGGTGATGGTGTAGGTAATGCTTGCGATAATTGTCCTTCAGTTTCTAATATTGCACAAACTGATAGTGATGCTGATGGAATAGGCGACGCTTGCGATACCTGCCCTAGTGATTTTTTTAATGATGCCGATGCCGATGGACTATGCGCTAATCTAGATAATTGTCCTTTCGATGCAAATCCTTTGCAAACCGATACAGATAGCGACGGAATTGGTAATACTTGTGATATTTGCCCTGCCGGGATTAACACCATTGATAGTGATAGCGACGGTATAGCGGATGCATGTGATTTTTGTCCCAATGATGCTACCAATACGTGTACGGCCATTTTAGATGATACCGATGCCGATGGTGTGCCAGATGGTTGGGATAATTGCCCCTTAGTTTCAAATAGCACCCAAGAAAATCACGATGACGATAGTCTGGGTGATGCCTGTGACCTGTGTACTGATGCAGACAATGATGGGGTAGGCGATAGCGGCTTTACTAGAACAGGTTGTGCTATCCCAAATGTAATAGATAACTGTACTTATTTCGCCAATACAACTCAGACAGATAGCGACACAGATTCTATTGGTGACCTTTGTGATATTTGTCCCGCAGGTTTGAATAGCGTAGATACTGATGGTGACGCTATAGCAGACAGCTGCGATTTTTGTCCGAATGATGCTAGCAACACATGCGCTACTGATACAGATGGCGATGGTGATTTAAACACAGTTGATAATTGTATCGCAGTAGCCAATCCCCTTCAGACCGATACTGATTTAGATGGCATTGGCGATGCTTGTGATAGTTGTCCTCAGGGCTCTAATACTGTGGATACGGATAGCGATGGCCTCCCTGATGGTTGTGATTTCTGTCTCAATGATGCCACCAACACTTGTACTGAAGCATTAACCGATACTGATTTAGATGGCATCCCCGATAATTGGGACAATTGTCCTGAGCTTGCTAACAACGATCAAGTTGATCACGATGATGACGGGGTAGGAGATGCCTGTGATACCTGCACTGACATAGATAATGATGGCATAGGGAATGAGGGATTTATCAATACTACCTGTGCAGTTTCCAATAGTGCAGACAATTGCCCCTATCAGGCAAATCCGACCCAACAGGATAACGATAGTGATGGCATCGGAAATCTATGCGATATCTGTGTCGGTGGAAATAATGCTATGGATTTCGACGGCGATACTATCCCTGATGCATGTGATTATTGCCCTGATGATAGTGACAATACATGTTTGTCCATCCTAACGGATACCGATGGGGATGCCAGGCCCGATGCCTGGGATAATTGTCCTCTTATCGCTAATCCAGTTCAAGAAGATTACGACGGAGATGGCATAGGTGATTCTTGCGATCCTTGTACTGATAGTGATGGCGACGGAGTAGGAGACCCAAATTTTATTACTACTAAATGCGATTTTCCCAATGAGGAAGATAATTGCCCCTTCGTAAATAATTCTGAACAAGAAGATATCGATTTAAATGGTTTCGGAGATGTTTGCGAACCCGCTAGGGGAATACTATTGGCGCCACCGCCTATAGTCGGTGGGAATGCTTTTATTCCTCCCCAAGCACCGGTTTCGACTAGCCCAGATGACTTGAATGACAATAATATCGATGACATCATTATAAGCGCCGAGCAAGAGATAGCTGCTCCAAACAACGCTCCTCGAGTAGAAAAAGACAATAATGTTTCTTCTAAGGAGGAACCTGAATATTTTGGATGCTCGTCACACGCTAGTAGAAACGCGCCCGAGACCTTGCTGATGTTAGCGATTCTATTATTATTGCGCTTTAGGAATAGAAAAATAAATTCCTTTCAAAGAGATAAGGTGATTTAGTATGTCCAAGCACTCACCATATGAATCGGAATTTTATTTTTCCTTGCAGCACCTTCAAAAATTTTTTCGCAGTTTAGCTAAGACCAGCCCCTTTTAAGAGAAGGAGCTCGATCTTCTAGTTTTAGTAAGCGAAATTATCCAAGCAGCTTCGGGAACTAAAAGTCCTCATTACTTTCTTCACTTTCTTCTTCATGGGTACTGCCTGAATAAGAATAAATCCAATCGAGCTCATACTCATCACAACTTCCCTTATAAGCCAGCCGTGCAATATGAAGGTCTTTAGGTGATTTACCTTTATTATCCTTCATATTCTCCATCTTTTGAAAAAATAGAGGATAGTCATGAGCTAAGTAGTCTATCAAGTCATATTTCTTCTTCCAAAAAAGTAAATGCAGCAATGTCCGCCCTGCCTTATCAATAAACAAATCCTCATTAGTAAAAAGGGAAGGGCTGTTTTCATAAAAAGCTTTGATAATCTCTGATGCGGCTTGCTTTATGTCCGGAGACATTCTGCCCCTTTTCATAGGCATCCTCATGGTAGCGAGCATATGAAGTGGCGTTCTTCCGCCCTTATCTTTCAGGAGTTCATTATCCCTAACCAGGCATGGAGCTTTTTCTAAGAGCAGTTGTACTATTTCTTGCTCCCCCCAATACACAGCACTATGAAGCGCAGTGTGGCCTCTTTCATTTTTAGCTAAATTGGTGTCATTAAATAAATAGGGAGCCTTTTCTAAAAACACCTTAACAACTTCGATATTACCCCGTGCTACAGCGAGATGAAGCGGCGTAGATTGCCCGACGTCAATACTAGCAAGCCTCGCGACCGCGTTATCTTTCAATAACAGTTCATCTTTGGCCAAATAAGGCGCTTTTTCCAGTAAAAATTCGACAATTTTTGGTCTGTCACTATATGCCATAAAATGAAGGAGCGTTCTTCCATAGTCGTGTTTTTGTTTAATTTGACTTTCTCTAAGTTCATTAAATACTTTTATTAAGTCGTTTAAAATTATTTTTTCATCGATCTTATCATCGCGCGCATCATTATATATTTTTTCTAAAATTTTCTGCGTGCTGTATAATTTATATAGTGTTGGTGAATTCTTCTCCAATTCATCTATGGTCAAATGGTTATTTGATAAAAGTAAATCTAAACTAGACACGACTTTGCTTATCATCGCCATATCATCAGGAATGGATTCGAGCCATTTGAGAACCAATGGTACGTCGCCAATAGTATGCATTGAAAGAGTCTCAATTGTCTCAAATTTATTCCTGGACCCATTAAGAGGAAAACTATACAATAAAAATGGCGAAAGATAAGATTTAGTGAGCAAGGGCCTTCTAGTAAGAAAATCTTTTCTTACTTTAAGAAATTCTCTAGTTTGCTTGCTATTATCAAGAAAAAATGGCGAAAGATTGATATTATCTGGATGATTGAAAATTAGTTGAAGTAATCCTTTGCTTTTTCGCCAATCAGCTTCCTCATCAAAATCATGAATATCGTTGTCAGCACTAAATTCAGCATGTCCTTCCATGAATTCCATGGTAAATACTCTCTTACCGTCAACTAATAAATAAATAATTTTATAACTATCATCTAGATCATCATCTTGTACTTCCCAGCTAAATTCATTTTCATCATTAGAAAATTTCTTAAAAATATAATTTAACAACGCTTTTTTTCTCGCGATATTATTATGCGTATTTACTTTTCTTATCTCGCCTATTTTTTCATCCATTAATAGTTTTTCTAGTAACAATAAAAGATTATCAAGTCCAGCAACAATATTCGATTGGTTTTTTTTGCGGTAAATGATTTTATCAGGGTCGTTTTCCTTGTTTTGAGCAGAAACTACCTCGGCCCAATCATTTCTTAAAGTATCATCCATGACGTCATCGAAACTCTTTTGTTTCTGATAAAAAGATATTAATTTTTTTGATGCGTTGGGAAAAGCCTCAGTCAAATTATCAACATAAAATGTTCTGCTTTCAGCACTTCCTAAAAAGAAATTAAACAAATTTCGAACAACACTTTCGGTGCAGTCAGGAAATGATTTTCCCGCAAAAATAGCCTCGCCCTGCCCAATGGGGTTATATGCTTTTTCATATTTCTCATAGGCAAGAACAAAAAAAATAAAATCCTCAGGAAACCCATGATAAAGGTTTGTTGACGATAATAACGTTTTAATGTGATCACTGTTCTGCTCTAAGTCATCCTTAAATTTTATATAGCTTTCTTTAGTGAAAGGAGCCGGATTCATGGTGCTCCAATCAACTCCGGGCCGAAAAAATTCTTTTAGGACTTCCATGAATGGCTTAAGGTCCTGTGTACTTCTCACCTTTTTAACCACCAGGGCGAGGAGGGCAGATTGCACAAAGTGAGGCGGATAGTTAGTAACTTCTCGTTGAGATCCGGCAAAAGCCTCGGCAAGCCTGTCTGCAAGATATTCGTATTTTTTTAATTTACTCCCCGAAGAAAGTACGGCTTTCCAGCTCGTACCAATATCTCTTTTGTTCTGTTGGCTAAATATATCATTGCTATTTAATAAATTATTGATTTTATTCTTTAAATCGTCAGGATGTTTTTCCAGAATAAGCAATAATTCAGCTATATTTTTTACACTTAAATGTTTGAAAATATCCGACTCGCAATTGGGCGGATTTAATACACCATGAGCAGGGCTAGGAAACATATGCTGGACCAGCATAGTAGTATAATCATTGGGAAAATCATTTTCATTCACAGGCAGATTTCTTCCGGGATTACTTATTTGGCGGTGAGCCAAAAATTTATCGTTTCTCCGACCATAATTGCCATAGAATCGTACATTAGAAAGTGTGCCTGATTTTACTACCAAAAGACCATTAATCGGGGAAAGATGACGGTATTCCTGCTTAAAAACCTGATATAATGCAGAGATTTCTGTCTCATCTAAAGTTGCATGCCCCAGAGATAAAAAAGCTAGTTGGAGACATAAATAAAAACTAATTTTCTTGATATTAAATATAATAAAATTCATAAGTTCCTCTTAACAATAGGAAGCATCAATATGAATTCGAAAACTTCGTGTCAATAGAGTATTTATTTGAGGCTTTTAAAAGGAATTTAATTTCACTCATAAAGACACTATGTTATCATGCAAATCAAAACCCGGCCAACAATATCCTCCAAAATGAATCCCTCTGAAAGCGAACGTGGGATAAGATCGCGACGCCGAGAAAACAATTAAAAAGCTTTTCTTAACTCGCTTAAAAGGAGGAAGTAAACTTCCTCCTTTGAGTCCACGAATCCTATTTGGGTTTAATCATTGATTCCACATACGATTTTTCTATTAAGGCTTCCTCGATAAGCTTTCTATTTATGTGCTCAGTTCTCTTACTCATTTCAATTATGTGGGCCGCCTCTTCCTCACTCTTGCTTTTTAGATAGGATAGATAAGTAGAACGAACCGCCTCCTGATTCGCTCTATGCACCCAAGGCAAATTAGTGATTAACCGTGGCCCATAGAATAATGCCAAAGTGCTGGCTTTAACGGTGTTATACCATTCTACCAAACCCAAATTTATTTCTAGAGAATTCTTCACTGCTTGGGCAGGATATTTTGTACTCTTAGGAGGGTGAAGCAGGGTGGGAACCTCAGCCCTTGAGGTTATCTCTAGCCTATTAGACTCTTGGCTAGGCACCGGCTCAAAAGTTTTTTGAGATTTTTGCTCTGCTTGGGTTTCTTTGGTTTTGGTATGGGGAACTTGGCTTGGTTCGAGCTCAATCAAATTCTCCTTCTTCTTTTTCTTCTTCTTTCCTCTTTTTCCTTTCTTTTTATTCTCTTTGGGAGGGGCTTTCTTCGCAGTTTTTAGGTTTTGTGTGGGTGCTTTGGGGGGGCTAAGAGATGACGCTGTTGGGGGCACTACGAGCGTCTTATCATTGACTTTTGGTTGACCAGTCAAACAATTTCTTTTAGGCAACTTAGACTCTTTAGATTTTTTCTTAACGAAAGAGTTGGTCGATTTGGCTTTTTTCCTTTTTTCTCCACGGCCTTCGATTTTTTTTATGTCTTCCTTGATGGTTTCAATAAGAATGCGGGCCTTAGGAAAAAGCGCCAGGAGCTGTGTATCGGTAGCACTGTTGGAGCGTAGCCATATTTCAATAAGCTCTTCTTCCAGTGCTACCTTTGAGACCGGATTAAAAATAGTTTGAGTATTAATACCCATAGAACGTACAAGGTCTAAATAAAACAATACATCCATCTTCTTAAAATAAGTGAGAATAGAATTATAACTATGTATTGCATAGGGAAGAGGTAAAAAATCATTTCCTCCAAACATTAGCACCCAGTCTGGTACCGCAAAATACAGGCTAATATCTTGGTCAAATACAGTATAATTCTTCATAAATGAATAGATAGTATCGTTATATATATAATCTTTTACACCTTCTCCAAACTCTAGCCCAAAGGTCGTTAAAAAATACTCAAAACCAGTCCTCGAGAAATATGGGAGAACATCGCACCCTATTACCAGATTGCCATCTATATCAGCCTTAAGAGAACGAAAAGGAATAGAATTTTTCCTTTGTTGTGGGTCTTCTTTCTTAAGAGTTTGCCATCGGATAATGGTGGGTTGATGACGACTTTCATGGCAATCTGCGCTTTTACTGATCAAAAAATTTAACATCTGCAGGCAATTAGAATTTTTTCCTTTGGGATCTTTGATAAGTGAAAAAAAGATTTTATCTTCTTCGGTAAATTTTATAGATTTTTCGTCCCCAAATTTCAGAACAAATCTATCCTTAAAAAACAGTGTAAAAAAATTGTAAATATTCGTTATGTTATCAGCAGAAATATTCCGTTCTGATAAAGGAGAAAAAAGATTCTCAATTGATTTCTTAAAATATTCTTTATCTTCTTTTTTTGATGCAGATTTATAATTTAAATGCATGGAAGCAGCATCGAATGCATGTTCTATAGCAGTGGACGTAATGGTATCAGCTCCATTATTAGCGTAAAAATTTCTTATCAATACCCAGTCCTGATATATATTCATTCCATCTCCCATAAGAGACTTTATTCCACTAAAAACTGTACTTTTTTGGTCAGTAAAAATTTGGTTATCATCTAATAAATCCAAATAAATATGCACTGGGACAAATTCTATTTCTTCGTTGAATTGCTGGATAAATTTTTGCTTTAATTGTTCTTGCTCTTCATTTTTAATCTGATTAATTAATTCTTTAAGAGATTCTAGGATCATTTGATCTTCGCTCTCCTCGTCAGAATAGTCGCTATTATAATTTTTTTCTGAGGACAGTAGCGATAAATTATATAACAATAAAAAACACATACACCAGTGTAAGAATTTTTTCAGTACCATAGAGTCTCCAAAAAATACATTTGAGAAAATGCTAACAATCATTTTTAAGCCAATAGCAATCCTGAAGAGATTTACTTTAAATTAGGAGGCCATTTGCGAGCAATGCATACGCGAAACCGCGTGTCGCGAAAACCCACGGACGTAGAATAATTGCCCATCATTTGAAAGTAAAATCGCTCTAGTTTGTGGTCGACAAAATTGCCATACCCATTATTAAAATTCAAAAGCTGATGAAGCCATTGTTGTTTTTATTTGGATAAGGAGCTGTGAGTCAAAATCTTCACGACAGCATTGTATATTTATTTAAAATCAGCAAAATCAACTATGCAACTGGCGTAATCGCTGCAATAATTATTATAAGAATCAAATAAATTTATTTTACCTATTAACTTCCACTTTGAATGTTTTGTATAATAATTGATTTTTTGTATTTACAAAAACAACAGTAATCGAAGCTAAGCTTTGATGAATCATATCAATACGAAGATCTAAGACTGCAAATGTTTCTTTTGCTTCAATGATAGAGTACGATTCATTTTCGATATCGTATACCAAAGTCCAGCTAGAACTTAATGACATTGGCTCTTGTTTGATGTGATCTTCTATCTGCCGAACGGATGTTTTGTAATCTTCTGTCTGTACCAGTTCATTAAATTCATTGATACTGTTTTCAGTCCAACCGACGAACCTGTAAATAGTGTTTAAATCTTGGCTATTGGCTTTGGTTAAAACATAAGTAATGGCAATTTCTGAACCTGCTTCTTGAATTTGATGTAGGTAATATACTTGATCTTTAATTTTTTCTTCAATTAAATAGAGCCCAAAATGACTTAGGTGAATAAATGTCCCGTTAGCATTTTCGTGGTAAGAAGCGTGTATGTATTGTCCCTCTTTATAGTGTTTCTTCTCATTATTTTTCTCAAAAAGTTTAGCCCATGCACCGCATGCAGATATTTTATTTCTACCATTAGGGTCTTGCATTCTTAGAACAAATTTCAAGTTGGAATCAGGTGAAAGCTTGTTATTACCTAATGTCGAATAACCTTGTGCGAACCAGGCTCCTGTATATAGAGGACAGTTTTCATAGAGGGTATTTCTATTTAGGTAGCTTGGCCTTGATTTCTTTTGATGTTTAATTGGTTCTGTTTTTGTATCTGCAATATCTACAACCTCTTCTTTTTCAAGAATGTTTGCTCCAGGGAGGCTTCCATTTTGTTCTTGGTAGCGTACCAAATCAGATTCAAATTTTTTGCTATAATTCTCTGCCAATCGGTTGAGCGCTTTGCACTCTGGCAATTTATTCCAATCGACGTAAGCTTTTTTTTCGTTAGACTTTTTCGATGTTTGAATTTTTAAAAGATTTTGTTCTACTGCTGGTACTACGGGTGGTAGGTAAATAGCCTCATGATGCATTGTAGGAGCATGCTCGTATTCATCGATAACATTAAGTTCGTTTTGCCTGTTTGCTTCAGGAGCATTTTGATCTTCGTTGTTTTCTGCTAATTCTGATATTTTAATAAAACTCATGTCTTGATTGTTATTAAAACGTATAGTTAAAGGTAAGCTATCGAGTATTTCAGGACTGCAAGTAAGGCTGAAAGCACCACCTTTTATTTTTTCTTTTGCTGGGATAATTGTTCCATCAATAGAATATTTTATATTTTTCTCAAAATTGAAATTTTTGATTTGTGATTCTTGTTCATATAACAAAGAAAGCTTTCCTGAATCAAGAGATTTTGCCGAGAATAATAAGGGTTTCTTGAACATATACCTAGCAAGTTTATTGGCTTGTTGAGGTTCTACAGTGAATTCAACATTGATGGCTAATGGATGCACTTTAGATTCTGTAATTGTTAGTCCAATAGAATTGTTAGAAGTGCATCGGTATTGTCCTAATAGGTTGCCAATGTTATGAGTAATTTTTCTTTCTTTAACGATTGGTGTCATTACTTTTTTGTTAGGTATTTCAGCTGGTACAACTGTTTTTTGAGCTATGCATAAGTTCCAAGAAAACTTTCCAGCACCAGTTTCACCTTGTAATTTGAATTCGTTACTGGACACTTTTATCAGCTGAAGACTTTTTTGAAAGAGTAGAGAATCTTTAGTTTTCTTCTGAGTGATGTTAGTATAGCAAGAACTATTGATGATTTTCTTATTTTTATCCAGAAAAGCAAATGAGCTAATGATTCCTAGTTCATTTTCCAGAGGTCGTAAATGCAATGTTCTGCCTATAGCTCCTCTGCCCTTGCCTGTTGTAATATGAAGTTCTAAATCTTGTGTATTTGATAGATTTTTCATTGTAATAACAGCTGCTTCTTCTTTTCCACGTTTGCTTTTATCAAGAGCTAGTACTGCCGATGAAATTTTTAAATGAAATTCATTTTTTGTTAAAAATTCTAGGCTGGATTGCTCAACAACATTATTTAGCTTCGTCAGTAGTGATGTATTAAAATGTTTTTTTGGTAACTGCGAATCGATTTCTATGATCTTATCAGCATTTATTTTATTGTTATCTAGTATATCTGTTAAGATCAGAGCTAGATTTTCTGAGTTGCATTCTTGGATGATTTTTTTCTCAGGAAAGCCATACATTTTCCATGTTTCTAGTGAAATATTTTTAAGCAACAGATTTACAATTTTTGGGTATTTATTGGATATTGCAAAATTCCATAATAATCTGTATTTTTCTTCTTCAGAAATCGTTTTGCAGTGCATCAGCATACTAATGATATCAGCCGTGGAGCTTTGATGGGTGACGTTGTTTGGATAGTTTCTTCCAGCAATATCATATTTTGTTTCTGCTCCATGTTTGATTAATTCTGTTACAACTTTTAGGTGCTCTTCTTCAACAGCTATGGTAATTGGTCTTTTACCATCTGCATTTTCAGCGTTGATATTGGCGTCACGCTCTAGCAGTAACTTAACTGATTTTAAACTTCCATTTTCGCAGCTCATGTGTAATGGAGTGTTCTGATCTTTACCTGATATATTGATACTTGCTCCTGAATCGAGTAGCAGTTTTATAATTTTGTCAAATCCGAGCGCTGCTGCATAATGAAGAGGAGTATTGCCATCTATATTTTGAGCGTTGACTAGGCTTTCGCATTGATTTAGAGGAGTATTGCCATCTACGTTTGGAGCGTTGTCTGGGCTTTTATATTTGTTTAGCAGTGTTTCAACAATATGAGTGGAGCCATAATAGCACGCAATGTGCAGGGCTATTTCTCCCACATCATTTGATATTGTCTGCTTAATACCTTCCTTTAATAATATATTAATAATTTCAAGGCGTGCGTTTGGGTGAGAATCGGCCACCACATGCTGTAGCATGTACCTTATCTTTTCGTTTGTTGTTTTAACATCGTCCGCCAGCGATGCATTAATGGTTGTATCACTGCGGTCGCAAACCCTGTGCAGTGCTGTGTTTCCTAATTCGTCTTGAATAGCTAGGTTAGCCTTATTTTTCAGCAGCATTCTTACAACATCAATTTTTCCAAATTGGCATGCAGTGTGTAAAGGCGTTGAATTATTATTATGTTGGTCTTGAAAATTAACGCTAACTTTTTCTTCTTTAATTAATCTTAGAACTTCGCAGGTTTGCCCAATCGTACACGCTGTAGTTAACGATCTTTCATTAGAAGCGGAGTAGTTTGTTTGTTCTGAGTTTTGCATGTTTTCAGTGGCATGAATCTTGTTGCCAAGGCATAAGAAAGCAAGCAACAATAGCGATCTTTTAGATAAATTGAGTTCTGATTTAAAGTATTTCATACAGTGTTTCCATTGCTTAATCATAATGCTTGGCAAATAAAGAGATACGCTTTTTAATTCAATATATTTATTAAATTACAGTGTAGGTACGTAAATGCGAAAAAAACCGGTTTATGTTTCCTATACTCATAGCTGAGCAAAATGAGCTGTCAAGATATTTTAAAGGATTTTATTGATGACTTACTAAGAAGATTTATACTCGTAAAACATCTTCTATTTAGGTGATTTTTTAGCTAATAACAACCTTCAAATAGGCCTAAAATAATAGTAAATTTTGCCACCCAAGAGACAGCTCAGCGACCGAATGGTCAGAACTACATAAAATTACGCTTTCTCGCAGCCAGCTTGATAATATATTATGGCAACTGCTCAGTGACAATAATTGGCTTATCAGGGAGTTAGACTTGATAGTTTAGGCCAAACAAAATCCAGCTTAAGCGGAATAAGTATATTATCCAGGAGCTGCACGAGTAGTGAAGAGCTTCGGCTAAATTTAACGAGAAAAGGGCGGTTGGCTAATGTAAAACTCAGATTAAAAGTTGTTTTCGTTATATCTTGATTTTCCTGAGTACATTTTACATCGCTGGCCTTTCCTAACTCCGAGAAATGTTGGGACCTAGATCAAGGTGGACATGCATACGCTCGATTAATCTTGAAGGGCCGTTGAAATCTGGAAAGCCTTGGGCCAAATTAATGGCCCGTGTTTTTTGTGCCTCACGGGTCGTCGTCACAAAAATGCTTTCGGTGATGGAAGAAAAGCGTTGTGCGCATGCGGTCATAGTTTTTACCGTTGGTCTCGCGGATGATGTCTTCTAACAGATAGTGATGCTAAAATAGTCCGGCATAGTAGCTATTGACTTTCAGCCGCTCTAATCTGGTTCGGATTTCCCGAGCTATCAAAACTCACGATGAGTTTTTTCGATTTCAGAAACTCTCCATAAAAGCCTCTAAACATTTGTTGGAAGGGCTCTGTCTGAGTGATGCGTTCAACCGTCGCGTTAAAACCCTGCCCAGAATTATCAAAATTGATTAAAATTTCGTAAATGCTGTCGGCGATTTCTTCGAGGTTCGGAGGAGTATTTTGCGCGCCATCATTTTGCTCTTCATCGCCCTCAACTGCCATGCTGAAGGGTCTATCAATTAGCTTTGTGTTGATAAATTCGAACATGCCCGAGTTCCGGAAGAAAGAGGAGAAATTACTATTCACTTTGTTTAGGGCCTTGTTGATGATGAGATATATTTCTTTATTGCTGTGGGTATTTTTTAGCTCTTTAATATATTCTAAGATGTTTAATAGTGAATCCATGGCACGTTCTTTCTTGAACACACGATCGGTTTCACCAGCGAAGTGTACTAGGCCAACATATTTGAGTACTAGATTCAACGACAGCATTGAGAGCTCTTTGGTAAGATTAAATTCTGGCGTGCAATCTTCATAAAATTCGTCAAATTTTGCATCGCCAACACGAGAGAGTTGAGCGGGGAGTTGAGTGAAAAAACTATGGTAAAAGGCATAAAAGTATGCTGAGTAAATCGCTTTTCTTTGACGGTCACGCTCGTCTTCCAAAGATGGTTGAGCCTTAATAATCTGTTCTTCTTTCTTAGGCTTCTTGGTTTTGATCTCATGCCTTACCTCAATGTTTCGATCAGCTTCGAGCATAAGCACGAGTTCGTCCTCCTGCTTTTCTAATCGAAAATGGGGTTCATGGCTAGCTCCTAGCTTGAGTCGTAGACTGGTGAACATTTTCGTAAGGATTGGCGAGTAGCAGCAGGAGAGCGACCGTAAATCCTTCGTGGGATCTTTCAGTTCCAGCAAAAAAAAGTCCAGGACTTCGTCGGCAACGTGCAGCTTGTCGCTAAGCCCAATGCAAAAATCACCTTCTATACTCGCACTGATAAGCGAAGGGAGATGCTTCGATGCCGGTGGACAAATGGCAAAGACATGCTGTATCCGCGAGTCCCACCCGCATTGGTTGAGGTTATAATAGGGGCCCGTGAGAGCGTGGGATATAAACCAGCTTCTCACCGTTTCTTCGCTGAGTTTTTTTTTCGCAAGGGCGCGCAGAGTTTCTCTTGTCTGGACTGGGGAGAGTTTCATCTCGTCGCGAATTTCATCGTTCGTTTTTGCTGGATTGCCAAGAAAAATATAGATGTTGCGTTCAAAGTAGAGATTCTTATAGCTAGGCATATCGCTAAATCGGCGTTCAATAGTCGCAACATCGGAGTCCAAAAAGGAATGTGCGAGTATCTCAGTTGATTTCAATTTTTCATCATCGCTAAAGAAACTCGGAATTTCACTCATAAGTTGACGCAACTCAACTGTAAGGTCAGTGACAATGGAACAAAGCGCCGCTTGGCTCTCCTCTTTCTTTCTTTCAAGAGTTCCGATGGTCGAAGAAATGGCTATGCCATCGTTAGGTTCTTTCTTTTTTGCTTCATCTAATTTGTCTTGGAGTTTGATAATTTCTAAATTGAGAGAATTAAGTTGAGTTTTTATGCCAAAGTGTCTTTTTATCGCATTAACGATGAAAGCTTTTTTCATGTTAAGAGTGCCTGCAATATCAATATTGATTTCTGCATCTCCGAAGGCATGAAACCACAATTCATTAACTGCGTTGTAAGCACCGTTATCCTTGAGCATGGCTTGGATTTCATCGATTACCACAACTTTGTGAATGCCTTTTTTTAAGCGCACGCTTGATCCGGTATTTTTCAAAATTTCATCACCCAAGATCCGCTTATTTCTGTCTTTGATAAGTTGGAAACGGCCATTAGCAGTGCCACTATCCAGGAAAGGATCACTTTCGAGAAAATCCCTAATGTGCTTAGCGAGCGTATTTTTCCCAACGCCCGTCGTAGCACCAATCACAAAGACTCCAGGCTTATCCGAGGGCCAATCGAGATATAAAGCTGCAAGTTTGTCGAGGATTTTACCAACGCCACTTCCTGCATAGCAAAATTTTTTCTCCATCTTTTCACGAAAATCCTGAAAATAGGTCACCTTAGCTTGGCGAGCCAAGTGCGATTTTAGGGCCTCTTCTTCTTCCTCAACGGGATTTTGGTCAAAGTCGCTCTCTGAACCAGAGAGAATGGAACAATCGACTTTCTGACGCTTTCGTTGGTTTTTCTCTTTGCTTGAAGGTCGCCCATGACCCGCTTTGAGTATTCCTTCGTCCATCCCAAAGCTGGTAAAGCAAAGGGTGAATGAAATTAAAACTAGGCTAAGATTTTTAAATATTTGATTCATACATGGATCCATTCAATAATTTAGTAATTGTTAGGCGCAAGATAATAGGCTCCAAACGATGAAGCAATGGCAGAGCCATACTTTATGATTTTGGTATCTAACCATCGTATTGAGAGAAACAATCTGAGCAGGAGCAGTAGCACTTAGGGCAAACACTTGCTTTAGCAGTGCTGGCCTTCTTACTTCGGCTAAGGAGAAAATATCGTGGCTTATCGCCGGGTATCAACGCGCGACCAATCCTGTGAGCGATTGAAAAAGATCTTCTCGAATATGCAAAGCGAGGAAATTTCCAAATCCATTCTATCTTTAAAGAGACAGCCTCAGATTTGAGAAGTGATTTGCCGCAAAGAAAAAGAGTATAGGAAGCATAAACGGCTTTTTTTCATTTTGCCCACCCTACCGGAAGGC
>CAYJDW010000056.1:3499-17297 GCA_964368985.1 uncultured Myxococcales bacterium | reverse complement strand
TTTTTATCAAAACCTTTGCTTCATCATCCAAACTTGCACGAAACAAAGCCAGATTAGTATATTTTTTATTTCTAATCGGCAAAGACCCAGTTAAAGGGTACAAAATAGCGAAATCATTTTTATCAAGACTATCTATGTAGGATAAAATAGTAGGTGATCCCACGGGTAAAATTAAGTATTTAATGTTGTCATTAAGAAAGCCTGCGACATTACGCCTTGCTAAATTAGGAACATAGTTATCATTCTCTACATAGAGCCTTATTTTAATAGGATTATTATCATCGTTATTAAAATGTTTAACCGCAACATTAAGGGATCGCTTAGCCATTTGCCCAATAGTGGGAGCGCCTCGTTCCAAAGCCATCGTGGAAGCTAGGCTCAGAAATTTGAAATTTCCCCCCTCATTATTTGGCGTAATTTTTGATCCAGTTAAAGGGTTTATTGGAGGGTCTTTAATATATCCTGTTAATAACCTCGTATCTTGGTGAAAGAGAGAGAGCGAGGCCGAGCTAAGGCTTTTTGATAAATCCAGTTTTACAAATGCATCATCGTAAAAACCAAGAAATTCTTTATGAATAGTGGTAGGCGAAGAAAGCACCGCCCATGCGCTAGCACCATAGTCTTGATCTAAATATCCGAGGCCATTTTTTATACGATTAGATTTTTGCCAGTCTTCACTCTGGAAGCTCACTCGCACATCAACTTGAGGAATACTTGCTTCACTATTAAGCGTGATGACTTTTAAAATTTCTTTGTGTTCAAAAAGCGCGGGGTCAATATTTTTTTCGTCAAAGCTCAAATCTTTGCGTTCATTAAAAGCTATACGAATTGCGTCGCTGTTATCATTTTGGCCGCTTAAATATAATGCCTCTGGAAGGGTTTTAAAAAAATCCCGTATTTGGTTGCGAAAGGGGATTTCCTGCGAGGAATATGGTTTGCCGCGATTGGCTAACTCGCGCCCTAACCCGACATTTTCCCAATACCCATTTCTCTCATGCTTCCCTGCAATATAGATGACTTGTTCTGGATTTTGTTCGAGCAAGATTGATAATAATATAAGTGAGTCTATGTTGTATGGGGATTTATCTATGTAATTTCCGTTAAAAACTAAATAAGCATTTTTATCAATCATTTTTAGTTCTTCAGAAATAATTCCAAGAGATTTTAAATAAGCAATATTTCGCACCATGGAATGAAAAGCACCATGCACATCCCCAAAAATAAAGACAGAGCTAGGGTTATGAGCTTTTAGATGCAGTATTTTTGTGGCCTGAACGTTTAAAGCTTGTTCTCTCGCTGTGAGTTTTTTTAGTTGGGAAGAAAGAAATTTCGGGCTCCAAGCTGACTGGTGTTTATAGCCAAAAGCCTTGAAAAAATTGCTCTGCCACAGGGGAAGTCTTGTTTTATAGTATTTAAGGAATCTCGGGTCAGCCCAATTATTATCATCTGAAGTTGGGTATTCTGCCAAGCTTTCGGCATAGGCGGCAATTTCTGTCAGGGTTATATATTCGTGAGGTGCTTTTGGTTTTAAAACAAAATGTATAACTAGGCCACAAATAAGCCCGGCAATAACTGCTGATAATACTGCTAAAAAAATTTTCATAAGCCCTAACTCACCATAATAATAATATCATAAAATTAATTATCAGCTTCATCAACAAGAATCTTCTTTCGATATTTGGTTGACCATACGATGTGATAACCCACGTTGTAGACACATGTTGATCCAAAAAACCCAGTTACTTTTTTTGCTTGTCATTGAGGCCATCCTAAATATCAAGATGGAGAATCTTTTTCTTAAAAAACTAATACAAAAGCTTGAAAAATATTCACGCATGATTAACCATATAAACGTAAGGAGTGTCATGCATTTAACGAAGAAGATACAAGTTCACATCAACACCGAGGCGCTTAATAAGCTTTGGTCTGTATCTTCGTTGTGCACGAATGTTTACAATGTTGCGCTTGAGCAACGGCGCGATAAGAAGAGTTTTGGGAAGATTAACGTTTTCAGCCAAAAGAGAGAGCTCAAAGCCTTGAAAAAAGACTTTCCTGAGTTTAAAGCGCCTTCTTCTCAGGTATTGCAAAATGTTTTGTTTGCGCTTGACCAAGCTTATAAAATGTTTTTCACTAAACATAAAATGGGCGATAAAGAGGTGAGACCGCCGAAATTTCGATCACGTAAGTATTTTTTCACGCAAGAATACTCGCAAAATAAAACATCATTTGATTTCAGTAAGCCTGGCCAATTGCATCTTGCTTATGGCAAGTCTCGTAAGGATTGGATTGTTTTAAATGTGCCTGAGGCTGGTTATGATAGTGTGAAAACAGTTAAAGTTGGGCAAGATAAGACCTCAAATAAATATTACGTATATGTGACTTATGAGATAAAAGAAGAACCGCTTAAAATAGCGGGTCATGCATTATATTTTGACCCAGGTTGCAAAACGTCTTTGACGGGTATTAAAACTACTGGTGAGTTTTTTGAATATGATTTTAATCCACTTCGTAAAATAAATATTTCAACATATAAATTAATCGATAGTTTAAAATCTCGTCGAGACCAAAAAAAGAATCGCAACTCTCAAGCATTTCGTAGGTTGACTAAAAGAATAAACGCACTTTTTTCAAAGATCACGAGCCGTACCAAGACCTATTTGCATAACCTGGCGAATGAAATCATTAAACAGCATCCTGATGTTAAAGCTTTCAAAATCGGCGATTGGGACAAACGAAAAACGCTGGCTGATACTGGCATTAATTTTGTAAACAAAACCATAAATCGAGCTGTTCAAAATAATGATCCTCTGGGTAAACTCATCGAAATCCTGTCATATAAAGCAAAAATGGTAGGGCAAATGGTAGAAAAATTCGATGAAAGAGGAAGTACAAGAACATGTTCGAAATGTGATTTTATACATGAAAAGGGCCTATCACCGCAGAAAAGAGTCTTTGTTTGCGATAATTGCAACTATACTTTCCCGAGGGACCATCATTCTTGCTTAAACTTCGTTAAAAAATTTGAACCAGCGCTGTGGCCGCGCCTGCCAGATATATTATCTGCCAGTAGTTCAAGATTGGAGCTTGCTCCTTTCTCGTTCAAACCTCAACGTTCTGTATATCGGTTGATTACAGAACAAGCGTTCTAACTACGGGATGCCATCCAATTCATTGGATGGAGGATGTCACGAGCATTAGAAAAAGAGAGCGAAGCGAACGATAATTCCCACTTTTTAAAGGGGAAGGGCACAGCGATCCCTCTACCTGCTCGTTATTGTACCCTCGATTACCATGCACTCTTGCCCATCATCTTGGCTTAAGCTCGCTTTTATTACCTTTCCCAAGCAAGGCGCGAATAGCGTCGAGACCGTGGTCGATGGAGCTCAATTCGGCGTACCCAAAATAACCTTTTTGCTCGTCTTGCAACCTTTTCATGCCAGCAAGGAAATCTTGATTGGGATACATGCGCTCAAGCACCGTTCTGACAAATGCACTGTATTCTGTTTGTTTGACCATTTCAGAAAGTGCCAGCACCGATTGCGCGCCGATTGAGTCTTCCGCGTCGCCGATCCCAAAAGTGAATTTATCGAACTGCGCACTCGGATACTCATCAAGAATTTGTTGCGTCATGTGGGTGCCGGTTCGGTAATCAGTCCCGCCATCGAGAAACTCTTTGAAGAAGGCTTCTTCAGTGTCGAATTTTTTGGCGTAGTCAGAAAAACCAACATAACGAAATGTTATGTTTTTGTACTTGGCACTGAGCAGCGCTTTCAAATAGAACATGAACTCCTTGGCCATTTTGATCGGTTCGCCCCTCATGCTGCCGGTCATGTCCATCCAAAAAACTACCACCGCATTCATCTCGGGCGACGGTATCGGTTCCACCTCGGCAACAACATACTGCGACCGCGGCAGTACTTTTAGCCCCTCAAGCATGAGCTCCACGACGTCTTTTTCGAAGGGGTCTCTTCCCTCCATAAGCTCTCGTCCAGCTTGAAAAAACACGGCCTTCTGCGCAGTCTTTGTCCAGCGATGAAGACCGCGATTGCCCCGTCGACTTCCTTCGTATTCTGTATCTTGTTTTTCAGAAAGCCCTGGTTTAGGTCGCAGGTTTGGAAGCTCTATTTCGCTGGCAATAATTTCTCCAAGGAGCTTACGCGATATTTCGATTTCCGATGGGTCATTACCATTCCCGCGGCCTGGCTTATTTCCTTCGTTGATGTCATCGCCGTCATTGCCACGCCCGTCGCGACCTTGGTCATCGGCATTCCCCCAAAACACATCGCCCGGCACCGGATTGTTTTTAGCACCGCCCAAATGTGAACAATCCCCTTAAGTTCTTCCTGAAACGCAGTCACATAGTTTTGAAACAAGGTTGTCAGTTCTTCATGCAAGGTTTCCGATTTTTTGTCGTCACTAATCTGATAGACGCGAGTCACTCCGCTTGGCATTACTTCAATTCGGATGGCGCCGCGTGCTGAGGTAGACATTCGCTCTGCTCGAGTACGATGCCAAGCTCCTGAATCAATGGTTGTCAAACTTACCCCGCGCATCCACACCTGGCTGCGAACATAGAGCGCAAGCACCGCGGTGCGGCCAATCAAGGGAACGCCATCTTTTACATCGTAATGTAAAATCATCATGTTGCTCAATCAATTCCTGCGCATGGGCGACAAAGGCTTTGTCAGCGTCAAAACTTACCGCCATTCGATCAAGACCTTGCTCACTACGAAATCGTTGGTACACCCTTCGCCACGCTTCGCGGCCAAGCCAATACGGATTACTAAGCTGAGGATACGCGACTGCCGACCGAAGTTTAGCGTATTCAACGAGATGGTGATCGGAGGTCCATGGCAAATGCGGCGTCATGAATTCTTGAAGAAAGGTGGCCCAACCTTCATTCATAATTTTGGTGGGAACAACGCCACCATAATTACGAACTACCTGCTCATGAAGGGCGGCCATCTGCTTTTTCCAACGAGGTGTATCGGCTGCAAGATTAGCGACTAAAAATTGCAGCTCATGACGCGTGGGCAAATCAGGATGCTTGCCTTTGACGAACTCTTCGGGCGTCTTCACCAAGGCTTCAGGTTTTTGAAAGGTAGCTAAGGCCAAGTCTTGCGCATGATCAAAGGTGCGCAAATATTGGTACCACAACGCCACTTCGTCAAAGTCCTCTTTGATATACAAATCTTCCATATAACGCTCACGTCGCTGATTTTCCACGAGGCCCGGACAGGTCATTTTATAGCGAAAATCTAAAAGCAAGTCGGTGAGGTCTTTGCCAAGTAGTTGTAGCGTTTCGCTCGCAGCAACCTCAGCGATTCCCTTAGTCTAGGGTGGTATCGGAACTACTGTGTGAGTCTCGACGCCAATTCGAATCAGCTTGAAGCCAATCTTCGATCTTGAATAGTTTTTCATTTTTGCGGCTAGCCGGGCGTCCCGCGGAAATGACTTCATGTAAATGCGCCAATAGTACTGTGCGGCGGCCATGTTTTGGATCAATCATGGCTTCAAAATTTAATTTGATCTCGGCTTGCGAAAGCTCGGTTTTGAGTTCTTGCAGAGGCTTTAAGAAGCCATAGACCGGCTCTTTGGCCTTTATCGACGCTACTACATCTAAATGAGCGTTCGTGGCCACACGATGTCCAGGAAATGCAGCGTCGGAAAACTTGAGTTCAGGGCCCGTGAAAGGATCAAAAACTTGAATGGCACCCTGCCCCGTTCCTGAAGACGCAGCAGGTGGATTATTAAAGCTTGGTTTTCCCGTGTGAAGATCAACCCACGCCAGTTTTTGTATTCCCGAAAAAGAATACTTAGCCCCCAAAACCTCATCGCACGCCGCTTTCAGTTTTTGCTCCCAGGTCACGACCTCTGAGTGGAGCAGTGCATCTGGGCTTCTTTGAGCCAACTGAGCTAACGACGGCGAAACCGAAAAAGCATGACGGCCATCATGATACGTCATCGACATCAAGGCAAAAACGTTATCAAAAAATAAATCATCAACCAGAACCGGCTTTCGAACCAGCTCTATTTTGTAGGGATCACCGCCCTCACTGGGTTTAAGGACTACGGCAAAGGTTAATCCAGCGCCTCAATGGGTGTGTTTTCTGATTGGTCTTCAAAGTTTTGCGCGAGTTCCACGGCGGCTTTCATACATTTTGAGCAATAGCCAAAATTAGTTCCCAAGGAGTGGGGAACTGGGTTTAGTTTCTTTTCGGAAGCAACATCAATTGATTCGTCATCGAAATATCTAATCACGGTATCGTACGATAGATTTTCCATGATTTGCTTCGACAAATACGCCGTTACCGCGTCGTACAATCCTCGGTGCTTCTTATTTACATCGCCGCCTAAAAAATAAAAACACTGGCACAAGCTACCGACAAATTATTTCTTAAAATAAAAGGAATAAAAAGCGCGGGCGGTTCGTTTAGCAAGGCGGAGCGACTAAAATGCCACTAAGTGTTCTTGAAAATAATATCGTTGAAAAGCATAAATTGTTTGGTGATCGCGAGGCTATTGCTGAGGCTCAGCGCTGCCTTTATTGCTATGATCCTCCGTGCGTTAAAGCATGTCCTACCACCATTGATATTCCCACTTTCATCCGAAAAATTGCTCATTCAAATACCGTTTCTGCAGCCAAAACCATATTCTCCGCCAATATTCTCGGAGATTCATGCTCTAAAGTATGTCCGGTAGAAGTTTTATGCGCTGGTTCATGCGTGCTCAACCATTTGGGGGAGACCCCAATCGCCATTGGTCGGCTGCAGCGTTTTGCCACTGAAAACACACGACAAAAACTTGCTCCTGAAGAACTTTTAGGGCCTAAAAAATTAGCAAGCGGGAAGCGGGTGGCATTGATTGGGGCAGGGGCCGCATCCCTTGCGGCGGCGAGCTTGCTGGCTTTAGAAGGGCACCAAAGTATTATTTTTGACAAGCGCTCATTTGCAGGAGGAATTAATTCCTATGGAATTGCTCCTTATAAACTCAAGCATCAAGAAGCTCTTGATGAAATAAATTGGTTGCAGGGCCTAGGGATTGAGTTTCGTTTGGGCATCGAAATAGATGAAACCAAGGCTCAAGAAATTCTTAAAGATTTCGATGCGGTTTTTTTAGGTGTAGGCTTAGGAGAAGATCGACTATTGACGATGCCGGGCAGCGAGAGTGCCGGCGTCTATGGCGCGACGGCATTGATTGAAAAAATTAAAATTGATCCAAACTTTAATTTGAATGGCATCGAGCGGGCCCATGTCATTGGCGGCGGAAACACCGGTATCGATATTGCTCACGAGCTTTGTCTTTTAGGGGTGCCCTATGTGGCTATGCTTTATCGAGGGAGTGAAAGCAGCATGAGCGGCTATGCCCATGAAATGGCCGGGGCCCGAAAATCGGGCTTACATTTTTTTCCCAATATACAAGTGAAAAAAATTAATAGTACCAATGGAAAGCTGAGCTCATTCATTAGCGACCAATCCGATCAAGAGATCGAAAGTGATTTGATGGTGATGGCAGTCGGGCAAAGCGGCGGAACTAAGGTCGCTAAATTTTTCCCTCAGATTGAACTTGACCCACGTTCTTTAATTGTCGTAGACGCGGATTATCGCACTGGCAATCCTAAAGTGTGGAGCGGGGGAGATGCGGTTAACGGTGGGAAAGAGGTCGTTAACGCTGTGGCCGAGGCCAAAATAGCGGTCCGATCCATGCTTGAGCATCTTGCAACATAAATTATTCAGGAACGAATCATGACACCCGATATTTCCATCGATTTTTGTGGGGTCAAAAGCCCCAATCCTTTTTGGCTCGCTTCAGCGCCGCCAACTAATACGGGTGACCAAATCATGCGTGCCTTTGACCATGGTTGGGGCGGGGCGGTGTGGAAAACGCTCGGTATTCCCATTGAGAATGTTTCAAGCCGCTTTGGGGCCGTGGGCTACGACGGCAAGCGTATGATGGGACTTAACAATATTGAACTCATTACCGACCGTCCACTCAGCGTTAATTTTAAAGAGATAAGAGATGTTAAAAAACGCTATCCGAACAACACCATCATCGTTTCTTTGATGGTAGAAACCCGCGACGAATGGCGCGATATTATCAAGCGTTCGCTTGATGCCGGAGCCGATTTACTGGAATTAAATTTCGGCTGCCCGCACGGTATGTGCGAGCGCGGCATGGGGTCAGCCGTGGGCTCGGAGCCCGAGGTAGTACAAGAAATCACGTCGTGGGCGGTGGACTATTCCGCAGTCCCGGTGATTGTTAAATTAACGCCCAATATTACCGACATCGTAGAATCCGGTTTGGCAGCGGTAAAAGGCGGCGCCCCGGCGATTTCTTTGATCAACACCATAAAAAGTATTATCGGCGTGGATTTAGACCTCTTGGTACCATTACCGAGAGTGGCAAATCTTTCCACGAATGGCGGTTATTGTGGCCCCGCTGTAAAACCCATTGCGCTTCACATGTTGGCCTCTTTAGCAAGGCATCCCAAGATTAAAGACACTACATTTTCCGGTATCGGTGGTGTGTCTGATTGGCGCGATGCTGCGGAATTTATTGCATTGGGCGCGACCTCGGTGCAAGTATGTACAGCCGTAATGCATCATGGCTACCGCATTGTCGAAGACATGATCGACGGCCTAAAAAATTATCTCGCTCAACATAATATGAGCTCTGTGAGTCAGCTGAGAGGGCGCGCTGTCGGTGCTTTCAAAGAATGGGGAGATTTGGATCTTAGCTATAAAATAGTGGCAAAAATTAATGAAGAGACCTGCATCGGTTGTAATAAATGTTATGTAGCATGTCTCGATGGGTCCCACCAGTGCATTTATTTACCTGGCATGAGCTCAAAATCTGCACGCCAATTAGGCCACCCCCATGCCCCAGAGCAAATATTTTTCGAGGAAAATTCTGCTCGGCTTAAACCATTTGTCGATGAGCATGAATGTGTGGGCTGTAATCTATGCGAACTCATTTGCCCGGTGGCAGGGTGCATAACGATGGTCGAAAAACCAAGCACGGGGAAACACCTGAGTTGGAAGGAAAAGATGCAGGCACGTTATGGGAAATTAGACGTTGTTGCATGAACTGATTTCGAGAGAGCACAAGGCCCGCATTTATCGTCACAGCAATGACGACGCTACCGCCAGTTCTTTGGCCAACAAGCGGGTGCTATCGAGCACCTTCACTTGGGGAAGTTCCTTTTGCATCCATAAAAGACAATCATCGTAAAGCAATGAGAATTCAGTGCAGCCCATCACAATGCCATCAAATGCCTGCTCACTGTGGAGTTTCTTAATGTATTGGCATAATTCCTGCGCTAGTTGAGCACTTGTATTACCAGTCAACACCTGATCGATAATGCTGCTTATGATTTTTTGATCAATATTTTCAACCAACGAATAATAGTTATTTCTAGACTGATATAAGGCTAGCGAAGAAGTGGTATCAGTGCAGAGCAGAGCGATTTTTTTTAAGCCTTCTTTCTCGATCGATTGAAAAATTACATCATCAATACGCAAGCAAATATGTTTAGGAATGGATAGATGATTTAGTAATGTGTGTAATGTATTGCAAGCAATAGCAATAATTTCACAATCCTGCTTGATGAGGTTATCAAAACAGCGTTGCAGTTCATTAATAAGAGCATTTTTGTTGGTTTTAATATCGTTCAATGAAATCATTGGACTAAAGGGGTAGTTTATTAATAAAATCTCGGGAAAATCTTGATCATCTTTGCACTGGTAAGTGACCTGAAATTCTTGGATCAGTTCTTTATAAAAAAGGCAGCTTGCCATGGGACCTGCTCCCCCTATAATACCGATCTTTTTCCTCATGATTTTTTCTATTCCCTCCCATTTGAGGAAGGCTATAGCCATCAGAAAATTATCTGACAATAGCTCAAAACACGACAATGCTCTCTCAAGTTCATTTCTGCCTGAGAGAGCATTATACTTGTCAATTAGGTAGCCGGAACTTCTTTGGATTTCAAATCGTCAGCCGCTTTCTGAATCCCAGCCTTAATTTCTTCTTTGCTCGAGCCGCCTGTTAGCCATTTATATCCTACACCTAGTGCCGCCCCCGTAAGAGTAGTGATCAATGCGGCATTGTTATATGCCCAAGCCACTGCGTGCATTTTGCCAGGATAATAAACCATCCAATAGGAAAGCCCGAATTTCGAAGGAACGCCAAAAAGTGCGCCGTAAACCACCGGATACAAAAGTTCCACGGCAGCCGCGACATAGGCCGGAGCGAACCAAGCAGCGGCAAGCGTCCCCGCTACAGCTAATGCCATGCCAGTATATTCGCTGGTAGCAGCGCTTTTTGCAGCCTGAGCGAGTGGATTATTGGCGATAGACTTGGCCAAATTTCTCAACAATCCAGGATTTTCTTGAATAACCGATTCAATATTTTGCTTAAAAACACCTTCGATGCCGAGATTTTTTATTACCTCAGGATCATCTAGAGATAAGAGGACAGTCTCATCCTTTCCCTGCATAATGACTCTAGAAAAACGGCTAAGTGTTTCCGGCCAAGAGGCATCTGTGCCTTTAAGATCTAGAACCTGTCCTTTATCCTTCACGAATGTTTGGCATTCCTCAAATCCCGTTAGGTATTCCTCTTCAGTTAATTCATAGGTAGTTGGTTTGCTCGTTGCCAGAAACTTTCTCGATCCGGTAGGTCCCATCAGTTTCTCATATTTGGCCGAGCTTATTTGCTCCTTAGGAGTCGCGCTCAACATGGCCTTGGGGATATAAAAACAGTAAAGTCTAATCGAGACTTTTGGATCCGCTCCCATTGTCACTTTTGAAAGTCCGATTAAAGCCAGAATTAAGATTATTATATTTTGTTTTATTAGTGTATTCATAAAGCTTATCTATCAACCAGAAACATGGTTGTGCAAGTTTATGAAAGAAAATAATTAGTTGCTAGTTTAGGAGTTTACAAACCAAATTATCATTTTGATCCATTTATTCTTTTTTTAGAAACTCATGGCTAATCATTTCATTAAGGGCTTCTCTGTCCGGATTTAATATATTACTTTCGTGTGCAATATAAGCTGCCCAATCAATTCCTTGCTTGCCGGCTTCTTTTTCCAAATTGCGAGCTCGTTGGTAATAAATATCGCTCAATAGGTATTGAGAAAATGGCTCGTCCCGAAGCGCTGGGCTCTCCAATAATTTTACTGCTTCGGCGCGCTCTTTCGGACCCTGGTTAATTAAAGAAAGGCTCAGCTCAAATCCGGCAGGGGCATAGCCGCCTGTAAACGCCTTTTTCAACCATTTCTTTGCACGAATGCGATTGTTTTTGATCGCCGGATTCAGCTCCAAATAATGTCTTCCCAAGAAATACTGAGCTTTGATATTTCCACTTTCTGCGCTCTCAGACAAATTAGCGAAGCTAGTTTTCCAAGCAGCGCTGGGCTTAAATTTTTTAGCCGCAAAGTGGCTTAAATTTTTACTATAAGCAAAACTGTTCACTGCAAAAAAACCAGAAAATAAAAAACTTAGGAAGAGTAGCTTCGCCATTTGTTTTTCCATCCAAAAAATAAGGTTCCATCTCTCAACCATTTTTATTAGCTTGTTGTTCCTTAAAAATTAGCCTCGTCTTTTACTTCGCCTTTCGTGTCTTGAAATTTTTCATTGGCAAACTTGCATCCTTTTTCGCAAGCAAGTGATGTCATTAATAATCCACAGAGAGAAAGAAGAATTATTTTATAGTTTAGATTGGTGTTTTTGTTCATATTTTCCACTTTTTCTAAGAGTTAAGATTTTTTGATCTTGAGATTTAGTATTATAATAACGTCGAAAGAAAAAGTATATTTTAATAAGCTTATCGTCATGTGAAATCGATAAGTTAGGATGAGATTATGATAGAACAAAAATCAGAGCTTAAGGACCGCATCACCGCAAAAAAACTGGAACTTCAAGCCAAACTTGCGGAACTAAAAGCGGATACAAAAGGGGCCGTTCGAGAAAAAGTAGATTATCTGGAAAGAGAACTTCATGACGTAGAAAAGCTCGTGGGAAATGGCTGGGATAATTTAAGCGAAGCGATTTCGAAAAAATTGAATGAATGGCTAAAAAAGGACCATAAGTAAAAGCTGATGAGGCCTGAGTAATTTACCCCATCTCCTAAATTGTTAAATGATACCAATGAATTATCCTCGATTTTGCCTTGTCTTTGTTTTTTTGCTGTATATATTACGGGTGTTGGTTATATCAGTGAAGCGTTATTAATGCGCTTTACATGTGTGTGTTATAATTAATTATAATTAACAGATATAAACGACATCTCTTATAAAGAGTATATTTCATAAAGGAGAATAAAATGGTGAGACATAAAGTAGTAAATGACAAGATACAAGCAGCTTTGAGCCGTCTCAAGGATTCGAGAACGGAAAAAGAAGTTGAACTCATCGATTTGGTTTCAAATATGTATGACTCTTTGAAAGAAGCTAAAAAAGAAGCGGTCGAAAAAATGAACGACACCGTTCATAGCATCGATGATTCGGTACATGAAAAGCCTTGGCATTATATTGGCGGCGCGGCTTTGGGTGGTTTTTTGCTGGGCATACTCTTTCGTCGACACTAGAAACGGTGAAATAAGATGAAATTTATTATGGATCTCCTGTTGCTCGGCGGTCTCAAACACGTCTTTGATTTGCTCTGTCATTCTGTCAAGAGCCACTGTCTCGTGTTTTACATTCATGCTGTCGAGCGATTTCGAGGTTTCTTCGTTAGGGGTTTATTAGCCCTGATTTGCCTGATGCTGGTGCTATCAGGCTTTTTAATTGTGCATGTCGCATTGTTTCTTTATTTGCCCTGGGAGCCTGATACGAAAGCTTTGGTCTTATTGATTCTTGGTTTCGTCTATTTGTTAATTCCTTTAGGACTGGTTGCTTGGCTTCTTTCTCGTCCCCAATGGCATAAGATGTCGGGCGTTGACGAAATGCTTGAGCAACTTTCTGAGAATAAAAAAGTTAAATAAGTTTGATTCGCCACAAGTGAGTGATGCCCTTCATGGGAAGGGTGCTATCCACATGTGGTGAATTTATTAGCTTTCTTTATTGTTTAAGTTTCCTAAGGTCGCTATTTGCTGGGCCATTAAGGACCTCGCCTTCGCCACTAAAACGCGATCCATGGCAGGGACAGTCCCAGGTTTTTTCCAAGGAATTCCACCGCACAATACCTCCCATATGAGGACAAACGGCCGACATGCAATGCACCTCGCCCTTAGCATCTTTATAAACGGCCTCTATACTTAATCCCTTTCTTATGAGGGTTCCTTCATTGACTGAAAGCCTCTTTGCTTTTGATTCGAGCGGTTTAAACCAGTCCCCATATTGCGCTATCATATTACCGCTTTCTTGGAAGAATTTTGCTGGTGCTCTCGCGATGCTACGACCGGGGTCATATAGTTTTTCGAGAGCAGATTTATTGCCGAGAATGAGCTGGGGAAGCAAGGAGGCCGCGACGGCAGCATAGGTCAGGCCGCCACCTGAATCACCGGTGTGAATATAGATATGGTTATCTTGAGGATTTCTGCCGCAAAAAGGCAAACCATCGATGGGTTCGATGATTTGACCTGACCACTCGCGCACAATTTCATGGACCGGAAATCGCTTCGCTGTCCATTTGCGAAGGGCAGAGAAAGCTTTTTTAGGAGTGGGATTTTGGCCCGCTTTGTGGTCTTCGCCACCGATAAGCAGGTAGTCGGAATCAGGGTCGGTCGAGGGGAGCACCCGGATATAATGGTAGGGCTGAAGCGTATCCCAATAAAGCGCCTCTTCGAGTTG
>CAYJDW010000056.1:0-3489 GCA_964368985.1 uncultured Myxococcales bacterium | reverse complement strand
ACTAAAACACCAATTACATAAGTTCGATATTGAGCCTGTTTGGTCTGAACCAGCAACCGATTATTAATCGGTGAATTGGTCGCTACGATAATGTCCGTGGCAGCAACGCGAGGACCTCTCGAGGTCAAGATGGAGCAGGGATTTCCATCTTTCAAGATGGCGGCATGGGTGGCTTCAAAAATTTGACCCCCATCTCTTAAAATTGCCTTCGCAAGTCCATGCAAATATTTGATGGGATGAAATTGTGCTTGGTGAGGGAATTTTAGACTTGGTCCCGAATCAAAATTCTTAAAAGGGGCTCGATCTACCCATTCAAAGGCGAGATTTCCCATTTCGGCTAAAACTTTTGCCTCCTCTTCAAGAAGGCTTAAGTCGGCTGAACCAGGAAAAAGGTAGCCGCTAACCCTCTTAAAATCGCAGTCTATTGCTTCCTTTTTAATAATTTTCTCGAAGTCATTTATGGCCTGTATATGGCTGTCCGCAACAAGGCGTGAATTTTCAAGGCCGAAGCGATTTTTGAGTTTGCTAAAATAATCGTCGGTATAACAACAAAGGTGCGCCGAGCTGCGCCCTGTTTCCCCGCTTCCAATGGTGCCATCCTCGAGCACAGCAACCGATTTCCCTGTTTGCAAAAGAGCATATGCGCAACTAAGGCCAGTAATCCCTGCACCGATCACCGCGACATCTACGCGAATATCCGAGGATAGCGGTGGGCACTTTAGCATGCGGCTATCAAAGTCCCAACAAGTCTGAGTTGCACCTGAACTACGATTTATCTTATCCAAGGTTTCCATATTTTCCTTCGCTCCAAATAAGCCAAGGAATCCTAAGCATTGGATCTGGCTAAACAAATTATTTGTGATGATTTAAGGATAGATCAAATCCGTGCAAAATAATAATTTTTTATTAAGTATAGTGAGCTAGTTAATAGTTATGTAAATTATTAAATAATGTAAATTATTAAATAAATAGTAAGAAGAGGTAATTTAAATGGCAAATCAAAATCAAAACCAAAATCCAAGACCTAATAATCCTGACAGAGAACCGCGTGAAAAGCCCTTTCAGCCCCGTGATCCAAAAAGAGAAGAACCATTATCACCAGAAGGTCCACGCAAAGACCAAAATCCATCTCGCCGTGCTCCAGAATCGGAGCCTAATCCACGCAATCCCTCAGCTCGTTAATAAGAGTTAGTCTGATTGGTAACGACCCGAGATATTAAAATCCGGGTTTCATAGAGAGACTTAGTTTCATATAAAAATGGGCTAAGTCATTTAATAGAGGTCCATATGTTAAGTTTGGCCATTACATTATTTATTATTTCTTTAGTCGCAGCCATATTTGGTTTCACCGGTATCGCGGCAGCTACTGCTGGCGTTGCCAAAATTATATTTTTTATTTTCATTGTACTCTTTATAATTTCATTAGCATTCTACTTGATCAGTGGTCGCCGTCCGCCCTCATCCTGAGCGAGTTGCTGATTCAGCGGCATTTTAGATGCAGCCAAATTGATAAATGGGCCCAATCGTTCGCTTAAACGACCTAGGCCCTAGAATGCAATGGCTTACTGGAAAACAACCACTGTTGGGCATGTGCTCTGCAGCATCGATTTAAGGCGATAGGGGCCTATTGATCTGAGCCACACGGGCATTGCTTTATGCATTTTTACAGCATATTTTAACTGTGAATAATATACACAATTAAAGATGCGATAAATGAATGCGTTTAATAAAATTATTACTGTTGGTAGTTTCTTGCTGGGTCACTCGCTTGCTTTAGCTTTTGCGCTTCCTCCCCTCGATACCCTGGAGCAAAAGCTAAGTTTTTTGCTACAAATAAAAGAAATAATCCCCAATCTTTTTTCTGATGCTGTCACCTATGATACCGATCTTTTTACTCTTTTAGAAAATGAACAAGAGCTGCTGGCTCTTTTAAAAAAGCATCCACAATTTGACGAGCTGTTCAAGAAAAAACTCTATTACAAACTTCAGATTACTCCTCCCAAAGAAGGCATATTAATGGAGGAGATTACCATTAAAGCTGAGGCTGTCGAGCAATGGAAACAAGAGTTATTCACCAATTTTGAGCACTATAGCCATGAATATAGTTCACCTGATATATTTTTAAAATCCCTTAAAAATTTAGCTATTTCAACAGATTTTAGTTTAGATCCATTGACTGTAATTAATAATATTGGAAGATTTAAGAGAGATAAATCATATAAATCCAACATTAAAACATTTAAGCATGCAAACGATATTATACAGCAATGCAAAAAAGAACACACTATTACCGATAAATTTCAATGTATTAAAGATAATTACTCAAAAATCAGCGCTCCTATTAACCAAGTTAGCTTACCTGGTCTACCTCTTGAAGAAGAAATAATCTTCATAATAAAAAACCTCATTGATAGGGAAAAACTCCAAAGGATGCTTTTGCTTGGAGCTACTATGTACAGCGCTCCTAATCGAGAGTGGGCTAATTCTAATTGGCAAGAAGTACAAGATTATCTAAATCTTTTACCGAGTGAAACTTTAATTTATCTAAATGACAAAAATGATGCATTACTTCCTCTTCTTTGTAAGATACTTAATGCTTCTTCAGAAGATAAAAAAGCTCGCGTGCTTCTTGAGCCTATCCATAAAAAAATACACTTTTATGCCTCACAAACCGATAATAAGCAAAAGCTCATAACAAAGGGGATTATGCTCGAACAAGTTCCTCCTGAAGTTGGCATTTTTCGTGGGACTGTCGGAGGTGATTGCTCAAGCCAGCTCTCATTTCCCTATCCTAATTATCCCGATGAAATGGTGTTTTTTATTTATGGCCCTGACCAAAAAAATAAAGCTATTAAAGGCTACGTTACGGCTACCTTGGTTGAGCTAGAAAATGGCGAAAAAGCTCTGTATGTGATTACTATTGCAGGCAAAAGGGTCAGTTCAAGTGATACTAAAATAATTTTTATGGGTTTAGAACAAGCTAAAAAACAGCTTGGTGTTAATCATATTGCTCTCCCAATTAAAGAAAATATTGATTCTTTAATTAATTATTCAGCAATAAAAAATATCTATCTTTCTCAAGTAGAAAAAAGCAAAAAAACTAATATTAATTATCTTCATCCGGAAATCAGAAGCATTATAGAAAACTATAGTCCTAAATCTGAGTATAATAACGGAAGTTATGATTATTCTTCCTATAATGAAAATGCTGAAATCATTAATTATGCTATAAATCCTATCAAAGTTAACGTAGAATTTTTTAGTCACAACCAAATAAAACAAATAGATTTATCAAATTTTAAATTTAGTAAAATTTTTGAATTCATTAAAGATTTAAGAATTTCATCAACGAAAAATTTTAACCAAGTCATTACTATATTAGAAGAAAAAAACACCTTGAAAAAAGGCATTATATATAATTTATTTGATGTAATCGACAATAGCAATGTATCAGCTAAATTAAGTGTTCAAACCTATAAATCTCTTATT
>CAYJDW010000055.1:1957-17754 GCA_964368985.1 uncultured Myxococcales bacterium | reverse complement strand
AAGCGGGCGAGGAGTTGTTGAGGTAAAACGGTCACCATTTATGCAACAACGCCGGCTTGACCCGAAGATCCAAGCACAGTGCCAATTCGATGGATCCTCGTGTCAAGCACGATGACAGGTATGAAAGTTTAGCGTTTATCGCCAGTCTCTCAAAGGGAGAATTCACTCCGTCATATTTCGCCACGCACGCCCATCCTTCTCAAGCAAGCGATCCGCTTCCACCGGGCCCGCTGATCCCGCCTCATAGGTGGGGAAACTTTTAGGCCTGATGGCGCTCCATACGTCGAGAATAGGCTGCACCACGCGCCATCCGGTTTCTACCATGTCGGCGCGTTGATAAAGTGTGCTGTCGCCGAGCATGCAATCGTAGAGGAGGGTCTCATAGCCGGTGCCTGATTTTAGGCCGAAATAATCTTTGTATTGAAAGCGCATGTTGACGTCGCCAATGCGAACCGTGGGCCCGGGAACTTTGGCGCCAAAGCGTAAAGAAATGCCTTCTTCGGGTTGAATATGAATGACCAATAAATTAGGCGACAGCTCTTCGGTACGGGTTTTTTGAAACATAATAGAGGGGGCTTTTTTAAACTGGATAGCAATTTCAGTGACGCGTTTTTTCAGCCGCTTGCCGGTGCGA
Organism: uncultured Myxococcales bacterium; assembly: GCA_964368985.1. Taxonomy (GTDB): domain Bacteria; phylum Myxococcota; class UBA727; order UBA727; family JABDBI01. Next base: position 17,120 of record CAYJDW010000055.1, on the reverse strand, counting down.
ATATAAAAAGGCACATCGGCCCAGCGCCAATTGTCGATCAGCAATTTCATAGCGACATAGGTTTCAGTGTTGGAATTTTTTGGCACCCGTTCTTCTTCAATATAGCCTCGCACTGTTTTATTATTGATTTCTCCGGCGTCATATTGAGCCCGCACCGCATGGGTAAGCACTTCCTCGGGGGCGAAAAGTTTAATAGAACGTAAAAGTTTCGCTTTCTCGTCGCGAACCGCGCGGGATTCAAAAGAAATAGGAGGTTCCATGGCAATCAAACTTAAGAGCTGGAAGAGATGGTTAGGCACCATATCCCGCAAAGCGCCAGCATGATCATAATAGTTGCCTCTGAGGCCCACACCGGAATTTTCGGCCACGCTGATCTGCACATGGTCGATATAGTGGTGATTCCAAATTGGTTCAAAGATGCCGTTGGCGAACCGAAAAGCCAATAAATTTTGTACGGTTTCTTTGCCCAAATAATGGTCGATCCGAAAGACTTGATGCTCGCTGATCAGCTCCAAAATTGATTGATTGAGCTCAATGGCCGACTCTAGATCGTGACCAAAAGGTTTTTCGATAATGACGCGGCGAAAACCCTCTTCTTGATCAAATAATCCTAAACTATGCAACGCTTTAATGATAGGTAAAAACGTGCTTGGTGGCGTCGCTAAATAAAATATATAATTAGTGCTGGCTTTCTCTTTTTTAGCCATATCTTCTAAGCGCCTTTTCAGGGCCTCAAAAGTAGTGATATTTTCAAAGCGACCTTGGACATAGTGAACCTTGCTTGACAAGGTTTTACCAAAGTCAGCCGCTTCGCAGTTATGAACTTTTTCGGCGATGTCGTGGAGTAAATAATCACGAAAGCTTTCGTCGTTATAATCGTGGCCGGCGACGCCTACCACATTGAAATTATGGGGCAGAAGTTGCGCGCCGCCCAAATGGCACAGCGTCGGCAAGAGAAGGCGGCTGGTTAAATCGCCACCGGCGCCAAAAATAACCATCACGCAATCAGGGGCAGGCTTTCCCTTGGTGCCGACATAACATTTTTTATCATTCATAATTTAATCCTGATGTTCACTGTGCCCGCCGAATTCTTTGCGCAAGGCGGAGAGAGATTTTTCTGCAAAAGGCTTCTGTTGTCGGGAGCGAAAGCGAGTGAAGAGAGAATTCGCGAGATTAGGCGCGGGCGTATTTTGTTTAATGGCTTCAATCAAAGCCCAGCGGCCCTCACCAGAATCGCTTACTTGGCCGCTAAAGGCATCCAGGGTTGGATCTTTATGCAAAGCATTAGCAATTAAATCTAAGAGCCATGATCCAACCACTGATCCTCGTCGCCAAAGCTCGGTAATTTCTTTGAGGTCAAAATCAAATTGCTGGGCTTTGGGCAGATGCTCGACGTTGGCGTTTTTGAGCAGTTCTAAACCTTCGGCATAGGACTGCATCATGCCGTATTCAATGGCATTGTGAATCATTTTGACATAATGGCCCGAACCGCTTTTGCCGCAATAATAATAGCCTAGATGGGCAGGGGAGGCGTTAGTGGTGCGGCTTTTGGTTTTTGAAGCGGCCTCTTCACCCGGCGCCAAACTTTTTAAAATCGGTTCAATGTGATTAAAAGCTTTGGCATCCCCGCCTGCCATCAAGCAATAGCCTCGTTCTAGTCCAAAGACGCCGCCACTCACCCCGATATCGAGGAAATGAATGCCTTTCTCTTTAAGTTTGTCGCCGCGTTTGATGGATTCGAGAAAATTGGAATTGCCGCCATCGATAATCACATCGTTCTTGCTAAATATGCCACTCAAGGTAGCGATAACCTGGTCGACAGGATCGCCGTGAGGCACCATTAGCCACGCAATTCGCGGGCTTTTTAACAAGGTCTTTAGCTCGGGCAATGACTCAGGAGTAGACACGCCCAGCTTGGCCATCTCAGCTCTTGCTGCCGGTGATTGATCATAGGCGACGATTTCGTGACCATCGCTCATGAGCCGCTTGGCCATATTTTGCCCCATGCGACCAAGTCCAATGATTGCTATTTGCATGCCGTATTCCTCTTACATATGTTTGCTTAATGCCAATAATTCCCTAAAGCCCACAACTATATCTTTTAAATGGATGTGTAAAATGTGGCGTCCTTCATCTAGCATGGCTTGGTAGTCTCCGAAGGCCTGGCTGAGATGAATATCTTTAAAACTAAGTCCCAAATCACTTGTTAAATCAGCATCATAAGTGCCGGTAATCAGAATAAAATGGCCATTGTTTTTACCGCCCTTAAAGAGCTGGCCCACCGAATGAAGGTAGCGTGGGCCGCTTTCCAAGAGGGTAGGTACTGAACGTTGGCTAATCTGTAATACCAATGATTGCAATAATGAAAGATTTTTATCAGTTTCATCAAGATAGGATAATATGCCGCAATAATCGCCATTTTTTATGGCAGAAAAAAAACTTGCCAAAATATTTATAGTTTCTTTATCTGATCCATGGGCAAAAATATCGAGAGCGGATGATGAAAAGCACGGACCTTGAGGGGCTACAAATTTCTTTTCGCTCATTTGTTTGAGGATTAAAGCGGCTGAAAGCTTACTCTTCTCAACATCGGGCTGATCAAAAGGATTAAGCTTTAACACGCTTCCCGCACTACTCACCGCTATTTGCCAGCGAAACATCTCGGCACCGAGCGCATAAAGTTCTGGCATGTCGAGGTAAACGACGGCAACTTGAGCTTTTTTCAAGGCTTCCTTGGTGCTCGACAAAATGGGATCGCCTGCCAGTTCTAAAACGCAGTGCATGGCTTTAGGCAGAGCCAAGTGATCAATGTTTCCTTCAGTAATCGGCACGATACCGTTTTGCTGCTTGCCCAAAGATTCTGCGATCAATTGCTCAAGCCAAAGCCCTAGCGTTTTAAGTTTGGGGGAAAAGTGAAAGACTAGTTGGTCATAACCCTTGAGCGCATTAGCCGCTAAAAATAAGCCAAGCAGCGTGCCCGGATTGTGTTCGATCATAACGGTCGGACCACAATCGTTTAGCATAGTCATGGAAGTTTCTAAAAGTTTTTTAGCGTCGATATCCATCAGCAAGGCCGGCACCAGGCCAAAGGGCGACAAAGCCGAATAGCGTCCCCCGATCAGCGGATTGCCGGCGGCACCGGTCAAAAAACCTAAGGCCGCCGCTTCCTTCGCGAGAGGAGTATTTGGGTCGGTAATGGCCATGAAATGGGAGCTGGGATTTTTTACCTTGATATTTTTTAATTCACTCAAAAAATAGCGATAAAGCAAATTGGGTTCCAAAGTTGAGCCTGATTTACTCGCCACAATAAAAAGAGTGGAAGATAAATCGATGTTTTCTTGAACACGTTCTATGGCAGCAGGGTGAATGGTGTCGAGGACGAGGAACTTTATGGCACCAGGCGCCAAAATTTCTTGAAAGACCTGTACCGCGAGGCTCGATCCGCCCATGCCCAAAAGCACAATGGCGCTGAATGAGCGTTCTTTTACTTGACGACAAATTTCTTGAAGGCTTTCAAGATGCTCGAGCATTTCTCGAGGTTCATCAAGCCAATCGAGCATCAAAGACTGATTTTGCCCAAAGATGCTTGGATCCTTAGCCCATAGACGAAAAATAATTTGATCGCGTTTGCTTGAAGCGATTAAATCATCAAGCAAATGGCTGCGCGCGGGGTCAAGATAGTAATTTAGACTTTTTTTTTATGATCTTCATTCACTACTTGGCGAAGTTTTTTCTCTACTGCCAATAATAGTTTATCGAAAGAATCAGTGAATATTTTTAATCCTTCGATGAGAAGCTCGTCGCAGCATGTTTTGAAGTCAATATTAAGCTTCTTTAAATCATTCATAATTCGCGCTGATTGTTCAGCACCTTTCTTTATTGTATTAGCGGCCCGGCCATGGTTGCGAAAAGCGCTTAAAGTGGCGGGGGGAAGCGTGTTGACAGTGTTTTTCCCGATCAACGATTCTACGTAGAGAACGTCGCTATAACGAGGGTTTTTAGTGCCTGTGCTGGCCCACAATAATTTTTGTTTTTTAGCGCCTTGGCGAATAAGGCTTTTGGCTAAATCGCTACGATAGATTTCCTTGTAGGCCAAATAAGCCATTTTAGCGTTGGCAATGGCGATTTTTCCTAGCAAAGAACGGGCTAGATCTTTTTGCTCGGTATGATCTTTGACGTATTTTTCGAGGAGCTCATCAACTTTGCTATCGATGCGGCTCACAAAGAAACTCGCGACACTTTGCACAGAGTTAATAGGCAGACCTTTGATAGCGCGGTCATTGAGGCCCATCAAATAGGCATTGGCAGCCTCGTGATAGGCATCGACGCTAAAGAGGAGCGTCACATTTACGTTGATGCCGGCGGATATAAGTTCGCGAATAGCGCCCATACATTTTTTGGTGCCAGGCACTTTGATCATGAGATTCGGACGGTCAACCTGATGCCACAGGCGTTTTCCTTCTTCGATGGTGCCGTCGGTATCAAAGGCCAGATGCGGGGAGACTTCTAAACTGGCAAAGCCGTCAAGACCTTGGCTTTCTTCGTAGACGGGGCGAAGGAGGTCAGCTGCGGCTTGAATATCGGCGATGGCGATATTTTCGTAGACGACTTTAGCGTTATAGGGATCTTTTTTGCTCAAGATAGCGATTGCTTCGTCATAATCGTTGGTTTGGGCAATGGCTTTTTCAAAAATACTTGGATTGGACGTTAGCCCTTTTAAGTGATCTTCTTTTACCAAGCGGTGCAGCTCCCCGCTTTGCATCAGTTCTTTAGAAATAAAATCGAGCCAGATGGATTGGCCTTCGCTTTCTAAATCAATCAGTGGGTTAGTAGTCATTTTATCCTCGTAATATTAATCAAGATTTTCAAGAGCAATAATTTTTTGCAGCCTTCTTAAGTGACGCTCTTCATTGCTAAATTGGGCTGCCAAAAAAACTCGAACCAGTTCCTGAGCGAGACTTTCGCCAATAATTCGCGCCCCTAAAACCAAAATGTTCATGTCGTCGTGTTCAACCCCTTGGTGAGCTGAATACGAATCGTGACAAATAGCGGCTCTAATCCCACTTATTTTATTGGCGGTGATTGATGCACCGACGCCACTGCCGCACAAAATGATAGCGCGGTCGACTTTTTTATCTTTCACACTTAATGCGACTTTAACCGCAAAATCTGGATAATCCACCGGTTCGTCGCTATTAGTTCCACAATCGAGCACAGAATGCTGTGTTCGCATGAGCTCTTTTTTGATGGCTTCTTTGAGATGAAAGCCCGCATGATCCGAGCCAATCGCTATTTTCACCTTTACTCCTGACTTAAAATGCTCAAGGCGCCCCTATATAATTTCGGGTCATAATATTTTTTTATATCCACTAAGCGCAACTGTTTTACCGCATCACTCAGGGGCAAAAGTCGAATGCAGCCTTTCGTGAGCGACACCATTTGACCAAAATAGCCCGATATTATGGCCTCGCAAGCGGCTATACCAAAATAATGTCCCATGCGGCGATCAAAGGCAGATGGCTTTCCACCGCGCTGTAAATGGCTTAAGACGACAACCCGGGTTTCAAGACCAGTATTTTTTTCGATAAATTTTTCCAAATAATGACCAATTCCGCCCAAGCGAGCATGGCCAAAAGAATCGGTTTCGCCTGAGAGCATTGCGACATCAGCGCCTTCGGGCATAGCACCTTCAGCCACGACGACAATGCTATAATTTTGCCCCGCATCTTTTCGCGCTAACACGAGTTCTGCCACGCGCTCAGGGCTAAATGGCTGCTCCGGAATGAGGATGATATCGGCGCCCGCGCTAATCCCGCCTTTTAAAGCAAGGTGCCCGGCATGGCGGCCCATCACTTCCACCACAAAAATACGAGCATGAGAATCGGCGGTATAACGCAGCATGTCGATGCTCTTGGTGATAATTTGCACCGCACTTTCAAGACCTAAGCAATAATCTGTGGCTGATAAATCGCCATCGATAGTTTTAGGAATTCCGACCACGTTAATTTTAAGTTCCTGATAAAGTTTGGCGGCCACTCCCAAAGTGTCCTCGCCGCCAATCGCCACTAAAGCATCGATACCCAGCTTGGCCATTCGTTTTTTTACAAGCTCTGGTCCTTCAGCACTTTTGAAAGGATTAGTCCGGGAAGAACCTAAAATGGTGCCACCCTGGCGATCAATATGACGCACTTCACTTGCCGTGAGAGGCAAAGGCTCAATGTCATCCATAAGCCCACGCCAGCCTTCGCGAATACCGATGACCCGAAAGCCGGATTCCAATGCTTTCGTAGAAGTTCCTTTGATCGCGGGATTAAGCCCGGGGCAATCGCCGCCGCCGGTTAAAATGGCTAGGGTCTTGATGCTCATGCTTAGTCCTCGAAAAAAGGTTATTTTAAAGCCTCTTTGTCATCTTCGGGCTTGACCCGAAGATCCAGCGAAAAGGCGATGTGAATAGATCCTCGGATCAAGCCCGAGGATGACAAGTTAATTGTTGATGACAAGTTCATCGCTGCAACATCGCTGCAATTGGTATGCCTTGGTGGCCGCTAAAATAAAGTGAGGACAAAAAAAATCCTCCCGAAGGAGGACTAACCAAAGCCACTTTTTTAAAAAATCCACCGATAAATGCTAAAATTGAGAATGATTCTCAAGATCAACTTCACCAAATGAGGATTAACTTGGATCGGGAGCCTATTATGATCATTTGTCTTTGCCAAAATATCTCGGATCGAAGCATCAATGCTTTGATTGAACGAGGCATTTGTAGCGTCAAAAAAATGCAAAACTTCTGCGCCATTGGCCAAGGCTGCGGCAAGTGTGTTGCGGTGGTCAAATCATTAGTAGAAAAACAGCAGGGATTTGTAAGAGCAAAATGCTGTGCTACGTCGCCATGTCAGAAAAAAACAGGAGAAGAGCATGGCCAAGGATTCGGGGAAAAAAGACATTATCGCGTTGCTAAATGATGTTTTGTGCGCAGAGCTGACTGCTATCAATCAGTATTTTCTTCATTCAAAACTTTGTGCTCATTGGGGCTATGCAGTGCTCGATCGGGTGGCACGCGCGCAGTCGATCGGCGAGATGAAGCATGCGGAGATGTTAACGGAACGTATTTTATTTCTTGACGGTATGCCCAACCTACAAAAACTCGGCAAGGTTTTAGTAGGGGAGACGGTGCTCGAGCAAATGGAGCTTGATCGCAATCTCGAAGGTGAGGCCATTGAGCGCTTAAACGACGGCATCGCGCTGTGCTCAAAGCACGGGGATCACGGAAGCCGCATTTTGCTTGAGGCCATTTTGGCGTCGGAAGAATCCCATTTTGATTGGCTGGACCAGCAAATCAAGCTCATTAAGGCTCTGGGCGAGGCTAATTATTTGACCCAAAAAATTACCCAGAGTGCGCCGGCTTAATGCTGAAAGCATTGATTCGCTGCCGACCAGTTTCTAATTTTTTTCGTCATTGCGAGCGTAGCGCGGCAATCCAGGCGTATTACCACTTCAGTGGATTGCCGCGCTACGCTCGCAATGACGAAAATACGCGGGGTGGCGAAGGGAACAGGGCAACATAAGTTGCATGAAATATAAAAGCGATTATAAAGCCTCCATCAAAACTCAATTTTTGCTCTGGATGCTTAATGATGCCAATAAATAAATTTATATATATTAGTGCTCTTCTCTGTTCGTTATCGAGCTTTTCGTTAATGGCAATGGAAACTCTTTCTCAGTCCGATGGGGACAGCCAGGAAGAAGAAGATGAATGGGATAGCGAAGCCAATTTTTTGGCTTTGAAAGAACTATTTCAGAATATTAAGAATACGCAAGATGTATTGTTAAAAGAAGAATATACAATTGAAATTAACGAAGAGTTAAGGCAAGTAGATTCAGATGCCTATTTTTCGTTTCTCCATGATCCGGTTATTAATGCCTTCTTTAACGATCTAAAAGATCAGTTTCATCTTGCAGTCAAATCTCCCATTGATTCCACTCTTAGTGTGTATCAAGATTGGCAGATTATTAGTGAACTTCATAAGGAATATCCAGTAGCTCACTTGGTACCCATTGCTGTGGAGCTGGCTTTTAACGTAAGCTCCTTGCGCGAAGACTATGAGAGTGCTGACGATGGGAGCTATAAAGAACACCTGGAAAATCAAATTAAAAATCTGCTTTTGTCGCCTGATTTAACAAGTCTGCCAGAAAGTTATTCAAGTATCATTTTTGCCATATTTATAGATTTTTTTAAGAGACAATTGACCTTAAAATTTACGACGGCAGGGGCCGTCATTTTTTCGGCAGAAGATGAAGCTTTCTTTTCGCTGATTGAGGTCCCAACTAAAGGTGAAAAGGCTAATTGCTTCAAAATGCTCAAATTTGAGCTTGGATTGGCGGGGATTTCTCATCGAAGCAATCACCAAGTGCCAACTATCCATTGGCAAACTATTGCTCCGAAGAAAGGCATTAAAAACGATGTAAAATTTTCCATATATTCGCTTAAAACATCCATTGAGGGCGAATCTATAAGCGGATCCATGGTTTTTAAATATTTTTCAAAAGCTGGTTTTGAGCACTTTGTTACAAGCACTGGTATGAAGCTGGAAAAATCTCAAGAACGTTCTTTGTATGATAAAAAAAATTATCTACGAAGTACTTATTATATTTTTAATCAAGATAAAGATATTTCACTGGCGATGCCAGATTGGATTTTGCTCTACGCGGGCAACACGTTATTACCTGAGAGCTATGTCATACGAAGCTGTGAGAATCTTCTCAATTTTTTTGCTGCTGTGCCGCCCCCCAGTTATAGAGATTTTGTTGAAGGGATGGAGTTTGATGATCAAAGGATTATTAATCCTGCTTCAAATAAGACACTTCGGGCGGAACTGATTGAAAGATGGCTATGGTTGGATGCTGCGGAAAAAAATGTGCTCCTGGACTTATTTCCTGAATACAAAAGCATTATTGAACAAGTTTCTCAGGAAAAGCAGGAATTGCTGAAACCGCGCCCCAAAAAATCCAAGAAAAAAGCCAAAAAAACTCTTCTACCAAAATCTCTTGTTTCACCGGCGAAGGCCGCCCCAACGAGAGAAACTAAGGTGACGCAAAATAGCGCCGTGGTGAAGCCGGAGTCCAAAAAAGGAGAACGCCCTTCAAAGCAGCCCCAGCCTAAAGTCAATAAGAATAAACAGAATAGAGCTAGGAGAAATAATACAAATTTTAAATCCACTATGCCAAACAATGATCTTAGGCCATTTTTTGTCCTCTCCCCACAGTCACCTTCAAAGCCTGAGCCAAAAAAAGGAACTGAGATAAGGGCAGATTCGGGAAAAACAACTGAGAAAAAGAAAGAATCTCAGCAGGAGGATCAAGTTTCTGAGCCGCAGGCAACTGTTCCAGTCGAAGAATCCAAAGCTGAAGGCAAAGAAATTGTCGTTCATAAACCTATAAAACGCCCAAATACAGGGCGCATTGAACAAGCCAAAAGGCTTATCAAAAATCATTTGGGGGTGAATTTCGGTATTCTAGAATGCCTTAATAGCGTTAACGCGGGCATTTCAGCCCTTTTTCATGGGCCGCAAGTATTTAATGATTTAGAGCGAGTGAGAAACTTAAATAGAGGGGTTTTTAATGCGGCCGTACGCTCCTCGGTGGAGGCTGTCGTGACCCGTCGGGGCCGCATTAAAAATGGCGCCTTACAAAGACTCCTGGAAGAAAATCGAGCTGCCGAACCGTGGAACAGGTTAGTTTTAGAGTCCGCCTTGAGACAAAAAGCTGACCTTGAGCAGATGTTGAGGCCGCAAAATAGACCGCAATAGTTCGAGCGCAGCAATCCATAAGTGGGTTGCTGCGTGCTGCTAACGATGCCTGCTTAAGATGAACGATTTTATTAACGCCAAACAATAAATAATGCATAATTAAAAAGCCTAAGTTTTACTCAGGAATTAATTATGCCGCTTCGTTTGGTGAGTTTGCTATTTATATTTCTGACCATCGGTTTTTTTTGGCAAATTCACTGGCAAAAAAGCCTAAAGTCACCGGATTTTCTCGATAGCGTTTTCTACGCACCTGAGAAAGAAAATAGTATTGCTCTGAATGAGTTTTTAATTCTCATGGAAAAAGGTGCTGAGAATAAGCTACCTCTCGTGCTGGATAAATTTAATTTGACGCTGGTAGAGCCTTTGGGGGAATGGGTCCATGTGGCTTCTCGCGACGCGGCTAAAGAGCAAAAAATTGGGCGGCTTGATTCTTTAGGAGCTCAGGAAAATCAGAAAATTTTATTGGCTTTAGAGGCTAATTCTTTTGTTCATAGTGCCCAGCTAAATCATATTCAGTCGGATGATGGTGGCTGTCGGGCTTGTATTTTTCGGTCGGCTCCGTCCTTAAGTACCGACGATGGAATGATAATTCCTCAGGATCCCCTTTATCGTTTTCAATGGCATTTGTCGGCGGACAAAGGCATCAATTTGCCCCAGGCCTGGGCTATAACGACAGGCAATCCGAATACTTTGATCGCGGTGGTCGATCGCAATTTTTCCCTGGCTGAGCCCGATATCAATCCGGCTTTTTGTAAATCCCGCCAATATTATTATGAAAATGTGCTCGATTATACGCCACAAAAAAGGCCCGAAACGAGCAAGGATCTGGAGCCCCATGGCATAGGCGTATTAAGCGTTTTAGCGCCATGTACGGATAACGGTTTGGGGCTCGCTGGGATTGATTGGCGTGCACAAATATTTGCGGTGGATACTAAAGGTGATCGCTCTTTATCGGCTCGTATGTTTGGCATTTTATGGGCCGCGGGCATGAATGTTTGTACTTCGAGTATTACTTCGTGTTCTAAGGGGAGCTCATTTCAGCGCAACCTACATCCCGCCAATATTATAAATGCCTCTTTTGGTTTTTCGGGTCCCTTCTTAGATGAGCCGCCCTATGGCCCTATGCTCGATATTATTGGGAGCATAAATCGTGAGGGACGCATAGTTGTTGCCAGTGCTGGAAATGAAGGTTCTTTGGCGGATCGCCGCCTGCCAGGCTCAGCCGGCGGCGTGATTTCGGTAGGAGCCTCGGATATTAAAGCTCGCAGTTCAGTTTTTAGTAATTTCGGCCGTACCATCGATGTGCTCGCTCCGGGCGAAAATATTTTTGGTGTGGTTAAGGGTGAAACGGTGTCTTTAAACGGCACTTCTTTTGCCACCCCAATTGTCTCGGGATTAGTGTCGTTAATGCTTTCGGTTAATCCCGATTTATCGTGGAAACAAGCTGAATATATTTTGAAGAAAACCGCGAAGCCCCTGAGTTGTGAAGACTATTGTCCCTCAACTTTGAAAAAAGCAATGCGGCTAGAGTGTCAGAATTTATGCTGCGAAAAAGAGCGCTCGATCTGTGCTGCTGGTATTGTTGACGCCGAGAAAGCTGTCGCTATGGCGAAGAGTGGCATTCCGAAAATTCCTCTGATTGATTTTGACGATTATTATTTGCCTTTATCGGAGTTGAATAATTTGAGATTGAAAGTCGCGGTTAAAAATTGGGGTGGGCAATCTGCTCAGGTGCGCATGAAAAAAACCGACGAGTATTTAAAAATCTATCCGGAGAGCTTTAGTTTGCCTCCCATTAAGAATGGCCTCCCCAGCACCAAAGACATTCTTGTCTATTATGACCACGTTGCTGATATTCCTTTAGTGCTAAGTTTGGTCTTAGAGGCTGCTTCCTCTCAAACACCCACCCAATTTACCGATCGCATCGAGGCCATTGTGGAGATTGTTCCAGATGGTTTCGCTGGAGAAAAGCAATATAATGAGCTCCTAAATTGATGGCAGTATTTAGAGGTGTTGATTATCTAGACGTCTATCAATGCGAGAAAGATAATCTTTAATTAAATATATGTTAAATTTTGCTCATAGTTTATGATTTCTGTATCATCTAGTGAAACGCATTCCCAGTGTTGGTGGTACCCATGAAGAGATTTTCTTACTTGATTTTATTCTATATAAGCACGGCTTTTCTTGTCGGTTGCGACAGTAATGATAGAGCAGCACCAGAAGTGCTGGCCGCGGATAACAATGCCAATGATGATATAGAAGAAATAGATGATAATGAACCAAAGCCTCCCAAAAAACCTGTAGAGGTAGTGGAAATAGTTGAGGAGCCAGCTCCTGTAGTGGTGATTGCTGGGCCTGATTACCCACCTCTCCCTCCATTTCTCGGCGGTGGTTTTGGCGGTGGTGGCAGCGGTCAACCTCAATCTCCACGAAGTGAACTCTCAATTGAGAAAACAGCCAGCGTAGCAAGTATAGTAGCGGGTGAACTGATTACTTATACTTTTACTATCGTTAATACTGGCACGGTCGTTATATCAGGAATTGATGTTGCTGAAACGGCTTTCTCTGGTCTCGGGCTCACCTCTGCCCTTAGTTGTAACCCGGCTGAACCAGCGGTTTTGAACGTGGGCGCGCAGATGGTGTGCACTGCGACCTATACCGTTCAACAAGGCGATGTGGATGCATTATCACTGAGCAATAGCGTACAAGTTACCGGTACTGATCCAAGTAATAGTCCAGTATCCGATACCGATAGCCTAATTTTGCCAGCCTTTATCGATTTCGGCGATGCTCCTGATACTTTCGGCACGCTGCTTGCTTCCACCGGTGCACGTCACTCGGTCCCAGGCTATGATTCGCTTACCAATGTTGCACCGCTCAGACTCGGTGCCACCATCGATGTTGAAAGCAATGGCCTTCCTAGCGTAGGTGCTGATGGCGATGACCTTAATAATATCGATGATGAAAATGGCGTTATAGCAACCATCCAAGTGATTGGTGGTTTGGCAACAACCGTCGTTGTATCCGCTACCAACAATACTGCCAGTGTTGCAACCTTGGCTGGTTGGATCGACCTGAATTCTAGCGGTACTTTTGAGGTAGGTGAACGTCAAATTATCGCTGTTCCTGCCAACTCAGGAACCGCAAACTACAACCTTATTTTCCCCGCGGCTGTTGTAGTAAATGGTAGCAGTTATGCCCGTTTCCGTTTGTTCCCAGGAAACGTTCTTGCACCTAGTGCAACTGGTCCTGCTGCAGGCGGCGAAGTTGAAGATTATGTCGTAACCTTGATCGAAGGACTTGATTTTAGCGATGCGCCAGACAGCTTCGGAACACTTTTTGCCTCCAATGGAGCGCGCCACTCAGTAGCTGATTACAATGTCCTCACTAACACCGCTGGCCTTATGCTGGGTTCACTCATTGACATCGAATTTGATGGTTTTCCAGGAGTTCCTGCAACCGGTGATGATCTAAATAATGCTGATGATGAAGATGCTATTGGAGAGCCGATCGTAGTATTCGATGGCTCGATTCCTGAGATTAGTGTTTCAGTTACTAATAATACTCTCGGTGTAGCGACCTTGGCCGGTTGGATCGATTATGACCAAGATGGAATTTTCGAAGTGGGCGAACTTGCCACAGCCGCAATTCCCGCAAGCTCAGGCACTGCCAGCTACACTTTGGCCTTTCCTCTTGCCGCAGTAGTAGAAGGCTCAAGCTATGCCCGTTTTCGTGTATTCCCAGGCGTTGTTGTAACTCCTACTCCTACTGGAACAGCCACGGCTGGCGAAGTAGAGGATCATACGGTTCAATTAAGAGATATTCTCGATTTTGGCGATGCACCAGATAGCTATGGAACACTCTATAGCTCCGATGGTGCCCGACACGTAGCCCTAAATCATAATGATATCCTTAATACTTCGACTTTTATGATTGGCGCTTTGATCGACATCGAAAGTGACGGCGTGCCAGGTGTTGCTGCTACTGGTGATGATCTTGATCTTCCTGATGATGAAGAAGGCGTTGCAAGTCCTATAGTGGTTTTGAGCGGACTAAGTACCAGCGTCAGCGTAGTTGTGACCAACAATAGTGCTACAGTCGGAACCTTGGCTGGTTGGATTGATCTAAATAACGATGGCGACTTTGATGTCGCTGAGCTTATCACAGCGGCAATTCCTGCTCTTTCAGGTACTGCCGCCTACAATCTGATTTTCCCAGCTAGCGTGGTTGGTAATGGTAGTACCTACGCACGTTTTCGTTTGTTACCAGGCGTTGTAGCAGCTCCTCTTCCAACTGGAATTGCAGCCGCTGGCGAAGTAGAAGATTATGCAGTAACGACGTCCGTCCTAATACCATAGTCGGTTAAGGCTTTTTGATTGATAAAATAGAGGACTTTAGGGTCCTCTATTTTTTCGCCTATGGCTCAATAAATTAAACCATTTCCATTATTTTTTGGGACATCTTAGTTTGATGCCGCACATCTTCTCCCATAACCATAAAAATAATTAATTCAGCCAGCTTGACGCAATGATCGCCCATTCGTTCTAGCCATTTAGCGATGGAGAGAAGGTGAAAGTGGGATTCAATGTCTTGTCCCAACTCAGTCATTTCTTTGATATAGCGTTTGGTGGTGAGATGATAAATACTATCAATCGTTTCGTCCTGTTTAATCACGTGACTGGCCTTTTTGCTATCCCGCAATAAAAACGCTTCGACTGTATCTTTGATCATGGTTTGTACGCCCCGCGCCATGTCTTCGAGTCCGTCGATGGAATATTCGATTTCACTGTGCTTAAGTTTAATCACACGATGAGAAATTTTTACCGCTAAATCACCCATTCTTTCGAAATAGGTCACCATTTTGATAACTGAAACAATAAAACGAAGATCCTCGCCGAGCGGTTGTCGCCGAGCGAGGAGTTCTATGCATTGTCGGTCAATGACCATTTCATCACGATCGATATTTTTGTCGTAGTCAATGGCTTCCCGGGCAAGTGCCGTATCGTTGAGTGAGAGAGCACGAATCGAGGTGGCCACCATTTTTTCTACTCTTCCAGCGATGAGTAAAATACGATCTCTTAGGAGCCTAAGCTCGTGCTCGTAGGCTTTATTTGTATGGTTCTTAGTCATCAACCAAATTTCCCCGTGATGTAATCTTCGGTTCGCGGATCGCTCGGATTGGTAAAAAGACGTTTGGTATTGTTAATTTCAATGAGCATGCCATCCAAAAAATAAGCAGTAATCTGAGACACCCGCGCCGCTTGCTGCATGTTGTGAGTTACAATTACGATAGCATAATTGGATCTTAGCTCGTTAATCAGATCCTCGATTCGTGCAGTAGAAATGGGATCGAG
>CAYJDW010000055.1:0-1857 GCA_964368985.1 uncultured Myxococcales bacterium | reverse complement strand
AAACTGAGTGTCATAAATGCCCTCGCTTCTTCTCGTGCTTGTGCCGAAGCCACGCGGCAATACCATTAAAAAAGGCGAGAAGAATTAACAGTACAACGATGGCTGCTGCTGCATTATCCACGAAACCAGGTTGAGGTCGTTGTACCCATTGAAAAATTTGTAGGGGAAGAGCGGAAAATTCGCTTAAGAGATTATTCGGAACAAAGGCAATGTAAGTTGCGACACCTATGACAATAATCGGAGCAGACTCTCCGATGGCCCTCGATAGTGCAAGGATTGCGCCGGTAATGATCTGAGACATGGACAAGGGAATTACTATTCGTCGAACCACTGATAATTTCGTAGCGCCTAAAGCAAAACCCGCTTCGCGTAGATTATCGGGAACGGTTTTAAGTGATTCTCTTGCGGCGGTGATAACGACGGGAATCATGAGTAAGGATAAGGTCAAAGCACCCGCTAATAAACTTGGGCCGAGCTCCAGACTGCGGACAAAGAGTTCAAGGCCTAATAAGCCAAAAATAACGGAGGGAACTCCAGCAAGATTGGTGACATTTAATTCGATGATTCGCTTCATGCGGGAATCGCCGGCATATTCTTCTAAATAAATAGCCGCAAACACACTCAAAGGTAATGCAATGAGAGCAGTCAAGAAAATCAGATAAAAGGTCCCAATGAGGCTTGGAAAAATACCTGCCCGCAGAGGAAATCTCGACGGTATTCCAATAATAAAGTCCCAATTGATTCTTTTTATGCCGGTAATGACGGTGTTAAGCAGCAAGCAAACGAGAATGGCAAGCGGCAAAACCGTTGCGGCAAAACAGGTATTCTTGAATAATTGTTCAATCCACCAGGCACGTTTTTGCTCATTTGTCATATAGCTTTCCTCATAGGATCCGAGGCCTCTTTTTCTTATGACGGATCTTAAATTTGTTGCGCAGGATGAATTTACTGCTTGAATGAAAAGCAAAAGTAATGAGGAAGAGCATGGCACCGACGGCGAAAATGGTGAGGTATTCGATTGATTGTTGAGGCGTGTCGCCCATACTTACTTGAACAATGTAGGCGGTCATGGTTTGAATGGGTTCGCGTACATCCATAGTGAAGTTTGGTTTTAGACCAGCCGCAATCGAGACAATCATGGTTTCGCCAATGGCTCTCGCGAAGCCAAGGAAAATAGCGGCAATAATGGTGGAGCGCGCATAGGGAAGGATTACGAGAAAAATCGTTGTAAGTTTTCGAGCACCTAAACTGTAGGCGGCTTCTTTTAGATAACGCGGTGTTTTGTAAATGGCATCTTCACACAAAGATGAGATGGTGGGCACGAGCATAAAACCCATTACCAACCCTGGAGAAAGCGCATTAAAGCTATTAAGGCTCGGCCAAACCTTCATGAGCATCGGCGTGACAATGGTTAAGGCAAAATAACCATAGACCACGGTAGGAATACCGGCCAATAACTCAAGCAAAGGCTTTACGAATTTTCTAAATTGAGGTTTCGCAAATTCGCTCATGTAAATGGCCGCTAAAATCCCCAAAGGTGCCGCAGTAATCATAGCTACGAAAGTTACCAACAATGAGCCTGCAACGAGCGCCCAAATGCCAAATCTTTTAGTAGCGAAGAGGGGTGTCCATACGGTATCCAGAAAAAAATCTGCCAGGGGCACGACTTGAAAAAAAGCCCAGGTCTTACTTAAAAGCACATATAATACGCCAATGGTAACTAAAACCGATGCGAAGCCGCACAGGGCTAACACCGCTTCCATGAGCCATTCGAGGATTCTCTCCTTGAGTCCGCGTTTAAATGGCTTAGCTGTTTTCATTTATTGCACCAGCTTATCAAGACTGCGTTTTTGGTCC
>CAYJDW010000054.1:17004-18299 GCA_964368985.1 uncultured Myxococcales bacterium | reverse complement strand
TTATTCGTCATGTGCATTCCCTTATGTAAAACTTTAGCCTTAGGCAGCATGATGCATTAGGCCATACTTTAACAAATGGCCAGCCTGGTTCATTTTCAAATAATTTCCCCATCTCATTTCGCAACAAATTCACGCTACTTAATATCTAACATAGCAATTTATAACAACTATTAAAAACCAATATTACCCGCAAAACAGAGATGCATTGACCAACCTTTAAAACAATTAGATAATAACCATTATATTATTAAATAATTGGTGAAATACGTGAAAAATAAACATATTATTAAATTCGCTATCTTAGTAAATTTCTCATTAATTGTTCATGCTGGAGAGTTCAATCAAAATAGATTTCAGCCAAGTCGTGGCTTATTAGGTGCCTTTAAGGGATTGAGCTTTCGAGAACTGCCTCGTTATCTAAAAGAAATAGCATATGATTATTTAAACCCAACCTCGCCTTCCCTAACTAAAAATGAAGGCCCAGATGGAGATTTCGAAAATGACGAAAATTATGTGGATATTAATGCTGTAGATTTTTCAAATCCTCGCGATCAAAATGTGTCGTTTGAGGAAATTCCTGACTTTTCCTTTAGTGAAATCCCAAAAGATGCTTTAAATCACATGATAGATTCTATACTCGAGATCTTACGCTCAACCGCTTATGCTGATGAATCCGATTTTCACAGATTAGTTTGGAAAATTCATGAGCAAAGATTCAAAATTCTTGAAGCTAGTTCATATCAAGAATTCTGTAGTTCTATTGAGGAGATATTCATAGAAACGGGGATAAATATTTCGCATTTCGGCCTTTCATACACGGGAAAATATCAATCGTTTTTCTATAATGCTCAAGACCATCTCGGACATAGAAAATCAATTAAAGAAAGCGATTTCATTGACAATAAAAATATAACAATCAAACAAAAACACGTGCAAATAATCACATTTAATGAGTTCTCGAATGAGAGCATTAATGAATTAATAACACACATAGAAAATGCTCAAAGCAATAACTTACCTATTATTTTTGATCTACGGGCTAATGGCGGTGGATTTACCACTGTACTGGACACATTGTTATCATATTTTTTAAATGAGAACGATGTGTATTTGACGGATATTTTGCCTTTTGATGAATTAGTCAAACAGGACTACCATGGAAATGCGGTGAAAAAAATTAAAAATTTATATTTCAATGGAGCTCTTGAAAAGATAAGGATTGCTGAAGTTAATCGCATTATAAAACACTCCTTAAAACCGCTTAATTATTCTGCTAAAATATGTTTTTTAGTATC
>CAYJDW010000054.1:0-16994 GCA_964368985.1 uncultured Myxococcales bacterium | reverse complement strand
GCTTCCTGTGCCGAAATTTTTGCTGAGTCCTTGAGGTTATTGGCTGGCGCGAAAATAATTGGCACTCCTACTTATGGTGGCGTTTTGGCAGCTTTAGAAGAAGATTTGGATTTCGGACTGACCTTCATATACCCGATTGGCGATTGCCGTAATGCCAAAGGAGAAAGAATGGAAAAAAGACCAATAAAGCCCGATATTCTCGTCGAGGATGTTTTCTCAAATGAGCAAATATCTGCCGCTCTTAATCAGTGGGCGGAGGAGCTCTAGTATTTTTAGTTTTTGCTTCAACTTGTAGCAAGAGCACTTGAACGAATAAATCTGAAATTTAAATCATTTTGAATGGTTCATTCTAGAAACCTCTTAATTTTTTGCAAAGGGCGGCCTTTATGAAACAAAAATTTCAAACATTGCTTATTTTTTTTTATTCGCTGACAATAACCTATAACGCAAGCGCCTCAACTATAGCAACCGGAGAACAACACACAGTACTGCTCGATGAGCAAGGCTCAGTATGGACCTTTGGCAATGGAAGCGTGGGACAATTAGGCCATGGAAATCGGGAAAATCAGCTTCAACCCATGCGAATCGAGAATCTCCCAAATATAGTTGCAGTGGCGGCTGCGGTGTCACATACGGTATTGCTTGATGAAAATGGGCAGGTTTGGACCTTCGGCAGAGGCTCCTATGGTCAGTTGGGCCACGGCGATGGAAAAGATTATGCTGTCCCTAAGCGTATTGAGAACATGGAAGCAATAATCGCAGTGTATGCAGCTGCCTACTATACATTAATAATCGATGAAAAAGGTCAGGTTTGGACCTTTGGTAATGGCTTCTATAGTGGCTTAGGCTATGAAATTACAAGAAACCAACTTAGTCCAAAAAAAATAGAATCAATTCCTAAAATAATTGAAGCGGCTGTTGGCTGGGGCCATAGCCTCTTGCTTGATGAAAACAAACAATTATGGACCTTTGGTTTTGCTAATTATTACCAATTGGGTAATGGAAATACCAATCAAATCACTCCTAAGCAAGTCATGAATATGCCAAAGCTAAGGGCCATGGCCGCGAATTTCTCACATAGTATCGTGATTGACGTTCATAACCAGGTATGGACCTTTGGTTATGGCCTTGATGGTCAACTGGGTCACGCAGATCATGAAACTCAACGTGAACCTAAACTAGTGCAAAATATAGCAGGAGTGGCCCTTTTGGCCGGGCCCAACTATAGCGGGCTTATTGATGAAGACGGCCATCTATGGACCTCCGGTCATTTACCTTGGACTGGTGAGATGTCCACAAAATTTGAGCAAGTTCTGAGCGGTAAGATGATAACTAATCTAGTTGCAGGCGTGACCGGAGCTGGAAAGCATACGATTCTTTTGGATGATCAAGGCAGAGTGTTCAGCTTGGGTGAGGGTACCGAGGGCCAATTAGGCCACGGGGATCGGTTATCCAAAGAAGTACCGACCCAGATCGAGAATATTCCCAGAATTGCCCCTCCTCTCACTAAACGAAGACCAACTAAAAGCGCAAGAAAATAATAAGTAGTGAGCTCTAAGCATTTTTTTAGCTTTGAAAGGAGGAAAAAAACCATGGTTGCCCGGTCGCACGCAGGCCAAAAACATTTGTAATCTAAAAGCCAAATAAAGACTCGATTATTCTATATTTTAAATAATCCTGATCTTGATTTTCTTAGCTACAAACCATTAGCCACGCTATTCTTCTGGGATTTTTTATAAAAATATTCTGCCAAGAAAAGATCTTTTAAAACCCCTTTTCCTTCTTCGTAATAGATAGCGATTTTCTTATAGGCCTCTACCACCCCTTGATTTGCCGCTTCAAGAAATAAATTAAAGGCATCTTCATCTTGCTTATTTTGTTCATAATAATGGCCTAAATCGAGAAATGCTGCTGGAATATTATTTTCAGCCGCTCTCAAAAGATGATGTCGTGCTTTAGTTATATTGCTTACAGTTCCGATACCATTCAAATAGGCAAGACCTAAAAGGTAATGCCCCGGTGCATGCTCCAGGGATGCACTTAAGGAATAACATTGGAAAGCTTCCTCGGGATTTTCTGGCACTTCAATGCCATGTTGATAAAATTTTCCCAAGCTCACCAAAGCATGAGGATGCTTGCCATCTGCTGCTTTTTTATACCATTTTAAAGCTCGACGATTATTAATAGGAAACAAACATTTCCCTGCTTCGAAGAATGTGGCAATAGCGAACTTTGCATCGATGCATCCGTATTTTGCAGCTTTTTGATAATATTTTCGAGCTATCTTTAAGTCTTTTTTAATGAATCCGAGGCCCAATTCAAAATATCTTGCCAACATAAAGAGGCCTCGGGCATCACCTTCAAAATCAACACTTTTGAGATAATAGCAATAAGCTAAGTTAGGATCTCCCCGCTTTTCCCAATCATATCCACATAGGACGGTGTCGGTTGGTTTTCCTTCTAAGGCAATTATTGGATATGCTTTTTCCTTTATTTTGAAGTCTTGATATCCATATATTTTGCTCTTAGTTATTTTTCGTTTAGTTATATGTTTTTTGGTTTTTTTAGGACAAATAATAATATTTTGTTCTTGGATCTCATTGTCGGGAGGAGACTCTTCTTGATGGTTCTTCATCGCATATATAAGTTCATGAAAACTCATGGCCATCATTAAGACTAAAAACAATATGTTCATGACTGTCCTAAAGGCTAAATAGGTTATTAAAGCTTTAACAATTCTTCATCTTCTCTTATTTCTATAGAATTCATCGATGACATAGCTTAATAAGAAGTTTATTTTAGAAAGATTAGCCCAAAAAAACTTTGGGTTTCATATTTTACAAAAAAAGCCATTAAAATGGCTTTTTCGCTGCTCTCGCTCAATTTTGAATCAAAAAATTTTTCACTAACTTTATATCTTCCCAGGTATTTTGGCAAAACTTAAACGGTAAGGCACCTGCGTCAGCGAGCTCCTGGATAAAGCTTTTTGATAAGATTTCAGTTACTCTTACAAATGCCTCATCCTTAGTCCAAAACTCCTGAGCATCGCTGCTTGCTGAGTCGTAATCGACGCGAGCGAGGGCAAGATCGATATACTCAGCAAGTCTCGGATTATTATCTTGAACAAGGTCACGAACTTTCAGCACCTTGTCCCGAGGAAATTGCTTATGCCATAAAGCAGAATTTAACCGGGCAGGAAACACCACTAAGCCTGTACAGCCCGCCAAGAGTGGCGCCCCTTTAAGTATTTTTGTATCGCCAGTACAGTATCCGTACACCGCCAAAGCAAGAGCTGAATAAATTAGACGCGAAGTGGCTTTTTTTCTCTCATGGTAAAGTTTCAAAATTATTTGTTCACTTTCTAAAGCGCCACTCGCGTTGTTAAAAAGCCTCGCTACGTCGAACCACAAATCGGCTTCAACTATGCTTAGATCACTGTCCAAGATGATTGTGCTTGGGCGGGACCAATTAATATGTCGCCCTTTCTGCCTATTTTCAGATGCTTTTCTCTGGAGCTCACCTAGAAAACGCGTCAAAGCAAGATTTGCATTATTTATTTCACCAGCTAGCTCAGCTCCGCTTTCCATCGCATTAAGTGTTGAAGACCAAGTAGCCATTTGGAAACAAAAGATTATTGCCAATATCTTTGTCATAGGAAATCCTTTATGCAGAGTTGTGCACTTAGATAATGCAACAAAAACTAATGGCAATTAGTTCCTCTTTGTCGATGGTATTTACTTTAGTTTCTATTCCAGGCGCCGCGTACATTCAAAATGCCTGCTGCTATTTTCGGGAATAGGATTGCTTTGCTCCTTAAGTACGCATTGTTTGGA
This sequence comes from uncultured Myxococcales bacterium, assembly GCA_964368985.1. Lineage (GTDB taxonomy): Bacteria > Myxococcota > UBA727 > UBA727 > JABDBI01. Next base: position 13,161 of record CAYJDW010000054.1, on the reverse strand, counting down.
GCCAAAAATATTTTCCAAATGGTTTTTTATAAATTCCTCACGCTTGTCATCCATCTCGGCTCTATCTTTGGAGCTTGGTTCTTGAAATGCATGACGCTGTTCTCGACGGATACCCCAATTATCTAAAATCAAATACCTGAATCCACTCTGCGTTTGAAAAATTCTTTCTTTCTCAGTAGGAGATTGAGCACACTTTTCCAATGTATCTGGCGGAAGACATAAGGATATAAACGACAATGAGAGATCATAAAAAAACTTTCCACCAGGTTTTAATAAACGATAAAATTCTGCACTCACTTTCGGCATATCAAAAAACTTAATAACTGAATTATCAAAAGCAATAATATTAAACAGCTTATCTGGAAGAGTTCTTAAATGAGGTATTTTATTAAAATCCATCCAAAGATGAGGGGTGGAATCAGCGAGGAGGCTAGCACCGTCAATATTTCCATAGACCCAAATATTGGCAGCATCCCCTAAAGGAATTTTAGAAGAAATTTCATTGTTTCCTCTCCCAAGTATTAAGTTAAGATTTTTTCCTTCATGCTTTAAAGTCAGCAATTGAGCACGTTGATTTTCGTGATTATAAGCAACATATTGACTGTTTTTATCAGTATAAATTTTTGTTTTAATATGACTTAAAAAATGCATTCCCATTATATTTTCAAGCTTTTCAATATAAGAATTCACGGTAAAAAACTTACCATAATTATTGCTTGGTTTTCCGTTCGAATAAATATATATTGGTTTTTTTAAACTTTTATTTGCCTCAATGATATCATTCTTGTAGAAGTCATTTGCGTGATAGAGAATTTGTTCACTACCGCTCATGAGGTAGACGGGGTGATTATAGAGGAGAGAAAATATCACCGCAAATAAACCATCGAGGCTAGGCATTTCACGGTTAGAATCTCTACTTTGTAGGTAAGCTAATAAGGCGGCTCTATTTTTTTCGTTCTCCCCTGTATTATTTTTAATTTCATTAGTGTTTAAAAAAATTGCATCTAAAATATTTTCTATTTTATTTTTTAAAACACTATTTTTGTCAGATATCTCTTTCTCTATTCTTTCAATAAATAATTTTCTTATAAGGGAAAAGTCCCTTTTTTCCAGCCCAGCCTCATCCCGTTCAGGAACTTTCATGATATTTGAAGCAAGCAATTGGGCGTGTTCTTTAGCAACACCTGAATCAATAATAATTTTTGAAAGCAAATCCAAATTATCACCGATTATACTGTAGAGCAGACAGTTATTATCTTTACAAGACGATTTTTCTTTTATTAATATAATATCTTCAACAGGATTGTAAAAACTGTAAAAAATATTCTTTTTTTCAATTTTAAATAATAGTTTAGTTTCTTCCTTTGCTGTGAAATTATTTATTTTTTCACTTACGAATTGATAAGCTTTGCCTTGAAATACCTCTTTTAGAATAGCATTTAATTTATCCTTTCTTTCTTGGCCTATCGATTGTCTATTAATGCTTTCTAAGAAATTAATAAAAAAGAAGTTAGTTCTCAATGTTAAAAAAGAGAACTGGCTAATTTTATCTTTAAATTTTTCTTCATTTATTCGAGACAACTTAAAAGTAAGACCGATGCCAGTTTTCAGATCATCACGATCAATAGCAACTGGTTTTATTTTTAACTCTTTAAGATTTTCTATAGAACTTCTTAAATCTTTCAATAAATTTTCATCCATTACTCCACTAAACACTGTGTTTGGCATAAGAAAAAAAACAAACAATGCAGCATTAAAAACACGCATAATTTTCCTGCAATACAATATATTTCATCAAGCTTTTAACAAATAACTGCATAGTACGCAACTATAAATAGGTGTTTAATTTTATTGGCCATTTTAATCGTTTCACTTGTGCCCAAGAAACTAGAAACATAATAGACTGATAACCGGCCCCTTTGTAACCCTTTGTCAGGCAAGGTTTTTATTGCTAATGCCCCATATTATGGGAATTTCGCAGGGAATGAATTGTAGAAAATTTTTGTTGGTTGAATCTTTGGGTTTTTTAGAGGAAAAGTCTACAAGGTGGTTTCAAATGCTCGCTTCAACTCGAATATTTTTAATAATGCTTTTATTTTTGTATCCTCAAGTCTTAGGGGCAATGCAGGAAAAACATAAGAAAGTAGCTCAACTACTCCTTCAAAAAAAAGACATAGAGGGCGCGCAACTTTGGGCAGCACTCGACGAGGCGAGAACCTCCTCTGCTGCAGATATTAAAACAAATACTAACCCAAGACAGAAATTTAAAAAGAAGCAGAAAGAGTATAGAAAAAGTGGAGAGATGCCCTCAGGAACAGAGGAAAATTTGGGTTCCCTTCTGCATTTAGCTATATCAAAAAACACTACATTAGTTGAAATTATTATTAATTCTATGGACTTTAATGATTTATTAAAAGTAGATAGCAAAGGCAATACCCCAGTACATGCAGCAATTGTTAATGGTTACAGAGATTCATTAGAAAAAATCTTAAATGGTCCTCTGTCTTTGACAGGAAAAACTAAATATTACAGCGTATTACAACAATCCTTTTTCATAGCCAATAAATATGGAAGAAACCCCATGCATGAAATTATTCATTACGCTTTGGGTAAAGGATATGAAGTTGAAAATAAAGCTAGAGCTGAATATGAATCAGAAGCTGAGGCTCTTGAAGCCTGCGCTCAAGCGAAAACTGAAGCTATAGCAAATGCAGAAGAATGGACCCTTAAGGTATTGGCTATATTAATCGACCAAGGTCTGCATCCCTCATTACGGGAAACCAATGATTCTGCTTCATCTCCCATTGAAATAGCTCTCTACAATGGCCTAAAAAGGAGTGCGATACTTTTAGCTATCAAGGGAGCGAAGCTCCCAGAACATTATCCCCAAGAACACGCGAATTTTGTCGCATTCCTAGAAAATTGTCAAAAACAAGTATTAAAAGATACTGAGCTTTATATGGGCTATTTAAATATAGTAAAAAACACTCCAATGATTGAAGAAGACTTTAAAGCAGCGCTTAATTATAGCGGTACATTTTCCTCGCCAAAGTCGATTGCATGGGAATTAGTAGACCCATAAAATTTCCCTTTAAACAAAAAAACTCCCCTAAATAATGTGCTCATTAGTGAACACATTATGCATCAAATTTATCTATCTATATATAATGATATACAATACATCTACGATGCCTCTTATAACAATTTTGGAGCAATACGAAATGCAGATGTTCACATTTATTATGCATAGGCCTCATCACTTAGCGTTTTTATTTTTTTGTGTCGCTCTCCGAGCTGGTGCGGTCGATATTGCGGACAGTGCCGCGCTTCGACAAAAGCTGACTGTGGAAGGGATTCGGGGGCACCAAAATGAGCTGCAACAAATTGCGCGCCGAAATGGAGGGACGCGGGTTGCAGGTGGCCAGGGATATCAAGCTTCAGCGGTGTATGTACAAAATCGCATGCTGGCTGCGGGATATGAGGTTCGTATGCAGGAATTTCCTTTCAGTATAAGTGAAGACAACAGCGCGCCAGTACTTTTAAAAACGAGCCCTGAGCCGAGCTCTTTCGTGCCAGACACAGATTTTGCCAACATGAGTAGTATGGGCTATGCCGACATCGAAGCTCAAATAGAAGCAGTGGACTTATTAATCCCAAGTCCCGCTCCCAATCAATCCACGAGCGGGTGTGACAAGGAAGATTTCGAAAATTTTCAGCGGGGAAATATCGCTCTTATTCAACGAGGAACCTGTACCTTTCAAACCAAGGTCGAAAACGCGCTTTTGGCCGGTGCGGTTGGCGTAATTATCTTTAACGAAGGAAATCCTGGCCGGACCGAATTAATCTCAAGCCGATTAAATCTTAGCTTCGCCAATTACCCAGTTATGGGCGCTACTTTTGAAGTAGGGGAAACGCTTCGTGCTTCATTGCTCAATGGTCCAACCGGCATCAATGCTCGGATGCGCATTGATGTGTTGGTGAAAGAACACATTGTGCGCAACGTTATTGCTGAAAGCGCGGCGGGCGACCCAAATCGCGTTTTGGTTATTGGCGCCCACTTAGATAGCGTGCGCGCAGGCCCGGGCATCAATGACAACGGCAGCGGAAGTGCCACCAATTTGGAAATTGCAGAAAAGGTTGCCGAACTTGGCCTGGTTCCCAAAAATAAATTGCGCTTCATCTGGTTTGCGGCGGAAGAATTTGGTTTACTAGGTTCCGAATTTTATGTGAACTCATTATCAGGGCAAGAACGACAACACATCTTAGCCATGCTCAATTTTGATATGTTGGGCTCCTCAAATTATGTGCGCTTTGTTTACGATGGAGACAACTCGGCCAAATCAGCCCTCAATGCGCAATCAGGCCCTGATGGTTCAGGCTATATCGAGAAAATTTTCCTTGATTATTTTTCCTCTCTTCAACTGCCTTCCCATCCCACCGCTTTTGATGGCCGTTCGGATTATGGTCCCTTTATTGAAGTAGGAATTCCCGCTGGAGGCTTATTTTCTGGCGCTGAAGGATTAAAGAGCGCTGAGCTCGCCCGCATCTATGGCGGCGTGGCTCGCTCACCCTTTGACCCCTGCTATCACCGCGCTTGCGATGATTTTGAGCACACAGGCCAATTACCTTCATCGTCTTTGGCTCTAAAATCCATTGATGAACTTTCAGATGCGGCAGCACATGCGGTAATCCGCCTATCAAGCTTCGAAGGAAATCTGCGCCCCTCTCAGCCCTTGGCGCCTGTACCTGCGGTGGAATTTGAATATCGAGGAAATTTATTGTTGAAATAGGCTGAAGCACCTATCAAAAGCGCACCGCTAATGCGAAGGGCCGGCGCAGATGCCGGCCCTTACAAATTGTGTCTATAGCGAAAAATTAGACTATTTACCCTGTTTATTCTTCGCAGCGTCAAGCAATTTACGTTGAATATCCACGGGAAGAGAATCAAAACCCTTCGTTCCTTCGTCGATAGCAGGCATATCAAAATCAACCTTTTTAAAAGTTTCTAACCCAGTAGTCAAAGCGGCAAGCTTAGTTTCCGCAATGACATAGGTGAGATCATCAACATTCCCCTTTATCAAATATTCATCTTTGGTTTTACTTTTGCCGGCGAACACGCGATACACCTTGCCTTCCGCATCAGTCAACTCAACCAATGACGAGTTCATCCACGAGGGATTTACTGCTCCATCTTTTTTGGCATCGGCGACTCGTAAAGCGCTGAGACCTTGGCTGATTGAGATAATATCATCAGGGCTTTTTTCATCGAATTCAAAGTCTTTCGGCAAGGTCTTAGGCTGGATCATATGCCATTTATCATCCTTCTTTTCTACCACGATTCTTCCACCTTTATCAGCAAGCGAGACCTTAACGATGGCGTCTTTATTGAAGTTCATCAAGGTTAAATCACGCATATCCTCTGGGCGATGGTCAATGCGGCTAAAACTCGCTTTACTGATTTCGAAAACTTGCGGATTGCCCAAAAGAGTTGCATAGAATTTTTCTTTCTCGCCTTGATAAATCTTTAAAGTATATTCTTTTTGATCTTTATCTTTGGCAGAAATCACGATTTTCGGGCTAATGGTTCCTGTGGCAGGAAAAAGAACCGTTTCATCGTCGAGAAAAGCGCTGGCACGCAAGGAGGCTGCTGATCTCACCAATGCTGCCAAGGCCACTTTATTTACTCTAAAAGATGGCGATTGCCCTTCAGCAAATTCCCACTCAGCTGCTTCATCTTTCTTCATTAATGAGAAAGCCTGGCCGCTGCTTGATTCGAGTTTAAAAGCTCTTAGGTCGCTATCATTTACTGGCCAAATAACCCGATCACGCCAATCGATGGCGTTATTGCGGATCAGTTGCCAAAAAGTAGTTTTCACGACGTAAATATCTTTACTATCCGGCAACTTCGCATACCGGCCTGAGTTCGTGGCGTTATTGCCAAAAACTAGAGACCATACCACCGCATCGCCCGCCTTCAAACTAACAGGAATAGCCTGTTCTGGCTCAAAACCTAAAGTCTTAAGCTTGTCGGCTAACTCCGTCACATAATAAGAGGGCTTAAGATCAGCAACAGCGTTAAGCATGTTGGCCACATTGGTTTGGTCCGCCGCCACGAGGCGTTTTTTATCAGCTTCGCCCGATTCCAAACGCCACACATTATTTTCCTTAATGAGGGTGACCTTATCTTTGCCGCCAATGTCAATGCGATCAACTTTGCTTTGATCAAATTTTGGAAGCTCTAACTGCTTTACGCCGACACTTACTTTGTCTTGTCGAGTAAAGAAATAAACGAGTCCCAAAACCACAACCAGGCCTAAAATTATCCAAGTATTTTTTTTCATATTTTACTCCTCACTAAGCCTTTAGTGCCCGACGACGAGATTCACGCAAACGCCAGCGAACGAGACCATAAAGTACTAACAAAAATGGCACGCCCAAAATATTGCCATATTTCACCGCTTGCCGGATGCCGTCGCTTAATTCTGCATCAAGGGGCGCATCGTTAAAGGTCCGAGAGCGCATTTCTAGCAAGGCGCCATCTGCCACCATCCAGTCAACCATGTTGAGGGCCAACATTTGGTTCGAGCCGCTTAAGAAATCATCCCAAAGAAATGACGATGTACCCACGACGAGTAAACGAGATTCAACAGGTTTGGCCTCTTTTTGCCCATCGCCTAGAACCTCATCCCCTGCTCGTTTTGGTAGCACGCCGCGCGCTTGTACCATCAACGGATGAGGACCATCTGGCACAATATTTGCCTCCGCCCAGTTGCGGCGAGGGTTCAAATCGAATGGTTCCTTTTCAAGCCACGAAACTTTGCTCGAACGAGCCAATATTTCGGTGCTCAGTCCAGGTTTTTCCGTAACATTGATTCGGGCCACAAATGGCAAAATCACGCCTGACAATCCTTTGGTAACGGGACTATCGAAGGAGAGATTTAGCAGCTCGGGCACGAAAGGATATTTCACCGGTACTGAGAAGGAAAAGCCGCCGCGGTTTTCTTGCATATTGAGCGAAGCACAGGCCGCATCGGCAACCAAAGTGGATTCAATCTCAAGGCCATATTCTTTCAACAGATCAAACAGGTGATGGGTCGAGCTACGAGGACCCACTGGCTGATGCTGAAAGCTTCGTGGGTCGACATTAACCCGATCAAGCAAGATGCTGGCACTTTTGCCCTTCTTCAAAAATCGATCGATTTTTTCCGCACCCTTTTCGCCAAAATGATCACCCGAGCCTACAATCAGCAAGGCATCAATGTCATCGGCAATATCGCCTTCGCCGCTCAGAGCCAATTCTTCCAAACTAACGTTTTGACTCCAAGCTTGACTGATTTTACCTATGCTTGGGCTCGACATATCCCTCACCACGCCTATTTTCGGCATCCGATCACGCACAAGTTTGCGCATCAAGCTGGTGAGAGTTTTTTCCAAATCGGCCAAGTCTTGGACCACCGGAATCACTTCATGTTTATCCTGATAGCGGATGACGATACCCATGTAGGCACGCTTGGTCTGCTGTTGGTCATCTTCAATCACACGTATTTCAACTGGCTGGAGCCCAAGCTCACCGAGTTCAGTTTCAATACTGGTGGGCTCTCTTACCAAACGACCAAAAATATCGCGCTTCATATCTTTCTTTTTGGCTTTGTCTTCGTCCGTTTCGGCCGAGGTTGGATCGCTAAACTGGAAAGCCAATTTACCGTTTTTCGACGCTGCCGCATATTCCTCCAAAAGATCTTCGACATAGCGCGAATGCTGGGCATAAGGCGGCGGAAGACCTTCGGTAAAATAGGCGCTCACCGTCATTACGTCTTCGAGACGCTCGACAGTTTCTATCGACGCACGAGAAAGAGTGAACTTGCTATCACGAGTTAAATCAACCCGCATAAAGCCGCGCAGTGAAATAAGATTCAAGAGCACGACGGCGACAATCACCCCAACGACAAACAATACCGAACTATTATTTTTAGCTTTTTTCATTGCTATCCCCTATCGCTTATCTCTTCTGAGGGACCGCTCAGTAAGGACCAAAAAGATTGATGTTAAACTTATATAAAAAATCAAATCCCTGCTATCAACGACACCTCGTGCGATGTTATTAAAATGATAATCCACTGAAATATATTCTAATACGGTGCCTATTGAGGCTGGCATTAGGACTGCAAATTTATCGACGAAATAGAAAAAGAAACACAATCCCAACCCAATAATGAAAGCAACAATTTGATTCTTGGTGAGGGAGCTTGCAAACAATCCTAAGGATAAAAATACGCTCGCCAATAATATCAAACCAATATAACCACCAATTACCGGGCCATAATCAAAACCCGCATCAGGCGGGGTCAATAGTGAAACGCTGAGGGCAAAAGGAATGGTAAAAAGAAGACCTACAGAAATGATTGCCAGAGCGGCAAAGAATTTCCCTAAGACCACTTGGAGATTGCTCACCGGCAAGGTCAAAAGCTGCTCGATAGTACCACTTTTACGCTCTTCCGATATCAAACGCATCGTAATGGCAGGGCCAAAAACCACAAACAAAACCGGCGCCACCCCAAAGAAGCCACGCATGGAGGCATAGCCGCCCAAAAATAGTGTACTAAAAAACAAATACCCTAGAACCAGCAAAAATACGCCTAAAACCACGTATGCCGCTGGGGAATTAAAATATGCTTGGAAATCTCTCCGAGCAATACTGCATGTTGTATTCATAAAACTCCTCTCTCAATTAGGATTTGGTGGTTAACCTTCTAAAGGTTTCTTCCAATGATGCTTTTTGTCGTTTGAGCTCCAACAAAGTCAGGCGCGAATCAACGACGGCATCGAATAAATGGCGACGAGGGTCGCTATTTTCATAACGGATGCTAAATGCATGATTATGAGGTTCATCAACCTGCTCTTCTACTACGCCCGTTACCCCAACGATCCTCAGCAAGCGATCCTTAAGCTGACTTACATTAATATATTCCCCACTCTTTGGCGCCACTTCGATAAAGATCGAACCAAAATCACCACCGGCCAATTGCTCCGGCGTATCATCAGCAACCAAGAGTCCGTTGTTGATAATCAAAATTCGCTGACAGGTGGACTGAGCTTCTTGCAAAATATGAGTGCTCATCAATACCGTAGTTTCTCGACCGAGTTCTTTTATGAGATTGCGGATTTCAATGATTTGGTTAGGATCAAGCCCGCTTGTTGGCTCATCGAGAATCAATAGTTGAGGTTCATGAATGATAGCCTGAGCAAGGCCAACCCGTTGGCGATACCCCTTGGAGAGCTGGGCAATATCTTTATGAAAGACATTGCCTAAACCACATCGATCCACCGCTCCAGAGATTTTGGCTTTCTGCTCACTTTTGGGGATTTTTCGAATATCCGCGATAAATGCTAGATATTCCGCCACCATCATATCTTCATACTGAGGATTATTTTCAGGCAAATAGCCAATCATCGACCTGGTGGCATGAGAATCCTCGGCCACATCAATGCCACCAACTTTGACCTCACCTAGGGTATAGGGCAAATAGCTGGTCAATATTTTCATGGTGGTAGATTTACCCGCACCATTGGGACCTAAGAAGCCCACTACTTGGCCTCTCGGCACATTAAAATTTAGCCCACGTAGTGCTTCAAAATCGCCATAGGACTTCTTTAAGCCGCTTATTTCGATCATGGGCGTTTCGCCAGTTCGCATGATGCCTCCGCATTCGCTTACAAAATTTCTGATGATTTATTACTTAAGGGGTTTATACGAAAGGCTGGGAAAAAAGCAACAGTTGGCTTTGTAGGAGCCTTGTTCGGGCTCAATTCAGCGCGACACCCTTTTTTGTTGCACAAATCAATAATCGCTTCTTTTTTGTCATACTCGGGCTTGGCCCGAGTATCCAGTTTCATAGGCTACTGCTTTGATCCTCGTGCCAAGCACGAGGATGACAGACAAAAACAATATTTTTGGATATGTTCAGTTTGCCAACTTATTTTATCTTTTTATTTCCCCATCAACTCACGCGCAATAATTACCCTCTGAATCTCGCTTGTCCCTTCATAAATTTGAAATATTTTTGCATCTCTCATAAGTTTTTCAACAGGATATTCTTTATTAAACCCATTGCCGCCATAAACTTGTACCGCATTAACGCAAGTCTTCATCGCAACATCTGCTGCAAAGCGCTTGGCGTGGGCCGCGTAAATGGTATTACGTTTGCCGTTATCGATTTCAGTAGCGCTGCGCCAAACCAAATAGCGAGCGGCGTCAATTTCGGTGGCCATATCGGCAAGCATAAAGCCGATGCCTTCGTGTTGCCAAATCGGCACACCAAATGCGTGGCGTTCTTTGGCATAGCCGATGGCATATTCCATGGCCGCCCTTGCTAAACCTACGGCTCCGGCAGAAACCAATGGTCTCGTATAATCAAAAGCGCCCATGGCTATTAAAAAGCCCTCGCCTTCACTGCCAAGGCGGTTTTTGCTGGGAACTTCTACGTCTTCAAAAGTAACGCTGCGGGTATCCGAAGTGCGTTGGCCCATGTTGTTTTCTTTTTTGCCAACGACTACTCCCTTGGCGCTTGCCGGTACAATGAAAGCGGTTTTTCCTTTATGACGTTTTTCTTTGTCGGTGGTGGCCAAGACGAAAAACCATTTAGCGTGACCTGCACCGGTGATCCACACTTTTTGCCCATTTAAAATATAAGAATCGCCCTTTTTCACGGCGGTGGTGGCAATGTTTGCAACGTCGGAGCCAGCCCCGGGTTCGGTCACCGCATAGGAACAAATAGCGTGTTCAGTGGCAAAAGGGGAAAGCCATTCCTTTTTTTGCTCATCAGTGCCGGCAATGATGACAGGCATCTGCGCCAAAGAATTGGCGGTGAGGGCCGTGGTAATACCGGTGCAGCCAAAACCAAGTTCTTCATCGATTAAACAAGCATCAAAAGTAGAAAGGCCTTGGCCACCAAATTTTTCAGGGATATGGCAGTTAATCAGACCCACCTGAAAGGCTTTTTTGAGCAATTTCTCTGGCCATTCACCACTTTCATCGTGATGGGATGCAATCGGCCGAATTTCCTTCATGGTAAAATCATGAGCAAGGGCTTTAAGCTGTTTTTGTTCACTGGAGAGATCAAAACTGACCATGGTCTAACCTCAAATCATCAAGCGGTTTTTTTAGTCATTTATAAATAAATTGCCGAGATGTCGACTGAATAACTCACTATATTTTCCTGTGACTTGTCCTATCACCAGCTCTGCCTATTTTAGAGGCGTTTGATGCTTAATCTGAGGTGCTCTAATGAACGCAAATAATTTTACGGAAATGCTCGTGACCGCCTTCAATGAGGCTAACCAATATTGCCAGGCCAATCAGCTCGCAGAACTCAGCCCCGTTGTCATGACCAAAGCCTTGATTGATCAGAATCAGGGCCTGGTGGCGCCGATTATCAGTAAATTGGGCCAGCCCGGGCAGCAATTTATCAACGACATCGAAGAGGCGGTAGAAAAAAGCCCCCGGGTGAGCGGTGCCACCTCTGTTTATATGGCTCCCTCGATCAATGAAGCGCTCAGCAAAGCTGAAAATTATAAAAATAATTTTAAAGATGAATTTCTTTCTACTGATACTTTTTTCTTAGGACTCTGTGAAACAGCTGCTATCAAAAATGTCCTAAAGAAGGCGACTCTTTCCATAACAACTATTATCGACATTATTAAACAACTAAGAAAAGGCATGGCTGTGCAAGATCAAAATCCAGAATCAAAAGTTGGTGCACTTGAAAAATACACACGCGATATCACCAAAGACGCCCTTGATGGCAAACTCGACCCCGTTATTGGGCGCGATGAAGAAATAAGACGAACCATTCAAGTTTTAAGCCGTCGTACCAAGAATAATCCGGTATTAATCGGTGAGCCAGGCGTAGGAAAAACTGCTATTGCTGAGGGTATCGCTCTGAGGATTGCCAAGGGTGACGTTCCCGATAGCATGCGCGATAAAAAATTGCTGGCTTTGGACTTAGCGTCAATGCTTGCTGGATCTAAATACCGAGGAGAGTTTGAAGATCGCTTACGTTCAGTCTTAAAAGGGATTGAGCAAGAAAGCGGTCGTATTATCTTATTTATCGACGAGCTTCATACCCTGGTGGGCGCAGGCGCCGCAGATGGCGCGATGGACGCAAGCAATATGTTGAAGCCCGCGCTCGCCCGCGGAGAGCTTCGCTGCATCGGCGCCACCACTTTGAATGAATATCGAAAATATGTCGAAAAAGATGCGGCCCTTGAGCGGCGCTTTCAGCCGGTGCAAATTGACCAACCTAGCGAGGAAGATGCCATTGCCATCTTACGGGGCTTAAAAGAGCGTTACGAAGTACACCACGGTATTCGCATTAGCGATGCGGCCCTCGTGGCTGCGGTGACTCTTAGTAATCGCTATATCACCCATCGTCAGCTCCCCGATAAAGCCATTGATTTAATGGACGAAGCAGCGAGTGCTTTAAAAATGCAAATTGAGTCTTTGCCGGTAGAACTCGATGAGCTCAATCGGCAAATCACCAGACTTGAAGTGGCACGCCAAGCATTAAGCAAGGAAAAAGACGACAAAAGTCAGACACGGCTTAAAGAAACTGAAAAAACTTTGCAGGAAACCAAAGAGAAGGCCCGGGTAATTGAGGCCAAATACCAAGGCGAGAAAGCCATTTTGGAGGCAATCCGAAAAGCTAAAGAAAACAGCGAAAAACTTCGGCATGAGATTGAAGTCGCCCAGCGTGCCGGCGACTATGAAAAGGCCGCTCGACTGCAATATGGGGATCTCTTTCAGCTCCAAAAAGAAATTGATGCAAAATCCGCCGAACTCGCGCAAGTGCAAAAGGGCAGCAGTTTTTTGAAAGAGGTAGTATCCGAAGATGAAATCGCCCAAGTGGTGAGCCGCTGGACGGGTATTCCTGTACAAAAAATGCTGCAGTCGGAATCCGATCGACTTTTGCATATGGAAGATGAGCTAAAAAAACGCATCATCTCACAAGAAAATGCCATTTCAGCGGTATGCCAAGCCATCAGGAGAAATCGTGCGGGCCTCAGCGACGAGCGCAAACCCATCGGCTCCTTTTTGTTTCTTGGGCCCACCGGTGTTGGTAAAACTGAACTGGCCAAAGTACTCGCGGAATTTTTATTTGACGA
>CAYJDW010000053.1:0-18406 GCA_964368985.1 uncultured Myxococcales bacterium | reverse complement strand
GCTCGGTGAGCATGCCTTCGCACGCTTATGGCTATCGGCCTTATGCTTTGTGCCTCATGCGTAACCGATTAAATCTAGCTTCATGTAAGTGTAGTAATTGCAAAACAACCTGCCACAAGTGGGAAGATTCTCATTTTTTATCTTTAAAAGATGTTTAAAAACAGCTAACCATATGAAAATAATAAGCTTTTTATTCCCAAGTTTCGGTAAACCGTATGCGAGAAACCCAAGGATTAGGTGTTCCTTTTTCATAAGAAAAGGTCCATTCTACATCCCTATTATCAAGCTTTGCTGCAAGAGGATAGGAAGCATAAATGGCCTTTTTGGATTTTTCCCATCTACCCATGCCTAACAGTTGGGGCCAAAACAATAATCGATTGCTGAAAAAGTTGACATAATATCGCTTATGGGCTCGGTTTCGCTAGTAAAACCAGGGCCCAAGTCATCTTAAAGGAGCATAGGCTCAAAAATCATGATTTTGGGCGAATTGCCACCAAGGACCGGAAAAACTCGCAGCAAAAGTTAGCGAACCTGCATTTGTATTTGCATCCATTTGGGCCGGAAGGCTAAAAAATCCTCTCTTGTTATGGGAGGTGTGGGTAGAATTTCATCGTTATTCGAAGGCTGCACGCTCGGACTTTGGCCCAAATCCCTGCCACAACTTATTATCAATAATAACTAAAAATAAGGACAGCTTTACTCATCTTTATAATCCACAAAAAGTTAGCTTAAATTCAGTATAGCAAAAAATTTTGGATATCCAGATAATTTCAGGCAGCCGGTGCTGTACATTTTAATTTAATATAATATATTTTGTTTTATGAAAATAATAAATTTAAAGTGTTTTTTTCGCATTAACTACTGGTTATGTCTAGTATTATTGATTCCGAGTTTGGCTGATGCAGTGATCCCTGCAAAAAATTTAGCAAACTCTGATTTTGCCCTAAAGCCAGGTTACGAGTATATGTCGCCTGTTTTAGGCTATTTTTTAAGAAATACCAATATACTCACGAATCTTAGATTTAATGAGTTTATCGCTGAGGCGAAAGACAGCAGCAAAGATAAGAGTGAAGATCCCTTAATTAGAATCATTATTCAATTATTTCCAAGCAGAACTGGGACTCTTTTGCCATCAGTTCACTTAAAACAGCCTGAAGAAATCTCTGCTATTCTAAACGCAATCACTTACTACAGGCAGGCTAAAACCAAAGGGCTTTGTACTATAAAGCCTACCAAATCCGGTATTACATGCGCTAAACACAAAAGAATGCTGAATGCTCAAGAAAATAGCGATTGCACAAAATACCTCCAAGCTTTCGAGCCAGTTAATAAGGAGTTAAAAAACTTCTTAAAAAGAAATATTGTTGAGTACTTTATTTTGGAGAATCTTAACGTTTACCCTGAGTTCTTTATAGAGCAAGTAGTATGGGCTTATGCGCTAGAAAAATTTGACAATAAAGACGCATTAAATACTGTATTGCATGGGTTAGATGACAGCATAATTGATAAAAGAAAAATCGATGCTCCAATGGATAACCCGCTAAATACTTACGGAAACATTCTTCCTGACATACTAGAAAAATTTGAACAACATAGCTTAATACCATATATAAATTCTATTGATGTTATCAACAATGGACGAGCTTATTATTTCAATAGAACAACCGGCAAGCTAGATGAAGAATATCGTTTTGCAGATTGCGGAGAAACCGTAATACGCCATCTATTCAATATTGCTCTCTTTGATCACCAAAGAAAGACGTTTGATCTACAATATATATCGAAAATATTTGATTCTTTAGCGGATGATGAACACAAGAAAAAACACCCTTTAAAATATTTAATTAAATTCTATAGCAGGCATGATGTATCGACTTGTGCTTCAGATAGCAGTATAGATATCAGAAGTGAATGGAATAAAATTACAGCTTCTATTGAAGGTGTAAATTATGATTTAAATAAGTTAGGCAACGATATCGACACAACAGATGAAAACTTAATTAAAGCACTGACTAAAATTTTAAATATAGAAATAGACCATAACTTACCAACAATAGAACAATATGAGTCTATTTTAACAGCCATCAATCCAAATAAAGACATCAAACTAACTAGGTCTGCAGAGCAGTCCAATTTTAATAAGTATTTTATCGCTATTGATGGCATATATTTGCTGACCTTAAAAACCTCCGAACAACATGCGGAGATGCTTTATTTGTCGAGCAATGATTTAAAAGAGTTACAAAAAAACGGTAAGAGCAAAAGTCCATTTAGCTTGGATTTTAATCCTGACAAATTACTATTAGTTACAAAAGATAAAACAGGCGTATTTCATAGATTTCTTTCTGACAATAATATGATAGATCTTTCTCTTGATTCTAATGTTTTTATTGATTGTTTTAAGCACAATACAGAAATTAGGTTATTAACTCCTTTACACGCGCTTACTTGGATCAAAAGTTGGAAAGATGTAATGAGAAATCCAATGCTCACCCAAAAAGCACAAAATATAGTAAAAATATCGCTGGACCATTTAAACTTGAAGGTATTTGTTTATAACTTACTTGCTTTTATTGACGATCGTTCAAAATTAGGCATGCTTTTAGCATTTCCGAGATACAAGCAAATTTCTCAAGAGAGCCTTCCCATAGAAAATCTGTCGATAAAAGAGCGAGAACTTATTGGGATAATCCATGCAAGTGACCGCTATGCTATTGCCAATAAATTTTCTGAATATCCGGAAACTCCGCATGAGTATTTGTCTTTAATAAGCATGCTGAATCAATTTAATGAATTATATGGATACCCCAGCTCTGTGCAAAAATATGCTAAATCTATCAACGTTTCAGGGATAAAAATGCGTACAAATAGTATTCAACAACTTCTGGAACCATATGGAGACTCTTTAGAGTTTGCCGCAATTCCTCGCAGCGTATTTACAGATGATATCCCCGCAAAGATTTTCTCAGTAAAAACATTAAAAATAGGAAATGGTTTGATTGGCAAAAGCATAATTAATCCGGTCGATTTATCAAAGTTTAAAAACTTAGAGGAGATAATTTGTAATTTTAAAGGAGAGTTATCTTTCTCAGGAAAAAGTGAGACTTTAAAGACTATTTTGATTACTAATACGTATTCTAAAATAAAAAATCTAAACTCAGAGGACATGCCTGTCGATCTCTATTTGGTAAACCATGGTTTTTCTTACGATATAGATGATTTTTCTAACATATCAATTCAGGGATTTAAGGTTAATAAAATATATCTTCAAGGGTTGAATTTGGCGACTTTATCAGATATTCCAGATTATATTAAGAATATTAAAGCGAATACTTTAATTTTAATAGATTTTAATGGAGAGCAGGTAGAAATTCCAATGAATGATGCTCTGTGAATTTGCATGGGCTCTGTTTAAATAAACAATTTTTAAGAGGATAGGAAGCATAAATGGCCTTTTTGGATTTTTCCCATCTACCCATGCCTAACAGTTGGGGCCAAAACAATAATCGATTGCTGAAAAAGTTGACATAATATCGCTTATGGGCTCGGTTTCGCTAGTAAAACCAGGGCCCAAGTCATCTTAAAGGAGCATAGGCTCAAAAATCATGATTTTGGGCGAATTGCCACCAAGGACCGGTTTCTTGCTTCATTTGTTTGGTGTGAAAAAGGTAACTTGAGTATTGGTCGAGTAATTCTCGGCGAATCCGGTCTTCGTAATTAGATAGCCAATTCATCTTGCGGGTTGGGGGTGATTCTCTAGCCGAAAGATTTTTTTCTGTATGGAATGCGCGAAGCTTTTATATTGTTTGAGCCTCAAATTAATCCACTACATCAATTGGTTGTTGGCAAGAAACGCCATCAGCTCGATTGTCGGAGGCCCAATGAGCAGGTTATTCTTCTACGCCCTAGTTATTGCCCTACCGCTGATTGCTGAACAAAGCGTCGTATTGCGCGCCAGCAGTGATTCTTTATGTCAAGGCGATGGTGAGCTCGGCGAGCATGCAGATTGCAAGGATGGGACAAGCTTCTATTTCACCGACGACAAACAGTGTAATTGTTTAAGATCTGATCAATTTTTTCCGCTCTCGGAATGCTCACAACCGATGTCGTGCCAAGAGGGTTTGACCTTCAAGCAGATCTACCGTTTCCAAAATCCAGCGCTCGATAATCCAGGAAAAGAAGCAGCGGGCTGTGGGTGTTTTTTGGTGGATGCTGAAGAGGAATGGAATTTCTAGAAGGAAAAACTTTTCCTTATTAATGCAAGTTGCTTTTCGGAATTGAATAAATTTCGGAAGTCTTCGTCACGGTGAGCTCAGCGTGGTTATCCATGCCTGAGGGTAAATTCCCGGCGCTTCGCTCTTGCTCTCTTTTTTTAAGCTCTCCAATGATTCGTGGAGACCAATATGGCTTAGAAATAATCGATGAAGACAGAGCAATTATATATATTTTTTTGTAAACAGTTGGGCATCATTGATGCCCAGAAAGACAAGATTGAAAAATGAAATTAAACCAAGAGTGTCACCAATTGATCCCGGTTGTACAGAACGCGCGAAACAACTCATTTTTCGATGTTTATTACATCAGAAAGTTGCTATGAAGCTTATCTCTTAAACCGATGGCATAACTTCGAATCCACATCTCGATTTGGGTAGTATGCTCGATGTATTAATTATTGGCAGATTTTGTATTAGCACCCCGTACCCTAAAATTTGGATTTATTGATACATATACGTTCTCCCTGATAGCAGTCACTGATTCATCGTTTTCCATTTCTCTGCCGCCATAAATTATTCTTAGCGCCTCAAATGGTATATTATCTAGATTATGACGCTCTATTAAAGCTTGTTTTAAATCCCCAATAGTCGCATTATCAGGGACTTCAATCATTTTGTTGCCCCCAGGAGCTCCCAACATTTCAAGGCCCCGGTAGCCGACTCCGTAACCCGTAATACTAAGAAATAATGGAAGAAATAAGGATATAAATAATTTCATAAGTAATCTCCTAATAAGTTAAATATATTACTGTTTTCTATTTGCTAAACAGCAAAAATACAACACATAATTTCTATCTAACATCTTTTATTTCTCTAACCAAGTATGGAGAAACATTTCGATCCCAAAAAAGCTTAGTAGGCAAGCGAAATCGCCATGCTCATTAAAGGCATTTCTCCTTTGAACAGCTTTAAATGATGGCGGTTTTGGATGGGCCGAAGAGTTCAAAAAAGACTGTGAAAGAAAAATAAACAAGACTAAGGTTCACGAAGATAAATAGTCCAAATTTTCACCATTAATCCGTTTCACCATTCATTCACCCAGTTCTTTGGCGGCACGCGGCATAAATAAGTCTGCGACACCTTTTTGCCAAGGCATGATCTTTATGGAGCCTACTTGCCGAGTAAGGTCATCGCGACAAAGGCAGATACTCTCGCAATCTTTATAATCTCTCGAGATATTTGTCAGCGTCGTCAGATCTTCAGCATTTACGGTCTTTGAGCTTTTAATTTCAATAAAAAGCAACGGAAGTCCTGGACTTTCCACCACTAAATCCACTTCTGCATCATCTTTGGTGCGTAAGTACGAGAAGCGATATTCGGGAAAAAAATATGTCGCGTTTTTTATGCATTCAAGGACGACAAAATGCTCAAAGGCTTCGCCGTAGGCACTCGTACTTTCCTGAAACGGCAAACTTAGCGTTCGAGCAAGGCTGCGCGTTACGCCGGTATCAAAAAGATAAAACTTGGGTTTTTGGCTTAGACGTTTCCGAAAGGAATGTTGAAATGGCTCTAGGAGGATAGGAAGCATAAATGGCCTTTTTGGATTTTTCCCATCTACCCATGCCTAACAGTTGGTATTTTTTAGCTTTCTTTGTATCGAGGTCGTCGGGAGTCATGGTGTAGCAAGCGCTATCGCTATAACCGCACGGCAAGAACCATCCACACACGACTTGTGGCAGCAGACAAAATGGATAGCAGAAGCAAGCGCAAATACTGGTGTCATCGGAGAAGTCTTCATCACTACAACAATTTTGTGCACATTTTCCGGCAAAAGATTTTTCCAATGAAAAGAAACAAAAGTTTGACGTTGTGCATTGGCACTCGTTGCCAGTGCGAAATGATGCAAAAGACTCTAGTTGCAGGCCCTTAGCTAAATCACTTTGTTCGCTAACGTGCCGATGCATCCTGAGAACCATTTTTAGCTTGGTGCCATCAAGGTCCTCGGCTTGCACGAGCTCAGGCAAATTTTTGACAAGATAATTTATGGCCTGCTCTGTTGTTAGTTTTTTAGTGGTTTTTTGACGAACGTGATCGCCATTTTCGTGTTCCTGCATAGCCTCATAGCCGCCCAATACAGCATGAAGATTAATCGAAACAATAGCGATGAGAGCGGCATAAAATACAACGTTAAATTTTTTCCTGATTATGGTGTTTTTCCTTGGTTAGTGCCTTGCTCCTTAACGTGCAAAAAAAATCGTGCAACTACCAATAAAAAATCGTGTTTATCGATGACAAATAAGGGTAATAGCAACTACTAAAAATTCTTTAAGGGTGTAATGAGAATTCTCACTTATTTTTTGCCTTCAGAAACCGATTGTCGTTCTCACTCCCGATGCTAAGCATCGAGGGGCAAATTTTACCACGGCCTTTATATATCCACACAATGCTCACTCAGGAAAACTATGGCAAAAATAGCTATTATATTTCACTCATCTTTTGGTCACACAAGAGAACTCGCTCGCGCCATCGCGGCGGGCGTCACGTCGTCTACAGAAAATGAATGTGTTTTACTGGATCTGGAATCGTCGCCTCCAGGGCTGTGGGAAATTATTGCCCATGCCGATGCCCTTATTTTTGGTTCTCCCACTTATATGGGCACTGTTTCAGCTCCCTAGAGATAGGCAAGACTCGCTACATAAAGAGTAGCTGGGCAATGCATCGGTATATGCAGACCTAAATCGTATAAAAACAATCCCGTTGGCGTCAGCAATGCGGGTCCATTGACAAAAGAAAGCGGTCATTATTTAAAACCTCTATTACCAAAGGAAAATAATATGATTAAAAATTTTATACTGATTTTAATAGCAATATTTTTGTCAAACTCATCATTCTCTCTCAATAAAACCGATTACGAAGGGCATCCCTATTCTTCATCCTCAATTATCGCGCAGTTTTTGGCAGAAAAAAATGATAAAAAGAAAGAAAAAATTATCGTTGATTTTATAAATTTTTTCATCGCAAAAGAAGAAGAAGAAACGAAGAAAAAAAATAAATCAGATTACAAGGGAGAGACGTCGGAAGAATTCATTTCAAAATATTTCCAGTTAAAAAAAGAGCTTTATACGTCATTATTCTCCAACTCAGACCCTTCTTTTTTTGGAAGAACAATGCTTCATGCTCTTGAGCAAGAACTACGCAAGATGTTCTTAGACCCAACTCGTGTTTTGACATCGCTATTTAACGGAACGGATAAAGATCTCTTATATCTCATTACCAGCTATCAAGAGCATTTTATGTCGCCCACATCTAATTCCGCTCCATTGGAGAAGAAAAATGCAGCGATAAATACCAATAATTACCTTAAAGCAAAGATTGATTATAACGTCAATATAATATTATTTGGCCTTCCTAATAAAAGACTTTCTGCGATAGGATTTGACTATAAAGACTGCCAAGATATCTACAATAACAAATTAGCGAAAACCTTAACCAACAGCATGGTTATTTTTGACTTAAACTCCAGCAAATTGTTTGATAGCGATGATCAAAAGTTTTTAAATTTAATCAAAGATCAAGATAATTCAAAAAATATACTAATGTCTCCAGATGACTTTTCTTTTCTTATAACAGTTCAAAACACTGGGCTAGCTCTCGACATCCAAGCCGCAAAATATGTGCACAACCTAATCCATTATATTTTAGCAGAAATCAAAACGCAGCAAGATACAAAAGAGAGCAATAAGTATTATCAAGAACTAATGAATGAAGAGAGCAATAAAGGCAAAAAGAATAAATCTCTAGAGAAGACTCCCGGCTCGTCAGCGAACAGAAATAAAGCTCCACCACCGAAACCAACAGAAACAGAACCAGAAAAAAAAGGCGACAAAAGTGAAAGAAATAAGCGAAAAAGAGAAAATCGGCGTTTAAGAAATGAAGCAATTAAAGAAGAAGAGCGCGCAAAAGCGGAAGCAAAGCTGGCAGAGAAAGAAGAACAAGAACGCAAAAAAATAGCGGCAGAGAAAGAAGAGCAAGAACGTAAAAAAATAGCGGCAGAGAAAGAAGAGCAAGAACGTAAAAAAATAGCGGTAGAGAAAGAAGAGCAAGAGCCTAAAAGAATCGTGGCAGAGCAAGAGTTAAAACCTCAATCAGTAGTCGCGGACTCAACCAAAAGAAAAAAAAGAAAGAAACGACGCAAAAAAAATATAAAACAAGAATCTTTTGCGTTAGTGACAAACACTGACGGTTCAGAAAATCTCGTGAGCTTAGGAGAAAGCGTTGGCAGCAACATAGGTTATAACTTCGCTAAACCTGAAGAAGGTAATTTGGATCTATTTAAACTCGGAGCAAGTAGTTGCGGCGGAGCAATATTAGCCAATATTGAAGTTCTAGAAAACCAATATAAATTCTCAGACATTGCTCAATCTAATGATACAGATAAAAGCTTCATTACTTCGATACTGGCAGCAAAAATGCGTACCGTCGAAATTATGTTAGGCCTGCAATCCATTAGCTCCCTGGCTGATGCGGAAGAAATACATCTTGAGTTATCTTCGATAAACATTATGATTAGAGGATGCATGGGCAATCTACATAATTTCATATTCGGCTTAGAGCAAACAATACTTGTTCCTATGATTAGCCCTGGAGTTAATTTTATCGATTCTGAAAACACAGGCTACTACGATACGAAAGGGACGTGGCATCCGTTTCGTTAATCTTAGGGGTTCACAATTAGATTCGGATTTAATGAGGCACGCATTGCGCAGTTGATTGAAGTTCACATTGAAGTTTGCCTTAATTTAACTAGGCCATCGCGGATACTAACAGCACAACACTAATCGTGCTGTTGCAGAACCAAATAAGAAGCTTTTTAGATCCTATGTTTTACCTGCTTGCTTTGAAAAAATATTTGGTATTAGCTGCCTAAACTTAGTGTCCGATTTTTGCAGGCAAGCTCAGTTCTGGGGGGAAAAGAGAACGTAGCCCATTAGCTTGCACCCACTCAACGTCCTTCTCAATAGTTTCTATCAATATGGTAATTGAATAAAATAAAATGCTTACTAAAAGTTAAAAAATCTTTTTGGAACTATATTTGTTAGGAATACTCTGGGATCACCATGAATATAAGATTTCTATATTTTTTAGTGCTACTTTGTAACTCAGGAATTTTGGTGTCAGGTGGAGCAACTTTGGAGCTTTTTACTCGTGACATATTTGGTCACTCAGTTAAGCATATCCTTCTTAATAGAGAAACTAGTTAGAAATCAACATCGCTGATATCGATAATTTAGAAAATGTACCTCTAGAAACCATCAATAATTTAGTGACACACCATTTACACGCGGAGGAATTACTTCTTAAGGGTATAGGTAACATAAACGCCTTTTTTCGAATTCGCCTTCCAGCCCACGTCCAGGTTTTGGAGCCAAGACGACAGTCGGTTGCTGGTTAGTTGACTTAGTTCTTTATACTTCAGCCGACCTACCGGCGGAGCTTTGCTCGCAAGCAAGTAAAGGAGCCAATTCACCCGCCACTTGTGAACTGCCGTCCTGATTCTTGGTCACGAGAGGCCATGTTCATGTGGCCCGAGAACTGGTTTTCTGCTCTCGTTGCTGAAATTAGCGGTGACGGCAGAATGCTCAAATAGGAAATTCTGCTTTATGCTACCTATATACTATCCAAGCCGCTACACCACGCTACAGGTTATTCATCTCATTGGCATCGCGTTCGAATCTTTGAAAATCTATAAATTCTTCAGCATAGCCAGCATTACTGTAAAGAATATTGATAATGTCAGCGTCTGAAGAATTCGGATAATTAAAATATTTCTGATATCTTTTGGTTCGTTCTATAGATATTTCCTTAAAGAAAGTTCTAACTTTACCCGAAGCCAACTCAATCAAATCTTTATCAGACCGTCCCGTATTTGCATTATCTTTCACAGATTCGGCCGCGAGACAAGTCGAAAACAATTTTACATGCTCAACGGTATCGCCATTATTAGGGGTTATATTTTCGAGTAAATTAGAAAAACTAATGGCAACATTAAGAGGCGCAAAATAATAACAACCCAATTTATTAATGTCATAAGTTGGACGTTCTTTTGAATCTCGCAGATTGTAAACCGTTGCGTAGATATTTTTTCTGGCGATATTAAACTTTTGCTCTAAGAGGTCCTTTAAAGAAGGAAGCATCTGTTTTTGAGTTGATTTCATTCTTTTATCAAAACCATTCTTAACCCAAGCTACTTCGTCGAGAGGAGCATGAATTCGAGCGCGCAATTCCGCCTTATCTACACCTGCAAACTCTTGTTCAAGTGTTTCAATTAAACTATCGCTTCGTGAATTTACTGTTCGATGAAAAGCAACTACTTTATCTTTAGACGCTACCACTATAGCAATACATGGCTTTAATGGCCCCAAAACAAGGACTACATTACTGTTCTCAGGTTTTATTTCGATGGCAATGTATTCGTTTTCCATCAACAAAATTTTCTCTGCATTTTGTGGCGGAGAGAAATACTCAAAAGGAAGGACTACCTCAGAAATTTTCCCGTTTTTAAAGATGTCAAGATTAGCTTTTGCAGCACATATTGAAAAAGCAAAAAACAACGAAAAATATACAATAATATTAAGCATTTTTTCTCCCATAAATATTATAAATAGTAATTATAAACAGACAAATAGCGCTCTGATTATTTTCTGTCAAGGGTTTGTCCAGGCTCAGACTATCGGACAAAAATTTCCCTGAACCTGAAAACGGCGTGATGATGCTCACCTTGAAACCGCTCTCAAATAAAAAGTTCGCTAATGAAAGCCCATAGGGACCCGTAGATTCCATGCAAGCATGAAGTTCAACACAGTCTTTCTTTTTTAGCCAAGCAGCAAGCGCTATAAACCCTGGCTCATTGTTAGCGAATTTCCCACATACATATTTTTGTTCAATGATTAATGCAACATCAAAGGTGTCCTGGGCAATATCAATGCCTAGAATCGAAGATTTTTCCATGATAGATTTCCCTCAAAGTTAACTTTGCTTGGGTGAAAATTTGTGTCGTTCAACCTTGTGAATACAGGCTCTTCTTATTCAGCTAAGAGGCCTAAGATACCGTTCGATCTGATACAAATTAAAGGCAAGCTGCTAATCTTGGTGACAGGATCTTAGTCCTAAGGACCGGATAAGTCCTATCTCATTTTCACCCGCAATATTGTTAATTCCGAAAAAGTCTTGGTGCAAAATATTGGCGATGTCGCTGCCGAAGTCGAAGGTCGAGTGTATGACGACAATATTCTCATAAGTCCGCCAAATTTTTCTCTGACGCCTAAGTCTGGAACAAATAGCCACATGCTTGTTGATATTGGGTTCAAAAAAGAGCCTTTTACGCGACAAACTTTTAAGGTTGAATTTGTCGTCAAAAATAACAACATTATTGAGGATCGTTCGGAGCTATTTATTGAATATATTCCGAAAAGTGCTCGGGCGGATTCAGATCATCGATAGAGCTCGTATATGTGCAGATGCATATCTATCAGCATACAAATACAACCATAAAAAAAATATTTACAACAATGATTACGCCGTTTTTTACACCATTTTAAGCCTTTAAATTACCTCACAATACCGATAAAACTCCCCATATACCTAATTTTATTAGAGGATGTAATAAATACAATACAACTAAGACAGATTTTATTTTTTGGCTCAGCAATATCTAGTAATTTTTAAAAAATATGACATAGATCCAATTGGCTAACTTTTGAGAACTTGAGTTCAATTATTTCATCAAAACTTCATAAAATTAGCTGAGTAAATTTATTAATTTTAAAAATCGTATTATTTTCTTCAAAATGACACTTAAGGTATTCTTTATGACGAATAAATTCAAATGCTCTACATTTTTTCTTCTTTGCTTCTGCGTTATGCAATATTCTTCAGCAATTTTGGCAATACACATTAGGCATACGCCACCATCCATTCCTAATGAATTTAAAGAAACTATTAAAGAATTCTTGAATAAACGAGATGCGGGTACAATTCCATACATCTATGCCGACAGCAAATTATTATCACCAGTATCCATTGGCTCGTTTTATCAAGTTAACAATAAGTATGCTGCTGATTTTTTTAAACAATATTGTCCTGCCGGGTATTCTTTTAATAAGTCAAGAACAACTAAAGCAGGAACAATTTTCTTTGACGATGAAATATTATATACTTTCAAACTGAAAAAATATAATTCAAGAGCAGCGGATTATTTGCCCGCTGAGCAGAGAAATTTTTATGGAAAAATTTGGAAAATAATTCTTCGTTATCCAAATGGAATTAAGCAGTATTACGTATTTTTTGATTATACGAACTTCAATGGCGATGGCTACCGAAAAGCAATATAATAGCGCTAAATTATTTAACTATTTTAAATCATTTAATATTCACCAATCATTTAACTTTTTATTTATCAGGAGTTCATATGTTTAATTATTTATCTGCAGTATTTCTACTTTTCACGTCCTTAAGTTCCTTGAGTTTCCCCTTTACTCCAGAGGCAAATAGAGCGCTAGAGGAGTTTAGAGGATAGGAAGCATAAATGGCCTTTTTGGATTTTTCCCATCTACCCATGCCTAACAGTTGGGGCCAAAACAATAATCGATTGCTGAAAAAGTTGACATAATATCGCTTATGGGCTCGGTTTCGCTAGTAAAACCAGGGCCCAAGTCATCTTACCGGAATGTATTCCAAAGATTATTTCAATTTGGTCATTTCTGACCAAATTAGAACCGGTCAAATAGTGTTTCCAAAGCCTGGAGTGTGAATAACCTAAACGTCAATTTTTGAAAAAGCCAACTTGCCAAGGCCTAGCATGTTGAATACTTGTTCTATACCATGATCTTAAACAGTGAAAAACACTCTTTAACTTGTTATCCTAGAATATGCACTAGTTAAGTTATAATGCAATTAAATAGGTAATTTTATGAGAAAGTTTTTCATCTATATATTCAGTACTATTATTATATTTGGGGCTCCTCTTCTAGCTGAAGATGTTAGGCGACCCTTGGAGGAAATCCAACAACTTTTAGAACGAGTGAAAAGTGAAAAAGGGCTTAAGAATATTGAGAAGAGCAGCATCAGGGAAAAAATCATTCAGCAATTAGAAGGTCTTATTTCAAGCAATACTATTGCAGATAAAGAATCCTTAGAAAAAGCCCTTGAAATCGCTCAAAACGAAGCAGTTAATCTAGGAAAGACCAAGCCGGCAGCCATAAAATTGACAAATACGCTAAAAACTCTCCTGGCTAAATTGATCGAACAGGAACGGCGCGAAGCAGATAGATTAAAATATGAACAACAATCTCAAAAAATTAGAGAGGAATATACACAAAAGTTGCTAAGCCAAAAACAAGAGAATTTAAAAGCGTTTTATGATTCCGTGACGAGCGATAACACGCATGCAATCCTAAAATGGGATTTTCAATATTCCAATGAAGATATCGCATCAATAGTGACTTTCCTTAAAGAACATCCTGATATTTCACATTTCACTTTAGATAGCCAATCATATTATTACTCAGACGCAATTCAACCCATTATGTCCCAACTTTCCAAGCAGTTAATTAGTTTTACCCAGATTGGCGGGAACTTTTCTCCTGACATGTTGAAAAGTTTTGAAAAGTTGAAGACCTACACCTTATCGAGAGTCTGGGCAGCGCGACTTAGCAACCTCCCCCAAAGCATCGAGAATTTAGACCTTTCAAATATGACTATGCCTAAAGCTGCATTGGAAGATATTTTTAGCTATAAAAATCTCAAAACAATCAATTTAACCAACACTAAAATAGTTTATGATCCTGGAGCGGAAAAAGATAATATTTATTTACCAATATCTTCGGCCTATATAGAACAACTAAAAACTGAACTACCTGGTTTGGTTATCATGCGCTAACTTTTAACCAAAGTGCTTCCCCCAGATTACTGGCATGGATCGGGTGAAGCACCAAGATTTATTCTTATTTAACCCAGTTGAGCCTGGGACCAAAGTCATTTTCATGGCACAAAGACTGACAAAATCATGATTTCAGGCCAATTACCACAAGGACCGATATGAATACCCGACAGACTGTTAGCCTATTGCCCGTAATTTATTGATATATGGCTTAATTTTTTTACTGAACTATGATTACCGAGTTATTATATTTAGTTTTGAGAGGTATTTATGTGTGTTAATAGATTGTTTACTGCAATATTTGCAGCATTTTTATCTATAATTTATATTCCTTTTTTAAATGCTGCAGGCGTGTACGATTTTGCCCACTTAAAAGATGCTCAATATATTATTGAGAAAAGCACATTTCTTCCCGAAGAAATCAAAAAAATCTTCATTGAATATTCAAAGACTTATGACCGACAGGATTTTAAGGATTATTTAGATGAATTTGGCGAGCTAGAGCTCATGAAAAAGATATATTTAGGAATTCTTGATGAAGACACGAAAAAACTCATAAAACCTCATCTAGATATGTTGGCAAAAATGGAACTTGACCATTTTAAGCCCTATTTCGACCAGATAAATAATGAGATTCGAGAGAAAGGGCGATTCGCTACTAACTTATTTGATGGTTTTTTTTACCATATCCACGGCGTAGGCCAACAGTACAAGGGTTTTTATTCGGAGGAGGAATCAAAACGCATTTTTGGTGAATATCCTCTGGAGGAAATCTCGAAGCTGATAACCCAATTGAAAGAGCTTGGTTTCTTAAAAGAAAACTCGAATTTTGATTATAATCCTCACGAAAAGTTAGAAGAATTTTTAGCCAACCGCGACCCGGCTCAAATTACCACGCTCATCATTGCGGGGGGGCATCGCGGAAGACATGGTATTTATTCAATAAGCCCTTATAAAAATGCCTTAACTCTCGATCTATCGCCCCTGGTATCTCCTGACCTTATTATGGATATTAATGACTCCGATTTTCTTGATGTGCTTCTCAGCAAGTTTAGAGGCCGACTTTCATTGATTGAAGATGCAAGCAATGAATCAGATGCCGCTATTTTTTCCCCTGGAACACTCGAAAAAATATTAGAGCTTCTAAAACCCGGTGGCCAACTTGTATTGTCAACCAATGCTTCAAGAAATGTCGGCGTGGTAAGTAAAAAAACCGAAACTTTTTTGAGAGAAAGAGGCTTTACTCCGCTGGAGTTTAGGGAGGTAGAAGGGGGCGAAAAATTACCCCTCGGGCGTTTCGTGAAGTCAAGTGAATGAGAGTTAAATAATATAAACGCCATTTCTGGAGATTAAAGCCCAAACGTTTCCCCTGGGCCTTGTAAATTTCGCAAGGTCTCGATTTCTTCTAAGGTTCAGTTTTCATTATCTTTTGGAACAGCCTACTAATTAGAGTTTTTCCTGAATGTGCCCGCTGTTCAAATTGCGCTCACATTATTGTTCAATTTAAAATTGACAATTTCTAAGGTTAGCGGCGCTAGTAAGCCAACCAGAGTCTAAGTAACATAACCGCCAATTTTTGAAAAATCCCATCTACCGAGATGCCGTGTTGGAAATCAATAATATTTTTGTTAAAGACTTTGAGCGACTGTCCCGTGGGCAAGATAGCATGCCTGGCCGGAGGATAGGAAGCATAACTGGCCTTTTTGGATTTTTCCCATTTACCCATGCCTAACAGGTTGTATGGGCAATCACGGGATATAGTAGCTAAAGTATATGAAGGCAACGAAGATTTTGAAAAAGAACTAGACCACTTAGCCACGCTCGCTGACCAACAAGCTGTAGCCCTTTTATTGCAGCTTGACCTCAGCAAAAGACATTCCAGTGGACTTGTCTTAAAAAAGAATGAAGAAGGAACAATAATCGCCTATATTTTTGATACCATGGGTCTCAGTTTACCCGCCCAACCCTGCGGATTTAGAACTAAAAATATAAATAATAATTTATTTAGCGTGATAAATGCACTTAAAAATAAAGAAATTCCATTCCTTATCACTTCCATAAATTTACGCATTTATCTTCAAAAAAATTTATATAGCTGTTTATTTGCAACAATACTGTTTTTTGAAGCAATCATAAAAAATGAAATTATTATCACTACTGCCGAAGATTATACTGCGGTATATGGTAAAGGTTTTTCTGATTTTAAAGATGCAACTCGCTACGCTATTAAATATTCCATTGCTTACAGGAATACAATCTGAACTAGCCCTACTGCTTATGATTGATTGTCTCGATGAAAGCATATTTCCAAAATTGGCAAAACACCGTCACTACTTCACCCTTTCCAATCAAGAGCGTGCTAAGGTGCTAGCCCTTGATGACAGAGGGGAAGTCTCGGTATGGGGTGGCAACTTCGACGGGGCCAATTGGGAATTGGGATCACAGACAACTGTGACTGGCACCTACCAATAAGTAAAATACCTCGAATTCGCCAAGTAATAGCGGCCCACAATCACCCAGGTACACGCCAATCGGGCAAAAAGGGCCTTTATAGTTTCTCTACTCAGGGCGACTTCGATTTTATTATCTTCCCGTAGGCTTAAGTTCAGTATTAGCTTTAAAATTTCGAATCAAGGTTTCGATATCGAATTCCATTAATGCATGCATATCAGGATTTGGAAAATTAGGGCCTCGCCATTTGTCAGAAAAGGTCAATTCATAACCGCGGGCTCTCGCTAAGGATTTTAGCAACCAGTCAGTGATAGCAGCTTGACCTCTTCGGAAGGTGCTCGTAACACTAAAGAAACGCAGCAGTTTAGCCAATTCTTCTTTAAGGCGATCTTCACTGAGAGGTGTTTCTGACAGAATAGTTGTTAAACCATGGGTTACCAACTTTTCTACTTCTTTCGTGGAATCTTCAGGAGAGCGATTACCTATGGCTGCATACAAGGGGTGAACTACCTCAATACCAATACTGCGAGACTTATCCTTGTCAGTCGCAAGCAACGCATTCTGAAATTCAGCGAAAGTTGTGTATTGAAAAGCTTTATAAGAATATATCTCGAGAGTTATCCATACATGCAAAGGATCCTCGGAAGGGTCAATAATAGTAATATACCACTTGAGTTTATTACACATTCCCCAAGATTGATCATTAAATTCAATACACTTAAAACCGTACTTAAACTTTTTGTTTCGATATAAAAATGATTCCTCTTTCGGCAGGGCGTCAATTTTGACAGGATAAACAAAATCTTTTTGCTCATTTTTTATAATTATTTTATTAAGTTTTTCCCAGTTATTTTTTATATCCTCAAGCACTGCTAAACGAAATGCTTGATTCCAGTTAGGGAAGGAATCATGAAATACCGGATCCATTAAATATTCATCATTTAATAAATGACCGAATTGATCTGCATTTATTGTCGAAGTCTTATAAGCGACCAAAGCTCTTTCTTGACCAAGCCATTTTACTATGCCGTAGTACAGTTGCGGTCGATGCTCTTCCAAAATCGTACCGGTACTTATAATCGTCAAAAACTCACTTAATACTGGTTCGATAAATTCACGATAATACATTTGGAAATATTCATTTCCTGCCACACTACCATAGCGTTCGTAAAAATTATCCCCTGGCTCGCTTTGCTGGCTCAGCAGATCTAATTTTTTTATGATTTCAGGTTTTTTATTTCCCACTCTTTCCTTCATATTATTTAATATATTTTGCACACCTGATATAATCTCTTTCAATGGACTATTATTTATTAAACTTCTTAGTTCATTGCGCTCATCAGAGCTAAAAATTTCTGCAAAACCTGGCCTAAAATTTGATAGCACTATCAGAAAAAATAAACATATTCGCATAGTAATACATCCATATTATTTAAAAATTTAAACCCACTAATTATGTATATCAATAAGCCGCATAAGCTGCCTTAATTAATTTTACATAAATTTAACTTAATCATACGCTTAAATGATTATTTTAGAAAGACGTGAAAAGGTCTGTCTTAGCACTATTCCATGCCTTTTACAGAGCTTTACCAGATTATTTCTGCATTGATGATGAAGCGAAGAATCGGTTGGATATTTGATCGCTTTGGGTTGCACCGTGGTATCCACATTTATTTTAGCAATCTCGCTCGTCTTTACCACATCAGTTTTTAAGCCAACATTAATGGTCTCTTGCAGCAAAAGCTCGCATCCGTCGTCGCCAATCCGATTCCTAAACCGAGTTAACGAGGTGGGATGAATT
>CAYJDW010000052.1:0-18509 GCA_964368985.1 uncultured Myxococcales bacterium | reverse complement strand
AGCGAGGGCTGCAAAGGTGGCAGTGGCTTGGATGAATTTGTGAAGAAATATGGCGCATTTCTTTCGGCTGGGCATAACAAAACGGCCGTCGGCGTATCCGCTTCGCCATTCTTTAGTTTTGTCTTTCTTGTTTCCTGGCTTGAAGGAAATTCTTTTAGCGAAGCTCTCAATGATGCTTGGCTAACGGGAACGCTGGCTCTGAGTGATTCTGCCTATTTTCAAATTGCACAAGTAATGGGGGGATATAATAATGTTGACGAAGCGCTTGAGGCATCGAGGATTCAATATGCTCATCGTGGCGATGTCGATCCTAATCTCTTTACTCTGCATTGCCCCAGACAAGAGTTTTGGAATGAGGGATTGGAACTTATTCAAGATACCTTGCCTAAGGAGCCCACTCAGGGAACAAATAGATTGGATGTATTAATAGAGATATTTAATCAGGAAATTCTGTAGGCTTTGTTGGAATGATTTCATGGCGAGGGGAGCGTCTTCCCCTCGCCATAACAATTAGCTAACCACGCAGTTTCCCTTTATTATTGCGGTTCTTGGCTCCAGGTTTGCGCAAAGCAGAGCCTTTTTTTGGAGCTTTATCGGTTATTTTTTTGTAGATAATATCCCCAAGGATTTTGTTCAGAGCTTTAAATGATTCATGGTTTTCATTAGCAACCCCATTTATTAAAGCCGGCTCTAGCTCTTCGTTTTCTTCACTCAGTTTCTCCAAAATATCGAAGCTATCCGAGCCGCTAACAACATATAATTCTGCATCGCTAGGGGCGCCCGCAAATACTTTGATCCAATTAAGCCAATCTTTGGGCGCGCTGCTTTCGGCGCTTAAGAAGAGGCGCAGTTTGCGAATTTCCTTGAGTGACGCAGGAATCTCGCCCATAGGATTCAGTCCTAACTTAATGGTTTTCAATGTACTCATTGACCCAATGTCTTCGGGAAGAATAGTGAGGAGATTGTCAGTCATATTGAGCATGTTTAGCATCGGCAAAGCGGTGAATCCGGAAGGAAGAGATTGAATTTCATTATGCTCTGCACTGAGTTGTTCGAGTGCCTGCATGGAGCCAAATTGGTCGGGCAGAAATTTTAGCTTGTTTTTCCCTAAGCGCAGCACTTGCAACCTTCTTAGATTTACCATGCTGTCGGGCAAGCTGCTAAGCCTATTTCGTTCGATAGTAAAGGTTTTTAAGAGCTTTAGATCGCCTATTTCTTCAGGCAGAGCGCTTATAAGATTGCCCTCTAGTTGCAAATTTTCCAGCGCTAAAAGACGCAGAATGTCGTCAGGTATGGCCTCGATGAGGTTGTTATTAAGATTCAGATTTCTCAATTCCGTGAGGTGTCCGAGCCTTTCATCGAACTCGCTTATTTCGTTATTTGCAAGGTTAAGCTCGGTGAGCTTCTTCAGCAAAAATACTCCTGAGGGAATTGTTTCGAGATTTTTGCCGGAAAGATCCAGGCTCGGTGTATTTCTGTTATATTTGGTTCCCAAAATTTCCACTGCCCTCGCATGCAGGAGCGGCAGCCAAGTAAGAGCGATAAAAAAAACGGCTAAAAGTTTGGTTGAGTGGTTCATGAGAATCATAGACCTTTGTGATGTTAGAACACCAAGAGAAAACTAAAATAATGTTTATTCTTATTCCTAAGGGATCGAAGGTTTTAAGGAAAATTGAAATGTCCAAAAAAGCCTCGATTAATAAATAAATAGCATTGGCTTCCAAGTGAGGTTTTTTCCATGGAATTTCTTAAGCGATTAAGCTTTTTGAGTGTTTTAATATTCTCTTTTCTCGTCCAAGCAGAAAGACCAAATATAGAAAATGAAACTTGTTTGCTCGACGAAAATGAACTCATTTTCGTTGGCGAGCAAACCATAGATTTTCTAAACGCCTGGTGTGGAGATGCCTGGTGTGCCGGAGATTTTAAACACGTCTTTTTAAACTTTGTTTATAATGGCGAGGAAAAAAACTGGTATTTAGGATTTCTTAGTTTTCCTCATGAGCTGACCGATACTTTAGAATCGAGGAGCCCGACAACTATTTCAAGCGGCCAAATAGTGGTTCACCACTCGATATGCCCTTTTCCTGCGATGAACCCAAGCAGCCTGCTTTTGCTCACAGGAAGGAGCACTCCGCAAGTTTTCGGGCTTACTGACTTAATGAGAAATAGCGTTAATGAATGCGTAATTGAAGCCGAAACACGTATTCGTAGCTAATTCGGCTGAGCTTTATAGTACTGATTTGGTGTCCGGCTTTTTGATTCTTTCAGAAAGCCACTTCGTAAAAATTTCCACGAGCGATGCATCAATCTCTCGCCTATTAAAATCTGTGCCATATTCTTCGCAAATGGCATAGTTATGCCCAATGAGAGGTGGGGTGAAAATAGTGATATCATTGTTTTGGGCGCGAGCGAACGCTTCCGCTATTGCGGGTACATTGATTTCATAGGGAACATAAAAGTCATTGGTACCATTCACTAATAAGACGGGAAGATGCAGGTTCGCGAAATGGTCTGCAGGATTTATGGTCTGAACAGCTCTTGTCCACCTAAAGCTGACCCCCGTCTTATATTCGTTGAGAATCATCGCCACTTCTTCTTTAGCTTCCTCACGGCTTATATTTTGCTTGGCAAATTCTTCGAAAGCCACTTCGCTCGCAGCTTGATATGACGAATCTTCATCAAGATTATTATTTGCTATAACTTCAGTAATAATTCTATTTAAAATAGTTTGATAAAGTTCACCTCGCTCTTTAGATATAAGACCTCTTTTGGCGGCACTTTCGAGCATCTTAGTTCGGCGCAGGTCTCCGAGTTTTTGCAGGCCAATACCTGGAGGAGCATAAAGCATTAGAAAAGTGATATCCGATCGTTTTGCTCCGAGCATGGCAGCGATGAGGCCACCTTCACTATGTCCGAATAGACCAATGTTTTTCGCGTCAATATCGGGACGTGTGAGTAAAAAATCGATTGCTGATTCAACATCTGAGGCAAAATCGAAGGTGGTTGCGGGAAAATACATTCCCTCTGAATTACCGCAACCGCGTTTATCAAAACAAAAAGTGGCCACTCCTAATCGAGCAAAATGATCCGCCAGTTCTAGAAAGGGCTGACCATTGGTGCGAGTCGCGGGGCCAGAGCCAGAAATTAAAATAATAACAGGATTTTTTCCTGTTTTGGCCAGCCTTAGCGTGCCTTCAAGTATTAGGTCGCTTTGGTTGGTAAATCGAATAATTTCACTAGTATATATCGTTTCCATTCCGTAAATTAAACCAGCATGAAGCAGTAAAGCCGCGATACTAATAAGTATTTTTTTATTCACTATAAGTCCTGTATTTAGTAGTAATAATATTAGAGGATCTATTTGATGCGTCAAGTCATTTCGCTAATAGCCCGGACTTGGCGAAATTCGTCACATAAAAAATATAAACGCCATAGCAATATGTGCCGCTGCATTATTCATTAATTCCTCCAAATCGGGTTAATTCTTCCTACCACTGAGGGAAGACAACGCACTGTCGATAATAGGAAGGATCATGGCGCATAACTAAAGCTTATTTTCAATTTGCATTGCTGCTAATTGTTCAAAATAATTGAGCGAGTGAAACTTTTTTTGTCCAAACCCACAGGCTCGTCACTAGATACTTGCATTAAATCGCGAGGTCTAGTGTGCATAATTTTCTGTTCCAAATTTCAAGTTGTTTGCTTTTCCTTTTATGCGTTAATCCATTTTCGCCATGTCTTGCCGGTAATGATGACGATGCCGCGGATGATTTTGGGATGGAGGGCGACAGCGGGGGGACGATTTATCCCCTCTACGGCTTTGTGCCCATTTTCATACCCGATGTTGACCAAGAACGGGGCCGAGGCATAGTTCAGTTACCTCCGGCCCATTTGCCGCCAATGCCACCACCAGTTATTCCGATGATGCCCCCTTTAGAGCAAGGACAATTGCCAGTATTTCCAGGCCAGGATCTACAATTGAATCCTGATATCGATGTAGTGAATGATGATTTCTCCTTCAACGGTTTTAGTGAGAATCCAAGCAACTCCGATTATTCTTTGAACAGCTTTTCTCCTGACCCTTTGCCTGTTCCGTTAATTATCCCTGAAGGTGATCAAGATCAAGGTCGAGGAGCGGTGCAAGAGCCCTCGGATCTCCCACCGGCAAGGACATTTCCCCATCGCTTAAAAGATCCAAGAATCGACGAAAAATATGGTCGCCAAGTCATCACGCTTGATGGTGGGAGTCCCGATAATCCTTATCAAATTTGCGACCGCGGTATGTTTTACCTTGGCGCTCTTCTTGGGGTTGGATTTGTTGAGCCTCACTCCTGGGTGCAGTTCAACGTTTTAAGTAAATGGAAACTCACCAGTGGAAATTCGTCGCACCGTCGAGCTGAAAACTATGATCAAGGGGTTAGCAGAAAATGGGCCAAATATCCTAAAAAGGTTGAACACTTTGATGAATGGAAAGTTGGTGATTGGATCCGCAGGAACGGCAATTTCAGCTTAGCCTTGTATGCTGGCGTTTCCTATTTTGCCCCGGATATGCGGATTGGCCTCATGAGCGAGGTTGTAGAATCCATTCATTTTAAAAAGCTTGGTCCCCAGCAAATTCGGGTTTCCATAACCAAAGAAGCAGGCGGTGGCGTAGTTGCGAGAGCCCAATTATTGCCTTTTCAAAAAGGAGAAGCGAAAGATGTGGGTAATCTAGAGAGAACCCGCGTCTACATTTTTAATATCGCCAAAGACGATGAACGAAAGGCTCTGGATGATTTAGTGCAAAGAAATGTGATTTTCGCCGGCAAAGAGGCTTATCACGCAGCGAAGCACAACAATGCCACCTTACTTACTAGTCGTTATATAAAACGTCACAAAACAACTTTTACCCCCGTACAAGGTGGCGTTCCGATCCTCGCTCGCGGTCGCATTTCGTGGCACGTGGATCGCTATCGCACCGCGATTACGACGCATCGGGGCGATACAAAATATAACTTCACCGCCAAGGCTTATTACAAGCAAAGCACCTATCGTCACAAAAATTTCAAAATGAATCGCGGCAGTCACAAAGGCAAAAGCTGG
Organism: uncultured Myxococcales bacterium; assembly: GCA_964368985.1. GTDB lineage: Bacteria > Myxococcota > UBA727 > UBA727 > JABDBI01. Next base: position 13,427 of record CAYJDW010000052.1, on the reverse strand, counting down.
CGCAATTTCGTGGATAAACATCGCCATTACAACCGGGCCTACCAAGGCGGGGTGGTGAAGGCACCGCGGACCAACGTCGATGAATTGCTAAATCAGGGCGCTCGAAAGGATGGTGTATGGCAATTTACTAACGCAAATCCGCTTAAAAAAGATAATCAAATCATTGATTTCAATCTCATTAAAGAAGCCGCACCAATTCCTCTCATAGTTAGGCCTAATCAGCGTTACCTTCATATGCAACGTTCTTTTACCAATGACCGAGTCCAAGCCAAAGAAGTCAACGGTTATATCAAAACGATTCTCAAAAAAATTGGTGTGAACGATTACATGGTTGATAGTGGCTACAAGAAAAGTGCCATGGTCGGATACATCGAAATTACCTGGAATTTGCGTGTTGGTCCTAATGCGATTGGTCAGATTGCGAGCGAGGCTGCGCTGAATAAAAACCTCTTTAAGGACACCGCCAATGAGTTGATAGACGATTATTTTAGCAAAACAGATGACGAGTTTAAGAACGATCCACACAGCATCTGTCGTTCGCATATCAAGAATACCAATCTCTGCCAGAGAATGGTGCGGCATGAGACCCAAAGTTCATTGCTGGTCATCGCGAAAAAACTGCGAAGCTTAGAAAAACATAAAATAGCCAAATCAGCGACAAAAACCTCATCACGACTTGCTGCGATCGCCAAAGAACTTTCCACTAATCAATTTGTATTGCAGGCCTTCATCAAAAAATTGCGCCCGAATAGCGACGGATATGGACGCTTACAAATATTTGGTGAGCGCGTTCTAGGACGAGAATTCAACACCGATCCAGGACAAAACATGAGGGAATTAAATTCCTTCACCAAGCCATCAAGCAGCGGTTCAGAAGCCCAAGGGCAAGACGAAAATCTTCTTTCGCAGGACGATTCAATCATTGATTCCGATAACTCCGAAGACCCAGATGTCGTCGACGAATTTTTCGAAGTTGATTGGGACCGAATAAATAACCGCGACGCCGCCAATGAGCTTTAGAGGAGTAATATTATGAAGCTACTAAATATAATTAGCGTTTGTGCGTTCCTATTTGTTGGTGTTGCGGAGGTTCAAGCTGAAGCTCAGGACAAAGGGGTTTCAAAGAACCGAATAACTCGTAGTTTTAGTCAGATTTTCTCGCGCAATAAAACGCCGTTGAAAATAGCAAAAGAACAAAAAATTAACGACGCCGATCGTTCGCTTATTCACGATGTCGGCTCTGACGATGATAGTAGAAGCAGTTTGTCTTCGAACACCTCTTCAAAAACTGGTATCGATAGTTGGACTTCTAAGAGCGTAAGTTGGAAAAGTTGGACCAGTAGTGACGAAACGTCTTCAAAAGAATCTTCTGAGAGTTCCTCGGACACGTCTTCGCATGGTACATCGGACAGCACTTCTCACGGCTCATCAACGAGCACGTCTACAAAAAACGAAGAGCCGAAGCCTCGCATTCAATATGATTACATTGACGATGCGTTTATTAAACACGTCATTGCCAGCAAATTCCGCTATGTATTGGTGGGAACGGGGTGGTCGGAGTCATCGCTTGGCAAGATGAATCTGAATAATCAAGAAAAACAAAAACGCGCCTTTGCTCTATCTTATGCGCAGATGATCAAAATAGAGAAAATGGGAGGAAGAGGCCGCTTAATTTATTTGACTATGTCGCCGATCAATCATCATTATCGTCGCTATCTTTACCGAGTTGGCAACAAAACAAATATTAGCCGTCTGAAAGAAAGTGCAATCGAATTAAGATTTCGAAACTTTGAGAAGCACTCTCTAAGAAGCGTATATTTTTCAGCTAAGGGACGCGAAAGGAATGCAGCAGACCCTACAGGTTATATGAGTGAGAAATCAAATCGGTATCGGCAAATCCAGTTACCGAACGCCTTAAACGCCTTGCGTAACGATTTATTCACCTCCAATCACTTTGTTGGATTTACTGCCCACTTTTCGGGGCCTTATCTCGAAGAAATGGCCAAAACTTGGGACTTGCCCTACTTAGTAAATCCGAGTGCGCAGGCTCATTGGATTAAAAAGAGTAAAAGCCGCCAGAGCTTTCGCAATGCCGGTGTGCGTCATCCCCGCGGTACTTATGAACCATCATTTTCTGTAGATGCCTTGGTCGATGATATCTATGCTTTACTCAAGCAACTGGATTATAAAAAGATCATTTTGAAGCTCGATCAATCTGCGGCGGGTTATGGCAACAAGGTTATGAAGTTTGATGAAATCCACGATGACTTGAGCGAAGAAGATGCTAAAAATCTGATCAGAATTCGCTTCGATGACAGGGAAATTTTTCCTGCATTCTTTATCGGACGCATTGAAGAAGCTGATGGTGGCGCAATTGTCGAAGAATTTATTGATTGCAAAAATTACGCATCACCAGCAAGTATTTACATGATTAACGGTCTTCACGATGTGAACATGCGTTATACCTACGATCAATTGCTTGGGGGTAAAGACAAACAAGTATACGAAGGCTCTCTCGGACCCATTCAAGTTAATCAAAGCTATCCTCCTGGTGATTTGATTGCGATGAGTCGTGCGGTTGGTATGTCGCTTTCGGAAGAAGGGGTGTTCGGTAATGTTGGTACGGACTTTGTTACTTGCGATGCTGATGATTCTGATAATCCTAACCGTGACGCTTGGGCCATTGAAAATAACGTACGCATGACGGGAACTTCCTATCCGTATTACACATTGATGACTTTGGTAGGAGTGGATAAGATCAAGAAAAAATTCATGAAATCTTTTGACGATGTTAAAATTCCCATAATTGTAGACCGTGAATTTAGGGAAAAAATACAACGAGATTTCTATCTGTCGTTCTTGTTGAAGCATCCTGAAACACTGAATATTGGCACAGCACGAGGCTGCCTTATTCATAACGATACTTTTAGACTTGGCAAATTGGGAGTCGCGTGTCTTGCTGATTCACGAGATGAAGTCTCCGAGATGTATGATCGATTTATTGCCGACGTCTACAAGTTTATCGACGAGCATGAGGCCACTTATAACTATCGCAGCTTTCTTAAATTAAATGAGTTGGAACATATCAAAGTCAGCATTCATACGACCAGAAAGATTTTGGAAACGCTCATTTCTCCACAAGATTTTCCGAACAAGCAATTTGATATTCTCTATGAAAGTGGCTTGGTTCTCAACGAAAATGCCCATGACTACGGACAGCCATTCGTTGGCAAAGCAATGAGACCAGAAACGCTCGATCGAGATTATCAACAAAGATTTTTTAAGGAGCAGGTTTTCTATCATCCAGTCTATTTTAACTCCGATACTGGCACCGGATGCATGATCAATAACGACGTCTTCAAGAAGAAACACCTGTCCATGGTATGCGTGTGGGACCAAGGCGTAAAACCAGAATCATACGTGTCATTCTTCGAAGGACTCAAGCAACAACTTTTTGTCGATGACGAAAACGAACAAGAAGAAAACGCGATGGATTGATAGCCGATTCAGTGGCTCCGATGGGGCCACGCATTCGCGAAAGTAACAGGTTTCCTGTTACTTTTTTTATCCGTCATTTCCAAATAAGGCGAAGCGCGAACGGCTTTGCCTATTGAGTTTTTGCTATGATAAAAAATAAAATTGTTTTACCAACTTTTCTCATTTTGTCTTCAATAATTCTTTCGATGTCTTTGCGCGCAATGGAAAATGAAGCAGCAGAGAACTCCGAATTTGTGTTTGCGATTTTTGCAACTAAACGCACTCGGGCCGACCTTCTTGAAAAAGCGGAAAAGCTCAACATATTGGCCTATAACGTCAATTCGGAGTCGGAAATCGATTTAGAAAATAAGTGCATAAAAAAAATCTGGATCCGCGTCAATAATAATTGGGTTAAACAAGATCAAGCACCGCTTCCTGATGTGGTCTACGATTTTGGCGTTTACAAGAATGACCGAAAAGGAAAAGAAAAAGCAAGGCTGCTTAGAAAAGTTCTACGGGACCGAGGCATCCCTTTCATCAATCCTGAGGAAGCCATGGTCGCCGCCAACGACAAGGTGCTTTTCTCAAAGATTATGCATGATAACCAAATCCCTCACCCGCGAACTCTGAAATATAAAAAATCGACCTTAAAAAAGATGCTCGGAAAGCACGACCTCCTTTTCCTGAAGCCGACTTTGGGAAGCAAGGGACAGGGCATTATCATCGTGCAAAAAGTGGCGGGAATGAAGCCGTCTCATTTTACGGTAAACTACAAAATCAAGTTTAGAGGGCAATGGCGAGCTGTCACGAGTAAGAAATTGCGTAAAAAGCAGGTTTATAAAGCGATTGCTGGGGCGCGGCGACAACTAAGAAAGACGAGAACTCCCTATCTTATCCAACAGGGCATCAGCTCTTATCGCTATGGCGAACAAACGGATTTCTATAAGGGCCAACAAACCGATTTTCGAATCAATGTGCAACGGGGCCGAAATGGCGAGCTCATAACCACTGCCTTTGTGATGCGAGTGGGGGGAAACCTCTCCCAAGGGGGGCGGCCTGCCGACTACCAATGGGTTCTAAAATCCTTAGAGGCCAATACCGGCATTGATCCTGAAACTATAAAGACTCGTGTCGTCGAGGTGGCGCACAAGACTCATATAGCCCTAGAAAAATATGTGGGTAAAGGGATTGAGATTGGCGATCTCGGTATGGATGCAGTTATCGATGATCTTGGTAACCCTTATATCATTGAAGCCAATCATAAGAGCGGCTATTTACACACCTATATGAGAAAGAATCTTGACGTGGATAATTTATATGATTTACCGTCTTTTTTCGAGCAAAGTAAAAAAATTGATGAAGATCACGTAGATGAAATCATAAATTATGCTCGCTATCTTGTAGCAAAAAAATAATTAGCACTAAATTTGGGAACTTAGCTGCTTCATAGTTAAGTCACGACGAGCATTTCGAAAAGAGAAATGCTCAAAGCCGAACACCTAACGGGCTCGCCATGATGAATTTTATGAATCCTTTGGGAGCCCATAACTAGGGGCGAATATTGCATGCCATAGATTAAAGCAGATTACAGGATAGCGAATTTTCAGATGCGCATTGAACAGCCAGCTTTAGAGCTTGTTGAAGTGAGGATTTAGGCTTTAGGAGAATATCAAGATTCGTGAGGTGATAAACAATCCGCATCTGCTGCGCATAGCTTAAGCTGCAGAATCCATGGGTGGCATAGCATTCAGCGTGAGAACTGAAGGCTGCCTTTTCCAGGCCATAACAATAATCTTCATCGTTCTTATCGCTATTATCGATTTCATAATCAGCGAGTTTTTGTTGCAAGCAGAGAGCCGTTTGGCTAACCCAGGCTGCCAGTGCAGGCCGCCATCGGGTTTTTAATTCGCCAAAAAGGCTGCAATATTTATAGCCATAGAAAACGGGATAATTAGTGTATTTAATACAGGGGCGTTTGTTCTCTAAATGCAGGTAAAAACTACAGCTATCCTCGCTGGGGATGAGGTCGTCCCCACGCGCCATAGTGCAAAAAATAAAATACGCAATAAAAAAGAATTTCATAACCTGTTCTCTTTACACATTGTGAGTATGGTCTTGAAATCCTTATAGCCTGGGTTTTATTTCTGGTAGAGGCCGGGCTCAAAAACGGGAGAACTATAAATATTTTTTCATGAAAAAATCCAATTTAAAAAAGTTCGAAAGCCAGCGCTCAGCGGGAAGAAGATAAAGATCGTTGACTTGAAAAAGTCTCAGAAGTTCCTGATTACTAGCGATCGCACTGATTGATTTGTTTGAAATAATATAGTTTTTCTAGTCGATTATCGGCATATATTTGACCCATCATTAGATCGCCAAGAGAGGGTATGGAGAATGTATATTTATCTGAAATAATTCTTGGAAATTCATAATTTATATTATTTTTAATCGATGCTTGAGCTCGAATTAATGAATGGGCCTGAACGAGAAATTGCGACTCAATTGACCAGCCCGTGGGGATGAATTTCCAGTGGACATCAATGAGAGGGATATTATTATGAAAAAAATCGCGGTTACTAAAGATAAAATCCGCCCCCATGTTCACGAGGCTTCTAGAATTATTTATCGTTAAAATAATATCGGAAGCGGTAGCGCAGGCAGTCCTTCTTAAGCTCTCGGATTCAATGGGGGCGCGGCCTAAGAAATGCCGATTAAATCTTTTATAATGAGAGAAAAATTCCCTAAGTTCCTGGGCCGCATTATTTCTCATGTATTCATGAAAACGCCATCCCACATGCCCGTAAAGTTCAGATTCTATGTTTTTGATAAAGCGAATAATTAGATGGTCAATATGTGTTCCTTGATCATTATCGACAAAATTTTTCTTGTCTAAAATTTTCTTTATATTGTTTAAGTAATTATTAATCTTATTATGAGACTCTTTGAGTTGATCAATCTTGGTATCAAATACTCTCGCAATATCCATTTTCAAAGCGCTAAAACTAAAATCTTCATAGATTACATAGCCTTCAAAATCCTCTTCAAGGGCCATTATCTCGGTTTTGATTATCTCTTCAAATCTTAAGAGAGGTTTCATAAAATATTCTGAGATTTGTTCATCTGTTTGATTATTAAATTGAGATATCCGTGAAGGATCAAAAATATCGGTGAATATTTTTTTATCCTCTTCAATATTGGTATATAAAACATAGCCTGAATTTTCTAGATTTAAATCTTTTAATTGTTGTGTAATTCTATTTAAAACGAGCGGTAATTTAAGCCGAAATCCCACGGTAGAAGCCGTATCTTTTGAGGCGAGTCGAGATTTAAACTGCGGCAATTGTTCCCAAAATTCATTTTGTTCAGCACTCAAATGCGCCGCGACATAGAGTTTTCTTATCTCGTCCAGGCTTTGCAGTGCGAGATTTTTTTGGGCTTCGAGAATGGTTAATTTGGAATCGATGCTGGTGGAGAAGGCCAAAGCAGTCTGATAATGGGATGCGTCTCGGTCCGTTGCAATATGCATAAATTTTTGGCTATCGATCTGGGCTCTGAGTTCATAGAAGGTGCATACAATACTGATAAAACTTTCGCGATCGTCATTTTTATCCATATTAAATTTAGGACGTAATAAACTGTCAATTATTTTTAACGAAGCGCTCGCAGCTATACCAGCCGTGCCTGCCACCAAAGAATATTTATTGGGGATAAAAAGTGCTGTTATTGAAGCAGACCCAATTATGTCGGAAACAACCGGGATAAGTCCTCTTTCTTTAATATCAAAGGCGCATTTAGGATCGCTGGAAAAATTGGATAATGAACCTATCATATCATTCATATTTTGATAATAGACAGCCTGTTGGTTTGGTATTACTGGATTCGCATTGGTGATATTTGTGCCGGAATAATAAAACTGCCCTATCTTAGAAACAGAGGCATCAAAACTAGTAAAATAGCTTTCCTTATCGCTCGAGCACGAACTATTTTTTAGCGCATTTACTATCTGATTGAGTTTGCCCACCAGCTCTTGTTCATTGGTTTGGTTTAATGGACATTGCGCAAGTTTCGTGGGCGTCGGCCAACTTGCGGCCAAGAAATCGTCAATTAAATTTATCACACTAAAATCGTAAGCTTCATGTTTTAAATTGATGTAAGTATTAAATTTAGTATAGTCCAGAATACCGGTTTGTGTATAATGGGTTGTATCGTCTTCTACTGCTGCGCTTATTGCTGCAAAGGACGTGATATTAAATAATAGGGTGAAAAATATCTTTATTGTTTGCGTATTCATAAACATAAGTAGCGACAATTCTGTAATTTTGGTTTCCAGGACTAATAATTATCCATTGCCGAATTGTTTGTCATTGCTGCGCTATGCTCGCAAATTAAGTTTTAAGACGCTAAAAAACCTCCAAAAAAGCTGAAATAGAGCTGTTAAATAAGTAAATATTGTTAAGTACTGTATATGGAGAATACTATGAAAACCTTAATTTTATTGAGTATTTTTATGGCGTTCACTTTTTCTCACTACTTCGCCTAGCAAAAGAATGAAATAATCACGAGTGAAAATTATTTATTTTTGAGAGAGAAGCTTAGCGCTGACCGAGTCCTTTAAAGATAAGGGAGGCAGGCAAGTCCTTATATTTTTCAGGATCAGAGAGGGCGGTGACAGATATTTGTATGTGGCTAATTTTAGAATCAGCCAAAAGTTCCAAAAAAACTAAACGCCAGCTTTGTGGAAATTGATGAAAGGCTAAACTTTGGTCGTTAAGTTTGTAGCTCAACGAATTCCAGCATCCACGACTCGCTTTAATTTTAAAGTTGTTTTTGGAAAATATTTCCAGATCTCTAACGACCGATTTGTCGCTGATTTTCACCTCTCCCTTGAGATCGACAGAACAAGGCAAACGGTTTGATTTCAGTAAATTTATATCGATCATCACAAATTTATTTAGCTTGCGAGCATAGAGAATTTTTTGCTTGAGCATGGCTATCTTATTTCGAGGAATTTCCCCGAAATGGCTGTCATCTGCCAATAGGTGGTTGCCAAAGATGGCGATCGAGAACGGGTCGAAATAAGTCGCCTTTTCTTCGAATGATGTTTCGGGGCTTTGATTGATTGGATGGGGTTGTGCACTTGCAAAAAAGCTAAAGAAAAGACAATAAAAAAGGATTTTTTTCATACACGCTCCTGCCAAAGATTGAGGCTGCAAGAAAAATTATTCTCCAGTGCGAGCGCTTGTTCTGCTATTAAGAGTGACACCGCTATTTGAGAAAAAAATAGCAATTTTGAGAAATCATTTTTCATAATTGTCCTTAAGAATTTGTTTGTAATCGGGTCAAGACTTTTAATAAATTAATTATTCCAAACGAGTGAATTTTTGTATCGAGGCTTACGACCCGCTAGCAAATAATAGGCACTTCGTTATTTGTTTTTCACCTTTCACCTTTTCACCCAATAAGACCGAGATTTACACTCAATGACCCCGATGTATTGATTCTTTTCTTTGTGGAGTGGCTTAAAATGCGTCTTTTACTATCCGGGATTTTTATGGTTGCTTTATCTTTTTCACTAAACTCCGAAACCTTTTTTGTGCCAAAAAACTTTCAAAAAGGGCAGATTATTGAGCAAATTATTTTGATTAGCGATGTTGATGGGGTCATTCGAGAAGGGACCGAATCAAAGGCCGATATTCTTGTCGTCGAATCTCTCAAAGAATTGCTTCAAAATAAGAATGTTGACCTGAGCTTCATTTCGGGAACGCCCATTGAAACAGATCGAAATTTGGAATCCTGGCGTCAGGGGAATTTACCCCTCAATCAAATTTTTGGTCAGTTATTTGCGAAAGAAATTTCGGAAAAAAGAGTGAGTATATTTGGCGTATTAGGTGGCCATAAAATGAAAGAGGATGGCAGCCTAGAGGTCGTGGATGAATATTCGCCAGAGCATTCGTGGCATTTGGGAAAACTTCTTATTCAAGCATTTCTAAAGGAAGTTTTGGCCTTTGGAACACCATTCGGGCAAAATGCGGCCCAAAATATCCAGATGAAATTAGATTCTTTATCCAATAATAATTTTCATTGTTCAAATATAACTGCTCCAGAATTTTATGACGTTGTGAGCGATATTCGAAACTTTATAGATCCGGAGTTTAGACTCATCAGCAATGGATCCCTGATAGAAAGCCAGACTTCTCATCCTCCTTGGGGTCTTTCGGAGTCTTCGTTGTGGCTTAGGCAAGAAATTCACCAAAACACTGGTATTGTTGCAAGCCTAGCCAACGAGCATAAACAAATGGCAATGGGTCTCGCTCACCGAGATAAAAGACAATTTAATTATTTACAAGTTGGCAAAACCAATAAAGGTTTGACAACTCAAAGACTTCTTTCGGAGAAACTACAATCTTTTCCTAATGCATTAATCATAAGCATTGGCGACACTCAGGTAGATTTCCCCATGCACCAATTTGCCCATATAGCTTTTCATGTGGGTTTAGAAAAAGTCTGGCAGGATAATATGTTGCCTCAGTGCGTCATGGTGCGCGGTGCAGATGGGCAGGATCAGCAGCACGTAGTGGGTACGCTTAAGGTGTTGGAGCTTATTAAAAATGCCATTGGTAAATCATTTTATGATTTTAAATATATCCCTCGCAAAGATGCCAGCGGACAGTGGAATTTTTACGCTCTCAGAGAGTTGCCTCAATAAATCAATCAAGCTTGGGTGGAATTTTAATGTCTAAAATAAAGAATCGCGCAAAAAAAATTATTGTTTTTATTGCCGTATTATTGGTGCTATCAGGCCTTATTTATTTGCAAACAGAACCACTTTATTTGCCAACGGCGTTAATTACCTCCACTCACCACACACGTTTTCCTCGCTATATTGCGCATAAAGCGTTGGTTTCGAATAATTTTGCGGCTAATAGCCTTGAAGGAATAGAAGAGGCTATGGGAAGTTTGGTTGGCGGCATTGAGATTGATATACGTTTGTCAAAAGATCAGATTCCTTTTTTATATCATGGCGACACTCTTCTAGAGACTACTAATGGCGTTGGGATTCCAGAGGATTATACGTGGACAGAATTGGAACAACTATCCTATCGGGATGCAAATCAATCGAAGCTTGTACGTTTGGCAGATGTATTTGAACGAGTTGGATCGCAAAAGTTCATTTTTCTCGATATTAAAACCACTAAAATTAACAACACGGTTTTTGTCGATAAAATAACTGAATTAATTAAACAATATCAGCTTCACGACACTGTTATTGTTGAATCGTTCAATCCGTTTTTTTTGATAGCCATGCGTCTTGCTGCAAGAGATATATTGCTCATGTATAATTTCACCATGAACGCGCAAGCGCGTGGTTCTGAAACGCAAGCGCAGTTTGATCAAATTCCTTGGCTTCTAAAGCAACCCTTTTTTCAGAAACAAATTCGTCGCGTAGTTCGTCCGGATATTCTAGGCCCTCGATGGAATGTAGATGAAAGCCTGATGAAAAATTTAATAGCGGCCGAATATCCTATTATTAGTTGGACCATTGACGATCCAATTTTAGCAAAACACCTCTTTTCCTTGGGAGTGCGCGGCATAGAGAGCAATGATCCGATTAAACTGATGACCGATCTAGCAGAAACACGCGCAACACAATTGTTTGATGCCGGACGACAAAGCAGTTTGGCTCAAAAAATTATTTATGTGACATCGGTAAAAGACGTGGTGGATGCGGTTCGTTATGCGAAAGAAAAAAGCATACCGATAGCCATAAGCGGACGCAGGCATTCCATGGGAGCACAAGCCCTTTTAAACGATGCAATTCAGTTAGACATGATGGGCTTAAATAAGGTTTCCTACGACGAGAAAAGCGGCATTGTAAGCGTAGAATCTGGAGCGACGTGGCGTAAAATTCAACACGTTCTCGAGGGTTTTGGCCGCTCAGTCAAAGTTATGCAATCAGATAACATTTTTACTGTAGGCGGGTCATTGAGCGCAAACGTGCATGGTTGGCAGGTGGGGGCAGGCCCACTTTCTTCAACCGTCCAAGCTTTAACGGTTGTCACTGCAGATGGAGAAATAAGACGCATTGACCGGAAAAACGAAGCAGAGTTGTTTAATGCAGTTCTCGGAGGTTATGGCCTGTTTGGGGTGATTATCAGCGCCGAGCTTCTTAGCACCAAAAACTCCATGCTTAAATTTCACTGCGAATTTTTTGAGTCCCAGAAATTTTTTGAAAAATTTCGCAGCAAAGTGAGCGCGAATAAATCTGTCGAGCTTGCCTATGGCCGCTTATCCCTTGATCGTGAACATTTATTCGAAGAAGCAGGTCTATTTTGGTATGAACGAACCAATGCGGAATACCTTGAGCCATCTGAACCGGAATCACTCATTGCTCTTAAACGAGCAATCTTTCGCGGCTCCCAATACGGGGATCTTACTAAAAAATTGCGCTGGAAAGCGGAGAAGCTTTTCTCTCAACAGTTGGCTAAAAATTCTGTAGTGTCGAGAATAAGTGTAATGAGCTCCGATACTCATATATTGTGGCCATTGTACGGAAAGAGGCAGGATATTTTACATGAATATTTTATACCAAAAAATAAGGTTCCTCAGTTTTTAGAAACAGCAAAAAAACTAGTTCAAGAAGAAGATATGAACCTCCTAAACGTTACCATTCGCGAAGTAAGAAAAGACGACCAAACTTTGCTTGCCTATGCTCGACAGGATGTATTTGGTTTTGTGATGCTTTTTTCTCAGGGCGATGGAGTCTCAGAAGAACAAAAAATGGAGCGCTTTACGCAAAAATTAATAGACGGCGCTATAAAGCTAGGCGGCACATTTTATCTCACCTACCGCCCTCACTATACCAAAGAGCAGTTGCTAAAGGGATATCCTCAGGTAGAGACCTGGCTCCACGTTAAAGAAAAATGGGACCCACATTCCGTGTTTGAGAGTAGCTTTTTTAGGAATTTAAAAAGGCTAGTCAAATACTGATTCAGCTTACAATTGCCGCGCAGATCCCCTCCTGTCCAAAACGTTTTTGAAGATTAAAAGAAATACGCGTAAAGTTGTCCTACGCCTTTAAGCATATCTTTTATCAACGCCACTTCACTAGGTTTATAAACCGCAAAATTAGCTACGTAGTGCTCCAGAACAAATTTGGCAGCCGCTGTAATTTTCTGCAAAGCCTTGCCTTTCTCTGCGGGATCTTGTTCCGGCGCATTGGGGTCGACGCGAAGTATTTCCTCAACAATGTCTAGAAAAGTCTTCGCGCCCGCCAAAGCTCCCGATACGGTATAAGTATTACCTAAGGCAAGGGTTGCGAGACCCACAGCGAGCCCAGGAAGAATGGGAACGCCAAAACTTGCCCCTACTACTGAAGCGACAGCCCCTGTAATTTCGCCGAGAACGGTAATAATCGCTGCAATCCATTTAGGGTCTATTTTGCTGAGCCCCTCATTCACATATAAAAGCGCATCGGCAAGTTTGTTTCTAAACACTGGCATTTTTTCATCAAGCTTTTCTTGCCACCTATCATATTTTTCTCGTCCATAATCTTTGGCATTGTAATATCTTTCTAAGCTTGAATTTATTTTATCGATGGCAGCGTCTTTGACACTATCTTTAACACTTTTTAAATGGTTAAGGCCAAAAACATATTGGGCATTTTCTTCACTTAAGCTAAAATGACCATTTTCTTCGGTCAAAAGATTAAATGCATCTTTATCCGTTAAAATTTGTGTCATCAGCATTTGGGCTAATAAGACAGTATCAGCATCAGCATTTGCAAGCTCGGCTCTGTCTTTCACGATATTTAAAATCTCAGTAAAGCCGGGTATTTGTTGTGTTGTGGCTTGAAGACCAAAACTAAAGCCAATGATAACTAGGCAATTTAATATATATTTCATGCAGTCCATCCTGTAATTATACGAACAATCAATAGGTACTTACGAGCGTTT
>CAYJDW010000051.1:0-18640 GCA_964368985.1 uncultured Myxococcales bacterium | reverse complement strand
CAAGTTGCCAGCCTCTGTGGCGTAGCTCCTTACGCTCAACAAAGTGGCGAAAAAAGCCGTTATCGCAGAACCTATGGAGGCCGAAGAAATTTACGGCCAGTACTATTCATGGCAGCAATGGGAGCAAGGCGAAAAAAAGGAAGCGATCTCTCCGCATTTTTTTTGAACGTCTAGAAAAAAAGGGAAAAAGCCAATGGTTGCTTTGGTCGCCATCATGCGCAAAATAGTTGTTATTTCTAATGCTAGAATCAAGGAAGAATTTTTTGATTGTAATCGAACTGCCATCTAAGAACATTTACAATATATTTAAAATGAAATTAATGGACTCACGTGTGCATAGGGATTTTTTTACCAAATTTCCTAGCACACATGAGTTAACAAGCGGCCATCTTTGGTAAATTATGCAATTTTGCTATGCCGCGCGTTAGTCTGAAAAGTTTTGGATATTTTTTTCAAAATCATAGTTGATAAGCGCAATTATAGGTTCAGCTTTGTGAGCAAAACCCTAGCCCAAGTCGTTTTAAGGCACATTGGCGCCAAAATCATGATGTTAGACGAATTGCCTCCAAGGACCGGTTCTTGAGAGCTCAAATCGAGGTAGCTGAGAGCCAATTTCTCGCTCCCATTGCCAAAAATAGGGGCGATGGCACAATGCACAAAATGAAAATTGGGCTTTGTGCTGCCTATACACAACTTTCACAATGAAATTTTACGCAGATTATTTTCCTGAGATTGCCTTCTGTAATTTATCTATCCACTCGATGCATCTGTTGGACGATATGGTTGTTAGAGCTGCTATTTGCGTATCGCAAGGCTCTTTGATTTTTGTAAAGAATAGTTCAGGAGATGTATTTGCTGGCAGTTTTTCACATTCATTGAGATAGCACATAAAAGTTCTTCTTATCGTCGAATCGTCTTGGTCTTTGCAGGCCTCGTCATATGTACCAATCTTCTTTTCCGTGTCACTAAGCTCGACCAAAATGTCCCGCGCGGATACAGCAAAGCGGAGTCCATGGTTTTTGGCACATTTTTCAGCGCCAACAATGATCGTTTTAGGATGTTTTAGACGCTCGACTGAGCCGCCGCATCCTTCGGTGACAATCGCGACAATAAAAGGAAGCATCATAAACTTCTGCACGCTAGACCTCGATAATGGTAGGGTTCTGTTACTTTATAACTCTGAAGACAGAGAGGATAAGTAACATAAACCGCTTTTTTTCATTTTATCCATCTACCCAAGGCCTATAATTTGGAGCCAAAACAGCCGTCGGTTGCTCAAGGGTTAACATAAGCGTCATTATGGGTCCGGCTGCGCGAATAGAACCTGGGCCAAAGTCATTTTGGGGGCTCAATTGGCTCCAAAATCAGGATTTTGGGCAAAGTATTACCAAGGCTCGGGACGAGATTTGTCTGAAACGGCTGCGTTGATTTAATGGACATCGCTTATTATTTCAATGAAGCCGCGTTTTTTGAAGGGAAGCTCAGTACGCATTCATCAAGAGTAATTTGGGCTCATTTATGCTCAACACTGGCGTTGGAGATATCGCTAGGTTCTGTTGAGATTTCGTTTGCGAGGCTGGTTTCGAGATAGATTTTCCTTCGTTTGATTAGGATTTTCCCGGAAATATCGAGAATATTGCCAAAAAATCCAAATCAAACGAAGGAAAATCTAGCCGAAAAAGGACCGCAAACGAAATGTCAATAGAGCCTAGTTACTTACATGCCTTGATGATTTCATTGGTTGAGGAGGAAGGTATGGCTCAAGAAGTGAGATCATCTCTGCATCAAGTGGGGTATCCAGACTATCTAAAAAGAGCACACCATTAATCTTAGCCATAAGAAAGATGCCGGCACCTTTGTCTAGTAATTCTTTCACCGCTTCTATATCGCTGTTCTTCAGGGCGTTAAAAAAAAGCTCGCGTTGATTAATAACTTCAAGAACGACTTGATGTGTGCTAGAAATCCCAGCGTTTAGCAGGAGCTTGGTAATGTTCCGGTGAGATCTTCCACCGTAGCCATGGTCCTCAAGCGCAAGATCTAGATGGTTTTGGTTTGGTTTTTCTCCTTCTTCTATTAAAAGCTTAACGATGTGAAATTGGCGCCTTGTGATTGCATAACAAAGAGCTGTTTTTCCGGCTGAATCTATTGTATTTAATTCCACCCCACAAGATATCAGTGTCTTGATTATATCTAAATCTTTTAAGTCATTTTCGTCAGGTTTAATAATTGTATTTGTGTCCTCTGCATTTTTAAAGAATTTCCCCTGTTTCATGCAGCAAAACCAAACTATTAGTCCTTGCATTGTAGTTTTGTCGAAAAGTCGCTTAAAATCAATTCCTGATTCATGCCAAAATATTAATAAATCTAAATCATGCATGCCCAAGGCATTGAAAACTGGAGCGCCAGTATTTTCGTTATTGATATGCGCTTTTTTGTCGACCAATAATTTTGCAACGTCAATTGTTAGCGCTTGTTCAATAGGGGTATTTCCAGATATTCCATCTCGCTTATTTACATCTGCGTTATGAAGTATAAATAACTTGATTATGTTGTAATTTTTAATTAACTCATTTTCATGACCTATTGCTTCGTTTCGGAGGATTATACAGTAGTGCTCGTACATTGCCAGATTAAAAGCGGTTTGATTGCGATTGTTAAGTGTGTCAACATTTATACAGTTTGACTCTAGAATAAATTTAACCATTTTATCATCATTAATTTTAGCGGATACGTGAAGCCAGGATGTCTTAATTTCAGAGTCATTGCGTCGGTCTCTGATGCAAATAAATGGATGTTTAATTATTGATTTCAGATGCTTGTCTAATAGTGTTTCTGTTAATAATCTTAGAGTTTTATTGGGTGAATTAATTTCTTTGAACTCTAAATAAGCGATTGGCTGATATTTTTGGTTCATTTCATTTACTATCATTTTAATAAGAAGATTTCTGCGGCTTAAAAGTGCTTCTATGTCTCGCGAGAAAAATAGTGAATCAAAATTACTCTTATCCTCCAGTAAAACAGATGGGTCATATCCTAATGATATCCCTACATCTATCAGATCTGCAGCCGTAGTTTTTTGGTCTTTATTTGGTGATTTAATTAATTTTTTTATGGTTTCATTTAGTGGATTTTTAATAACTTTTTTGCTGGTGTTGTTTTTAAAATTATTTATTTTTAATGCTTGTTTGATGTTGATCAATATGTCGTGCAGCTTTAATAGGGTTTTATGTGCTTTTTCTTCCCAGTTGACAAACTCATTTCTGATTAGATGTTGGGTGAAGTCTTCTAGTTCAAAGAGAATTTGTGGATCCAAGCAGATAAGATGAGAAGAGGTGATGCTCGCACATTTACGAATAAATTCTTTAAACACGTCGGAAAATGATTGATAGTTAAACTCAACCCCCTGATTTGAATCAATGAGCAAGAGAAAATTTCGATCGATATAATAATCAATTAAATAATCTAAAGCCGTTTTGGCTGACGGTCCATCAACCAAATCTATCTTTTTTGCTTTTGTGATTGCTAGCATCGCTTTGATATCTTCAAAGTGACCTTGTGCACATAAAAGATGTAAAGTTTCTTTGAAATCTAAGGGATTTAAAGAATCCATGGGTTTAAATCTTTTATGTTGATTCGCTTCATCGCTGGGTCGGGAATGATCCACGTTGATAGCCAGAAGATTCTCTGTGTTTAGAAATAGTGATAAATATAAAAATAATCGAAACATTTTTTACCTTGTTACGTAAGTCTAAATTAAAAATTTGTTATCTTTTTTGGGTGATTCTGGGAGTTTACCTGTTGTAATAATCAATTATTTCAATGCGTGTGTCGGGGGTATAGGAACTACAAACGGGCTTTTTCAAATTCACCTATACATTTTTAATATTTTCATTATTGCGTCCAATTATTAAATTAATATTGTATTATGCAAAATATACATTATTTAGAGTTTTTATATTGTCAATATGTTGTAGAGGATAAGTAACATAAACCGCTTTTTTTCATTTTACCCATCTACCCAAGGCCTATAATTTGGAGCCAAAACAGCCGTCGGTTGCTCAAGGGTTAACATAAGCGTCATTATGGGTCCGGCTGCGCGAATAGAACCTGGGCCAAAGTCATTTTGGGGGCTCAATTGGCTCCAAAATCAGGATTTTGGGCAAAGTATTACCAAGGCTCGGGCTGCTAAAATCATGATGTTAGGCGAATTACCAAGGACAGGTTGAAGAGATTCATAGCCAGAACCGATAAGCGACTAATTTAAAACAAAAAATTCTTAACGCTATTTTCTTTTATCTCTCTATTCTCAAATAAAAAACACACCATAGAATTCAGTTAACAGATAGTGCTCACGCAAGGATTACATATGATAGTTAAGAAAATATTCCAATTATTAATTATATCTTTTTTAATGCAACCAATAGTCGCATGGAGCGCAACGTTTCCGGTGCACATATACCTCGTTCATTCCTCTGAAGTATTAAAGCTTCCCAATCCAATAGAGGTAGATTTGAATTGGGCACGAACTTATTCAATGGTAAAAGGCCGGGTTATAATTTCTTTCGAAAATTTTAATAATTTTCGGCTCAATCCTCAAGAAATCGAACTCAATTGTGTTTCGCAATCCTTTGGCTTTGCTCTAACTCCTATCCAAAATCCCAATGATGCGCTTTTGCTCGACCCAAATACTAAAGCTTGCAGCGCCCGTGTTTACGCTGGTGATCGTTTTAATAGTTCAAAGAGCATGGCAGAGAATGTAAGAATATTAGTCCAGCAGCATTTTTCGCATATAGATGATCTCATTTCTAGGGGAACATCGTTATATGATATTAAACGTTCATATTCTTCAGTTAAAAATCTCGAACTGTTGTCTTCGGCTGAATTTGAAGGACTTATACCTGAGAAGATTACTACTACCTTTGTCGAGACTATAAAGAAGGAGCTCACTGAAGCATTATTAAATGTGAGAGCTCGAAGCAAATTAAATCTGAACTTCATGCTTTCAATTTCAACTGATATTTTATCGTCCACCCAACTCGATGCTATAAAAAAATCCCTCGGCGATCTGATAAATGACCTATTCATACAAGGTAGTAATCGATTTTTATCGGACTCTTTAGCTGATGCTACAAAAATTTGGCAAGGGCTTATGATGGCTAGGCTCTTATCCGACGATCAGCAAAAGCAAATCGATCTAATGTGGCAGAAAAAATTGGATTACTTTAGTAATGCACTTAAGAATAACGATTTTAACACTGCTCAACATATCCATATGCAAATAGCAGAAATTTATGGTAGCTCAACCATTTATAAAACAATAGACCGCGCTTATAAAGATCGTGCTGATGATATTAAAATGGTTTGGATGAAGGCT
Source organism: uncultured Myxococcales bacterium (assembly GCA_964368985.1). Taxonomy (GTDB): domain Bacteria; phylum Myxococcota; class UBA727; order UBA727; family JABDBI01. Next base: position 13,266 of record CAYJDW010000051.1, on the reverse strand, counting down.
TATTTTAATAAATTTAGAAAATAAAAACTATTATGAAGTAATGCGTGCATTGAAAAACATTGAAAATCTGAATATTTTCACTGTAGAAGCCTTTACCAGCGCCGCATGTGGAGTACCCAGTACGTCTCAGGAGCTGCAATTATACCTACTAAAATCTTTAGAAAATCAAATAGAAAATCAACTATTAGCAGGAAATGATGATGAAGCTGCAAGATTATTGCTCCTGCTTTCTGAAAAAGATTACCAAGGTATTCCAATTCCAGAGAATTTTTTTCCAGAAGCTTACGATAAATTTGCTTTTCGCATAGACCCTCGCAAGACCAACAGCTCCCTTAGGATCCCGGGTCGCGATTTTGAGTACTCAATCGGTGTAAGGTTCTTATCTGAGGATAAGGCTGCCTACGATGTTAAAAACAATAAATTTTTCAAACTAAAATTGCCTGCGGGTACCTCGATTGAGGAATTGCGACAGGCCATAGCGGGTCACTTTGAACGTTCACCAATAAATATTTGTGGCCGGTTTTTGAAACCGACTTTTGAGGAGATTCTCATCCATGCATTTGACGATCATGAATATGCTAAATTGAATTGGTATGATCAACATACTAACAATATAAATCATGATTATGTAATCTCTATAAAAATGCCCTATTATAAATTAGTTCATTTAGAAAGTTCTCTTGCAATGATATGGGGACGTACAGAAGATGGAGACAAATTAGGAGTATATTCTATTTTGGATCAACCATTCGCCAATGAGGCTGACCGAAACTCCTTAAATTTCTTCTACAAACAACTTAACAAAATATTAAATCAAGAGACCTTTACTATAGATGAAAGAGTTATTAAATTATCATTTTTTGAGCGGGAAATTTCCGATTATAACGCTTCAACTATTGTAAAACAAAAACTTCTCACTATTCTCAATAAAAAATTATTATTTCTAACCACTATAAGCAGCATAAAAGAAAGCATAGAACAAAATAATCATGAGAAAGCAATTGAAGATTTAGATTCGATTATTTACAGCGATAACTTCACCAAAAAAGAAAAAGAAGAAGCGCAAGAGTATTATGATAAATATTTTGTACAAGCTGATTTGAATACCTATTATGCATGTATCAGAGAAACGCAAACTCTAAAAAATCTAGAGGCTGTGGCATCAAAAATAACGGCTGAAATTGAAACCCGACAATATAATGAAAAACAGAAGACATATAGCTTAAAAATAGTATCTAACGATATAAAAGTACGGCGGGAATATCTCGATAATCCTTGTATTCGAGCTATCAATCAAGAATAATCATTTATCAACGAATATGCCTGTTAGAGCATCTCATTATCCTGATTAAATCTCTGAAGGGAGATGCTCGCTTTCGATAGCGCCTTTCGGAGGACGAAATGAGGAATTTTATGCTTGGTATGGACAGTAACGAAAGACTCAAATTTTCGCCTAGAGTATAAGAACTATAAAAGCCCTTTTTGCCAAATTGGCGTCTACTGCACAACATTTGGAGCCAAAACATCAATCGGCTGCTCAAAAACGTAATATTAGACCTAGTGATAGTTATTGACATGATTTTTTAGTGAAACAATATTGATTAATATAATATATTGGAGTTATAAAACGAGAAATATAGTGAATTTATTGGTTTTTATTGCTTTTAATACGCAAAAAACGAGTCGCCAACAGCTGAAATTAACCCTGCAAAAAGAACAGTTGCCACCCAAGCTCCGCACTGTGTTATCGGCTTTCTTTGGATTTGTCAGTGTGACCTTAGAATGCCCTATTGCCTGCTGCTGAACAAAAAGCATCGGCTCGCCCAATTATTAGGATTTCGGGATTGATTACGTTCACCCTTGCGGATTTCGGCTCGGTTGCTTCGCTGTCTACGCTTCGTCCCTTTTGTTACCTAGAGAGACGCAAGACTCGCTACATAATGGATCTGACTCCTCCTTTTATGACAGGACTTTCACCTGTAAGATGCGCACAGCTTTGCTTGGCGCACTTGTCCTTCCTATACCATAAATGGCCTTTTTGGATTTTTCCCATCTACCCATGCCTAACAGTTGGGGCCAAAACAATAATCGATTGCTGAAAAAGTTGACATAATATCGCTTATGGGCTCGGCTTCACGCTGAAGAGTTTTCTGAAATCCAAGAGACCATACACAGAGAAAGTGTCTTAAAAAATGAGGCCTATCTCGGAGTACAAACCGCGTTGCCGCTGAATTTTTAATGCGTTTGCCCTGGCTTAGCGCACTTATAGTTCATCTAACCATTGCTAATAAAATGTTTGGTTCTCACTTTCGTAATATAGCATAGCATCAGTTTCGTAATCATTGGAAAAAGTAAGTTCTATCTCGTCAATTACACCTGCAAATAACTCATAAGTGCAGGACAAAATAGTGGAGTTTATTTTTTTGGATTTTGTAGAATTATTATCCAGCAAAATCATACTTTCAAGAGCTTTTTTACTTTCTTGATTATAAGTTACAGCATCAAGGTTACTTATGCTTTGACAAAATTTAATAATAAAATGAGGCAAATAATTAAGCTCAATTATGTCTTCTTTCTCAGGGAAAACAAAGCTATCTGGCAGATAATGAAATTCAGATCTAATATCTTTTCTTGGTTGTGGTTTATAGTGATCAAGAAAATTAGTAAATTCTTCTAAGTTTTCAAACACTGCTAATGAGTTTGCATAGGCAAATACTTCACATAAACAGTTACTATGCTGCAATTTTACTCTATTTAAATATCCTTTTACCTCTTTTGCAGGATTTTTCTCTTGATCATCCTTCACTACTTTCTGTAATGAGTCATAAAATTCTTCAAAATTAGAACTTGTAAACCACAGATAAGATTCTGCAATAGTTTCCATTAATATCCAGTATATTTTATTATTATTTACTATTCGCATAAGAGGAGCTTTATGAAAATTTTTTGTCTTAGAAAGCAATATAATTAAATTTTTTTCATGTAGTTCAAATTCACATGATTTAAGACTAAAAGAAAGTCTAACTGGAATTTTAAGCTTTTCTATTAGGAGTTTTTCAATATAATTCGGATTAAAGGAGTAAAAATTTCTCTGCGCACTTACTAAAAATATTCTATTCCATTTATTTGATAAAAACTGACTACAACACAAAATCTCATGAAAGACATTCAAAGAAACTTCTAAATCTTCATAGTACATACTTTTTAAATTGTCAAAAATATCTTTTAAAAAGCCATTTAAACAATTCTTAAGATCTAGCTTGCATTCCTTTATTAAATAATCTCTTAATGCTCTAACATAAGAAACAGAAATTTCTTTTTGCTCAAGAAATACTTTATTTATTAAATTACGATTAATGCCGAAATTTTTAATACGATTTTTAACCGTTATTTCATTTTCATTTTTTATTGATTTATTTTCCGACAAATCTATCACATTTTTATTAAAATAATTAATTGCAAACTCCCCCCAATAGGTATAAATCGATGAATCATTCCCCTCTTTTATCGTGTGATTATATTCAAACACAGTACAAATTATATTGACGCAGTATAAATATTCATCTTCAATCATTTCGTCAGCGTTTAAATATTCTTTATCGCATGAATTAAAACAATCGATACCAACAAGAATAAGCCAAATATTGTCTTTATTGTTATAAAATTTTTTACCAAGTAACAATAAGTTATTATCGCTAATATCTTTAAGTAACATATCCAAATTATTTTTATAGTCACAAGCCTTTATTAGAATATAGTTGCAAGATTTTAATTCCTTCAAAGATAGTCCTTGTTCACCATGAGCATATTTAAAAAGTACAAAACGAATATTTGGATATGTTTGATTTAAAAGCTTTCGTTTATTTTTGTAATTATTTTTTATATTTGAACTTAAAAAAAGATCTACCTGCAAAACATTATTCTCTTCGTACTCATCTATCCAATATATTTCATCTTCTGATAATAAGTCATTGATCTTAGTTCTAATTTCATGAGAGGTGTTTTTAGTTGGCGATACTACTTTAAAGCAATATTTATCACAAAAATCTGCGTATGAAATTGCTGTGATCAAATCTATCAAAACAACCAAAAACACTCGCAACATAATAACCTCATCTTAATAAAGATTATGTTGAGAGCTTTTATAAAATTAATAACAAATAACAATTAGGTTCTATCGACATCTCCTAAATTGTAAGCATCAGTCTGAACGCGTTTGTGATTGCCTGCGAGCCGCAAAGCCAAGCCACCACCGGATGAATGCGACGACAAAGCTTCACTTTGAAGCTTCCGCGCCGTGTCATGACGAGCTGTCGATCCCAATAACACGGTTTTGGATATATTCGTGAGAATATAATGAAGCCTTTATATTAGGCCAAAAAGTAAAACACTCTGAGCTTTCCGAGCAGATAAGCAATCGGCTCGGCGCTATACCCCTATCCTAACTTAGTCATTTTTTTAGCTCTTTTAATTTCATCTCCCAGTTTTCTCTTTCCACTTAGATTACTAAGTCTTTCAAATTTATATAAAACAATCTCATCTCTTGATGAGGCGATTAATATACCTACATCATCACTAAAGTCTAAATTTTTCACTTTTCTCGATGAAAACGAATGAAATATATCTCGTTTTTGCACATCAAATATAGCGCTTGATTTATCCTTAAAAATTAGAGAAATAAATTTCATATCTGATGATAATGAGCTTTTTTGAAGAGCTTTCCCATTCTCATAGGACCCCTTTACCTCATTTATCACGTTGTTGTTATCCAAAAAATAATAGCGATAAGAAGCGGATCCTAAAACAATAAATTTTCCATCAATAAGGTAGGAGTATAGGAACCATAAACGGCTTTTTTTCATTTTGCCCAGCCTACCGGAAGGCCCATAATTTGGAGCCGGAACAGCCATCGGTTGCTCAAAGGCTTAACATTAGCGCAATTATGGGTTCAGCTTCGTGAGCAAAACCCTAGCCCAAGTCGTTTTAAGGCACATTGGCGCCAAAATCATGATGCTCCGGCGAATTGGCTCCAAGGACCGGGAATTAGCAGCAAAGGCAAAATGCACAAAAGGAAAATTGGGCTTTGTGCGGCCTATAGACCATGCCTCACCAGCGATAGAGGCTCATGACCACCGAGGACTTGAGCGTATTTTACGCTACATGGGTCGTCCTCCTTTATCTTCACATAGACTTCAATTAGCGACCGATGGCAAGAATTTGATTCTGCAATTAAAAACGCCATGGCGGGATGGCACATCGAGTATTTTGCTTTCGCCTTTTGAGTTGCTTGAAAGATTAGTGGCATTAATACCGACAACAACGACAGAATGCTATTGATGCGATACCAAATCAAAAACTGGACGTGATTGTAGTTACGGCGCCGGTTCATCCATTCTATCAACAAGAGCTGATAGTAATCCGATATGAGAGGGACCAAAGCGGAGCGCGGTTTGTTTATGTACAGCATCCGAGAGCCGGGGTTTTGCGTCTTCCCATTGATTGGACAAATCGCGGAACAAAATTGAATCCGCCTTCAGTTAAAGGGCGTGATTTACTGATTGATGTGAAAAATCTTCAGAAGTTGGCGGCAGCCTGTGCAGTGGCGCTTGCAAAAGACATTGATGGGGAGATGGTTCTAATGAATCCTCCTAAGCCGTCAGGTCGAAGGGATCGACAGCAAGATGGACCTAGACCAGAATCTGTGGGTGAAGTGATCTTGCCCCGACTTAGCGGACACATCAATTCCAAGTTTTCCTGTTATGCACACTCCATTTTACATGGCGTTTTTTAGTCAATAGATGAAATGTATTCTTTTCTTATTATAAGAGCTTTCTATATGGCTAAATATCTCCTGTTTAGCCTGATCTTCTAGTGATCCAAGTGGCCCTGCTCAAGATAAGGCGAGTTTTTATATATAAATAATAGACAATGCTAATTGATTAACATTGCTGATATATAGGAGATATAAATGTGCAATTTACATCAATTAATAAGTGGTTTTCTAGCTCTATTGATTTTTTCACCAATAACTTTGGCTGACAATAATGTTTCGGCTGCCTCTCGTCTAAATTCGCGGGAGCTTACCGTGAGCTTTCCCCATTACGACCCTGGAATGCAGCCCGTAGACAAGCGGGTTCTGAAATGTGGCGTATTGATGCCTAAAAAACTAGGGGTTCCCCCAAGCTTTCAAGAAGGAAAGTTTGTAGAATACCCCTTGGGAGCACAGGAAAAACAAAAAATAATTCAAGCAGGTACCATACCCACCTATTTTGGAATGTATCGCAAGATTAATGAGGAAGGAAAACCAGTGCCCATTTCGCAGTTCTCTAAGAACAGAGGGTCTTTATTCGCTGAAGGAGAGGTTTTTCACTGCTCATTACAACATTTCTTTCTTGATGGAACTCCTATAGTTGGTGGTGCTACTGCTACGGTAAAACCTGACGCAACATCAATCAGTTGGGAGCACGGTGCCGATGGCAGCCTAATAACTGTTATTAAATATTAAGCTGTGATGCTTCAATATATAGCGAGTTGTTGCCAGGGTAATACCTGACTTTATCTACAGCTAAAGCTCCGAGCCTTGGTAATACTTTGCCCAAAATCCTGATTTTGGCGCCAATTGAGCCCCCAAAATGACTTTGGCCCAGGTTCTATTCGCGCAGCCGGACCCATAAATGGGGCTTATGTCAATTTTTTCAGCAACCGACTGTCGTCTTGGCTCCAAAACCTGGCCGTGGGCTGGAAGGCGAATTTGAAAAAAGGCCGTTTATGTTACCTATACCCGCAGTCGACTCCTGAAGCTATTAAAGAGTTTTGCCAGCTTTTTCCACAAAAAATCACCCGAGTGAAGCTGCGTAAAGAAGTGACGACTTATTTAGCAACGCTCAATAAAAAAACAACACGCACGAAAGCCCATGGCTCAGAGGCACTATCGCGTGTTCAGTCTCAACCAGCGAAGCAAATCTCCACAACACACCAGGTTTTAAAACCTGAGTCCAATATGGACATCAAACTTATTCACGCTAATATTTTGGTTTCTAACACAGATGAAGCGCTATTTAGAGCAGTTTATGAGCGTCGCTTGCTCAGAGTGGCCTCTTTTATGGCCAAGGGTGCATCACCCCATGTTGGATTTCCTGTTAGGCGCTTCTATGATGCTGACGAAGCGATTAACCTCATGCGCCAATTCATCAAGCTCAGAAATTTTGACCAAGCTATCGCTTTAAAAACTCATGCATTGAACGTGGGCATTATACACCAGGCTCGCCATTATATTTCCTGTGGTACAGCAGCCCTTCGCCGCGGAAAATATCACCTATTTGGAAAACAATAGCCGATTAATAGCGATGACATTTGCCAATTTCATCGCCAGTATTAAGGCTTTTGGCGATCTTGTGCCACTCACCAGTTTCATTAGATATGTGGAGTTATCCAATCACTTTGCGCCACAGCGTGAAGACCTCATGAGACAGCTCGGTATTAAATTAAAAGAGCGAGGAAGCCGTAGCCCTGAAGAAGCCTGTGATGCTCTGTATAGAAAAGTTCGTGCGCGATATAAAGAGCGGGTCGCCGAAGTGGGCGAGCATAATCTGCTGCATCGTGACAGCAAATTTAAATTTTATCTCCTGCGTGACCGCCATGAATGGGTGGCTGATCGAATCCATGGTCACACAGGTGAATGCTCGATTTATTTCGAAAGCATCGATGATAAGCATAGAGGCTTTGCATGTTCACACCATGATCAATTGTTGTGGTTTCACCACAGCAGCCTCCATAACCAACACGGGTGTCGCTGTTTACTCGATATGATTATCAAACAAGAAGGGATCCTAAGCTGCTTAGATGTGCACATGTTGATTGCGGACGCACCTTTCATCTTGTCCGTGGTAAATATCGCATCAACGTACCAGGCGGACAAGTTCATGACACCAATCCGCGAAATCGACAAACCAATACTCTTGAGGTTCCTCCACGTCGCTATCTTGTACCGGGCGAACAAGGTTAGGCCCCTGGTAGCGAGTCGGATTGGTCTCAGGATCTAGGCGATTTTGATCCGTATCGCTAGGACCTAGAGGTTTCGAGTTAAGAAGACATCATCTAGTCAAGAAGATTCCCGCTCGCGTAGTTAATTGGGTTTGCAATAAACTCATTGGCGCGGCGAATAATCTCATCTCGATACTGGTAAAATTTAGGGCCAGGACTAACGGGGTATTTTTCTGGGTCAATGTCATGCTGCCCCACAATATTTATGCCCCATATTAACTCACCGAGCCCAAGTCTAAGAGCGATATGCGCAAACATTCTTGCCCACGCTGTTACTAGCTCCTCGCCAATGACACAACGCGAATCTTCACAGGTGTTCGCAATTAAGCCTACCGCGCAGGCCTTTTCATTATGCCCCTTAAGTAAAGCCGGTTTAATATCGAGTGGCCGGCCTTCGTAGCACTTTTGATCGAGTCCAAAACACATGTTGTAGACAATATCTTGGCCATAGCACTTGAGTTTCTTAGCGGCTGGTAAAAATGGAGCACTCACCATATGTCCGATCACGATTTTTTCCACGCGGCCTGAATGGGGCTCGTGCTCTGGCTTCATTTCAAAGCGCTCTCCATACCAGTCTTCAAACTTGATAAACCAGTTTGTACCAGTCATAGCATCCATAGCATTTAAGCTGATTGAAAAGAGTAGCGCAAAATACGCAAGAAAAATTTTCATTGTTATTCACCTTCAATTATGAATTTTAATCAAAATAGCGACGACATTCCAACATGCAACTACCAAGCTCACAAATGGTCTATAGGAGCATACTTTTTACCGAGATCCCACTTTGGGACCCACCATCTCGGTACTAAAAGGCCGGACGCAAACGTTCTGATCTAGGCAAATTAGCTCCATGTTTTCGTAACCATTCCAAGCTAAGGGCTCTCTCAATCACTACTATTTTGCTTAAAGAAAATTCGACAAAAGAATGCTTCATAGAGGCCTGATCGAAATTAGCATTGGAAATAATAGCTTTAGTAAAATTGGCATAGCCAAGTTGACTCGCGTTAAAGGATGCATGGCGAAGATCTGCCTTGCTAAAGTTTGCTCTACCGAGGTCAGCTTCCCAAAAAAGTGCGTGCTGAGCGCTTGCGCCCCTAAAATCTGCATCTACGAGTTTCGCATTGATAAAATTCGAGCGATTTAATATTGTGTTGCCAAAAATAACCCCATTTAAACGCATATTTTCAAATGAGCATCCTACGATTATTGCATTAGATAAATTAATTTGTATGAGAGGCAGGGAAGAAAAATCAGCGCCAAAAAACACCCTATTTCTAAAACCAATATCTTTTAATTCGTTATTTTTTTTCAGATACAAAAAGTTATTTTTAGTTATATTTTTCAAACTTTCAATAATTTCATTATTCGCCACGGTATCAGGGCCGAAGGCTGACATCTTTAATAATGTCTTAGTTGTTTCTTCCAACTCATCATAATAAGATAAAATAGTATCGTCGCTAATAATTATCTCGGTAGCACAGACATGAAAAACAAAACCGAATAGGGCAAAAAATATTGTAAGCATTCTAGGCTCCGTAGCGCTGGATTTCCCCCAGATAACTAACAGGCAGATAAGCAAAAGATTCCAAAAGGACGTATGGAATTTTTGCATTAAGGCCCAGAGCTTTATATTTTTTAATCGCTACAATCAAGTAAGCATATTCGCATCGGAAATGAGTTTTCCCTTAAAAACTCTTTTGTCGTTGAGCACTATAGATATTATTGCTATTATCCCCATTTTCCCTCCGCCTCGAAGCAGTGTCGCCGAGCCTTGGTAATACTTTGCCCAAAATCCTGATTTTGGAGCCAATTGAGCCCCCAAAATGACTTTGGCCCAGGTTCTATTCGCGCAGCCGGACCCATAAATGGGGCTTATGTCAATTTTTTCAGCAACCGACTGTCGTCTTGGCTCCAAAACCTGGCCGTGGGCTGGAAGGCGAATTTGAAAAAAAGCCGTTTATGTTACCTATACCCGCCTCTTTAGGGTTTTGATTTTTGATGCGTATTAAAAAATACATTTCTCCATTTTATAATGCACTTAATCATGTTTTTTTGATCTTCCGGCAAACTATCACTTGGGGCTAAACGACCATTGCTTATTATATGTTTTTTCTTTTTCAGGGGCTCTATAAATGAGTTCCAAAATGTACTAGCTAACAATGAAGCAGTAAATTTTTCTTTATCACTTATGGTTATAATTTTCTTATTTAGTTCAGTGTTGAAATTTTTAAATAAATTTTCATCACTAACTCCTGATAAATGACCAGATAAATCTTCTACAATTTCCAATAAATAGAACCTTTTTTCTAGATTTTTTAGTTCTTTGGGAGATAACTCATTATTTTCCTTAATTTTTGTTATAATAAAATCTGTCATTGGATACTTTGCCACATCAAGGATGGGTACAATGAGTGGCTGGGTTGGAATATTATTTTTCTCCTCTTCGGCAAAAAGACAAAACACCTTTTTCCATTTTATAATATGCTCAATTATCTTCTTTTGATCGTCAACCAAAATTTTATTTAGTTCTAACCTATTGCCTTTTCTTCTTATAGTCTCTGTCTTTTTCAGGGGCTCTATAAATGAGTTCAAAAATGCACTACATAACTCTGAAGCAGTATAATTTTTTTTCTTAATTGTAGTTATATTTCTCTGAGTTAGTTGAACTTCAAACTTTCTAAATAAATCTTTATTTTTACCTTCTAATAAAGATCCAGATAAATCCTCTACAATTTTTAATAAATCGACCTTTCTTTTTATATTTTCTAGTTTTATGGCAGATAAATTAGGAGTATTATTAATCGTTTGCATAATAAAATGTGTCATTGGGTATTCAACAGAAATACCAATTGGATTTACTGTATTAGGAGCTGGTTCGTTAATATTTTGGAAAAATGGTCTAGAGTTAGTAGGACTTTCTAGAGTAACAGTAAAAGGCAATGAACCAATTGGATTTACTTTATTTTTTTTAGGAGGTGGTATCTCCAGAGTGGAGAAAAATGGTTCAAATTTAACATAAGAAGCTTGGGTAGTGGGTAAACGTAATTTGTTCCATAAACTAAAAGCATCGTTTATTAGCTCTCTAGTTGGCGGATCTATAGTTGTCTGAGCAGCTATTCCAAAAAAATCTCGGAAAAAATTTTGACAAATCGAATTATGCCTCTCTAACTCATCGTGTGTAATGATGTTATGAGTAATAAGATCGCTTTTGCGATCAAGCAATAATTTGGCATATAAAGTACTTTTTTCTAAATTAACATGCAAATTACCTAATTCGTTAGGCAAAAAATCGGCCACCCATTGAAAAATATTTCTAATAAAATCGGCTTTTTGTTGAGCATCTAAGACTTCTCCTTTTTCATCACAAGAAATTCCAGTGTTAATATATGTTTTATAGCTATTAACTATTTCAGGCTCAAATACTCTATCTTGCACCTGAATATCAACAGACAAACCAATTAATGACCTAATAAATAAAACTGAAAATAAAAAACGCTTACTAAATAACACAATAAAACCCCAATTAAAATACTTAATTAATAATCAATAAACCACATTATAGTATTTTTTACTTAGGCGTGTCAATACCAATAAAAACCATAGTTATCCGACCTTGGCGGCAATTCGCCCAAAATCATGATTTTGGAGCCAATGTGGAGTATAGGTAAAACAAAGGCCTGTTTTTGAAAATGCCTATCTACCCGCATCTAGTATTTGCCAGAAAAACGACAATCGGTTGGTCGAGAGTTTACATAAACCCTATTTATCGGCTCGGCTGATCAAATAAAAAGAGTGCCCAAGTTATTTTTGGGGTGGTATGGCTTCCGAAAATCATGATGTAAGGCAAATTACTGCCTAGGACCGGTAGTTATAAACAGGGTTAAAATTTTAATAAAACTATAGCTCAGCGCTAGACAAGATGCCTCAACAGTATAATATTAAAAACATACTAACTAAATAGTTTATCTGGCTTTAAAGGGCTAAATTATGAGATATATTTCATTTATTATGGTTATCTTCTTGGGTTGTGGGTCTGCTTTAAAGCTTGATGAGCCTAAGGCAGGAGCCGAATCGGGTCTAAGCCCTAAAACTAAGACGGAAGTGGAATTTATTCTATCTGCTGAAGATGAACAAACAATTCTTGGCCTTGAGACTGAAATAGCCATGATAAATCTGGATAATTTCCGAGAAAAAATCTGTGGTGGGGATGCAGCATGTATAGCGAGGGGGAGTTCCTATTTTAATACTACCCAAAAGCGTAGTTTTCTTAACCAAAAAACTGTCCAAGGACTCCTAGAAGCTGCTAAAGAGGGCGTGAGCGTTGAAGTGCTTATGAAAGCCGTTAAAGATGCTAAGAAGGCGAGTGTATTTAAAGGTATATCCATATCAGATTACGCTAAGATGAGCTCTCCTGAAGGCCTAGGACTTTTGATTTGCATGGCAGATCATGTACCGAAGGGTAAAACCTATTCTAGTTCAGGTTTCATATATGATAATCGTTGTTTTTTCATGGTTTATATAAAAACAAGATAACTATAATTAATCCTATTTGTTAGTATTTTTATTTTCTAATTTGACCTGGATAATAGGCTTGAGCATCAAGAGCTTCTCCCCCACTCCTTTTGGCCTTCTTTCGCAAATAAGAAAACAATGAGCCAGTGAATGCACTCACCACCAAGCTTAGAGCCTCATTGTCATAAGCGAGCAGATACCGAAGCGGGGCTGGTACACTTAAAACCCATTGCCCGGTTGGAATCTCTGGTATCATTGAGTCGCACAGACGTACCGCCGTCTCGCTCATGCGACGAGCAAGGCATGATCCACAAAAGCCCCTCTTCTTGCAAGAAAATGCCACAAGCCTGTCGTAGCGGCACTCCTGGCAACAAAATCCGAGCAAAGCCGTAAGCTAAAACTCCACACCGTAAATACGCTGCAAACTCCTTCTTGATAAGAGTATAGGAACCATAAACGGCTTTTTTTCATTTTGCCCCCCTACCGGAAGGCACATAATTTGGAGCCAGAACAGCCATCGGTTGCTCATTAGAAACGCTAATACTTATTGATTACATGAAATAAAATATATTACAACCATTGAACAACGTAAAAATATAAGATACAGATTAACAATTAAATTGTTTTAACTTTTACTAATAAGGATATATATGTTTAGAGTTTTTTTTACCTTGTTTTTTTGTCAGGCAGTTTTAGCGAGCGAGCATTCTT
>CAYJDW010000050.1:0-19288 GCA_964368985.1 uncultured Myxococcales bacterium | reverse complement strand
AATGCATAAAACATATCCCGCGATTCTTTTTGACAGAGGCCTAAAATTGGCAAAGATGGCGACGACAAAATAACTTCAGCTTCAGATTGTGTTAAATTGGGGACAATCATTTGCAATTTCAATTGGTCGTCGATGACATAAGCATTGACGTCGCCAAAGAAGCGCGGATTGTTGATTTTTTCTTGATTACCATTAAGCAGGGAGAACTCAATTCTTGGATTATCATTGGCATCACGCTTAAGCGAAGCCTTGATTCTGGCATTGAGTTTAGCGAAGCTGATGACGCCCTCACCGATCACTTCAAATGGAATCGCCGAGCAAAAAGGCAGAATAGTGCTAAAAGATGCGTGATCAAGCAAGAATTCAGACCTGTTTTTAGTCGGCTTGGCCAGTTTCAAAAATCTCTCAAGGACTCTTTGTTGGCGCGGCAATAGGATTGCATTATTGCTAATGGCCTCGTAAGGGTCGCTGATTGAATTATTGTTGCCGCCAATATGAACTTTTACCGTACAAGTTTCTTGCTTGTTCGGAAGTTTATTAAGAGCAAGCCAAATTCGGCTAGGGGACTGTCTGATTTCATCGCCGAGGCGCAACCAAGAATAAGGGGGGTACTTCACAAAGCCACTCGAATGTTTTTAAAGGAAAATAGCCAGATTAATATAAGGCACTGACCCAAAAGGTCCAGTACTGAAAAAATCAAAGCCCTCAAAGTTAAGGAAAAATCTCATGGACCAATATAAGTTATCTGAACTGTTGATTACCGCCAATAGGGCTCGGGATAATGCCTATGCCCCTTATTCCCAATATCGCGTTGGCTGTGCCGTTTTATTGCGGGATGGCACTGTAATTAAAGGGGTAAATATCGAAAATGCAAGTTATGGAGTAACCATTTGTGCAGAGCGCTCTGCTATGGCCCCCATTATTACGGCAGGGCAGCAAAATACTATCGAAGCTCTGGCGGTAGTGACCACTTCATCCCCTCCGGGTGCGCCTTGCGGCATCTGCCGGCAGTTTTTGAGCGAGTTTTTATCGCCCGATACGCCGATTATTCTAGGAAATGAAAAGGGCGAATCGGTATTGACCAATATGGCTCAGCTCTTACCTATGGCCTTTAATCGCGAATCCCTGAGGAAATAGGTTCATGAATTTTTTGCCTGAGAAGATCGAGCCCAAACTCACCCCCATGATGGAGCAATGGATGGCTGCCAAAAGACAGCATCCAGACGCAGTCTTGCTTTTTCGCATGGGTGATTTTTATGAATTGTTCGGCGATGACGCAGTTTTGAGTGCTCCCATATTGGAGATGGCGCTCACTTCTCGGGATAAAGATAAAAGCGGCCTTAAAATGGCCGGTTTCCCCCACCATTGCGCTCCCAGCTACATTAACAAACTGGTTGAGCAGGGCCTTAAAGTTGCCATTTGCGAACAATTAGAAGACCCTAAAGCAACCAAGGGTATCGTAAAAAGAGGCGTCACCGAAGTCGTGAGCCCCGGTACTTTGATTGAAGATGAAGCCACAGCAGCCACGAATGCCCATTCGTTTTTAGTGAGTTTCGTGAACCAACAATCACAGTGGTCGCTTTGTGCCCTAGATTTATCAACCGCTACTTTTATGGTGACGAGCACGAAAGATCCAAGCAAAATTAGTGATGAAATTGGTCGTCTTAATCCCAAAGAAATCGTTGTACTGAATGGTGATGGGGCTGTTTTGAGCGTGCTTGAGGCTTTGCAAAAAAACTATTCTTCTGCCCGTTTTCGTATCGAGAAGAAAAATCGATTTTCTCATGACACCAATGCATTAGGCGATAATCTTGAGCGCCAGGCGCAAAGTTTATTGCGCAGTTATATCAGTGAGTTAAGAGGCGAGATGCCCGGGCACATTGGGCAGGCGGTTCGTTATTCCATCGATGACCAATTGCTGATGGATGAATCCACTCGAGAAAACCTTGACCTTATGCCCAAGAAGAAGGGGCAAAAACAAAATCTTTATAGTGTTCTTAATCACGCTAAAACTGCCATGGCGAAACGCCTTTTGGCGAAAGAGTTAATAGCACCCTCGACGTCACTTTCGGCAATTATCAAACGCCAGGATCAAGTAGCCGAATTTTTGAGCGATACCAAGTTACGCGATGGTGTACGCGAATATTTAAGTGGTTGTTATGATCTTAGTAAGCTCACAGCCTTGGCTTCATCCAATAAAATAGGCCCCCGTGGTTTAGCGCGTTTAAGAGATTGTTTGGCTATCGTTGAATCAATAAAGCAACCAATAATAAATTCGTCGGTGAACGCGATAAAAGATCTTGTGTGTATGCTGCCCGATTTGACAGAAATAAGGGCAGAACTTGATCGCTCGCTGCTTGAAACGCCCCCACTTAATCTAAAAGATGGCGAAATATTTAAACCAGGATTTGATGAATCACTCGATGAGCTGCAAGAGCTCAATACCAATGGTCAAAATTTACTTCTGGGCATTGAGCAAAAAGAGCGCGCAGAAACTGGTATTTCGTCGCTAAAAATAAAATATACTCGCGTGTTTGGTTATTATATCGAGATTACCAAAAGCAACCTCGACAAAGTGCCTAATCATTACCAAAGAAAACAAACTATTGCTAATGGTGAGCGTTATATAACCACCGAGCTCAATGAGCTGGAAATTAAATTAAATAGCGCCAAAGAACAGATGGCTACGCGAGAATATGAGCTTTTTGAAAATCTTCGCTTAAAAGTGGCATACCATGCGCCCCTGCTCATTATCGTGGGGCAAATTATTAGTGAGATTGATCTGATTGCGGGTTTTGCTGAAGCTGCTGCAATTTCCAATTGGAAACGCCCGAAGCTTTTGGCCAAAGAAGAGCAAAGAATTTCTGTCATCGGGGGCCGCCATCCCATTGTCGAGGCTATTTGTCGACAAAATGGTGCATTATTTGTTCCCAATGATTTGGAACTTGATAACAAAAAATGCTCATTAGCGCTTATTACCGGGCCTAACATGGCTGGTAAAAGTACCATCATGAGGCAAATGGCCCTGATTCAAGTTATGGCTCAACTTGGCTCTTTCGTGCCGGCAGATTCCGCGACCCTGAGTATTTGTGACCATATTTTTGCGCGCGTGGGAGCTTCCGATGATTTGTCGTCGGGCCGTTCTACTTTTATGGTGGAAATGACGGAGACTTCTCATATCCTTCATCATGCATCGCAATATTCCCTCATTTTGCTCGACGAAATTGGTCGTGGCACCAGCACTTACGACGGTATGTCTATTGCTCAGGCAGTGGCTGAATATATTCATGACCATTTGAAAACGCGTACTTTATTTGCCACCCATTATCACGAACTTACCGAATTAGAAAAAAAGCTCGCTACTTTCAAAAATTTCCATGTTGAAGTGGAAGAAAAAAATGGCGGCGTGCGCTTTTTATATACCATTGCCGAAGGGCCGGCGCTTGAGAGTTTTGGTATTCAGGTTGCCAAGCTTGCAGGATTACCTCAGCAGGTAGTGGAGCGGGCGCGAGAGATTCTAGAAAAGCTTGAAAGTGAAGAGGCTCCGAGTGTCCCCATTTTAAGCAAGCCCCTGCCCAGTATTGGGCTTCCCCAACCTGATTTATTTGGGGCAGGGCAAAAGCTCGGCATGCTGCCTGAAATGGAGCGTTTGGCTGGTCTCGATATTAACCGCATCACTCCGGTGCAAGCTTTGGTAAAATTGCAGGGATTGCAAACTTCAGTTCGACAAGCGATTAAAAGTTATTAGTAAAAAGTTGCAAGATTAAGTAGTATTGATATAAATATAAACCGTCTCAATATGGTGGCCTATGTGTAGAATATTTGCCTTTAGAGCCGAGAATAAAAGTCAAGTCCATCACTCATTGATAACGGCCGACAATGCTTTGATGCGGCAAAGTCTGGTGCACCCCGATGGATGGGGCATTGCCTATTATGCCCACGGAATACCCCACCTCATTAAAAGCCTCGGGCCCGCCCAAGAGAGCGATGCTTTTCAACGCGTCAGCAGTTCACTCGTCTCTGACACCGTAGTGGCGCATATTCGCCGCCGCACGCAAGGTGATATTTCTTTGGTAAATTGCCATCCTTTTCAAGCAGGGCGCTGGGTTATGGCCCATAATGGCGATGTGCCCGGTTATCCTCTGACAAGAGATGAGTTGATCAAAGAAATTGATCCGGAATTTTTGACGAATATTTTAGGCACCACTGACAGCGAAATTTATTTTGCAGTGATTATGCAGGAGCTTAAAAATCTCGCTATTATTGACGCTCCCAATCCATCCATAAAATTGGTAGCGCAAGCTTTGCGCAGCGCCATTGCGAAAATAGAGCAAAAGGCCAAGAGCGTTGAGCGAAAAGAGACTTCGTCACTCAACGTTGTCATCAGCAATGGAACGCTATTGCTCGCTTATCGTCAGGGACGCCAGCTAAACTGGAGCGCCCACTGTCATGATAATTCTTCCTGCACCAGTTCCCTGGGGCTTGCCAGTTGCGCTAACGCCCGAGCAGGCGAAGGCAATAAAATTAGCCACTTGCTGATTAGTTCTGAACCCCTAATGGCGGAACCGATTTGGGAGCCTTTTTTAGAAGGGCAGATTATCGCGGTAGATCATGAATGGCGCCTGTGGCGTGATTTGTAGTCATCCACAGGCGAAACTGAGCACTTTCTCCTAAGGAAGTTGCTACTTGGACCCAATCGGTTATTAAGCGTTAAACTTGAAATAATTGAAGGAAAATCATGCGTTTACTTCTTATTGTCTTAATTTTATTTCTGAGTCTATCCTGCAGCAAAGTGACGAAGCCACGTCATTCTAATAACTGGCTGAGCTCACAAAACTTGGCTGACTTAGAGCCAAAGGTGATGGTGCTTGGCACTTATCACTTTGCAAATCCTGGACAGGATCTGCAAAACCCAAAAGCTCATGATAGCTTGTCTCCTCGAAGACAAAAAGAAATTGCAGTCCTGGTCGATGCCCTTGCCTTATATAAACCGACAAAAATAGCGGTGGAAGTTAACACTGACGCTGAAGAAAATAGAAATTTATCTTATTATCGCGATTATTTAAAAGGCATTAATACTGAGCGCAGGAATGAGATTGTTCAGGTCGCTTTTAGGCTAGCAAAAAAACTAGGGCTTAGTGACGTAATAGGCATCGATAGCGACGGAGAATTTCCTTATAACGAAGTATTAAAATATGCTGAAAAAAATGGCTACATGGATAAAATTAAAGCTTTGCAAAAGCAGGGCGAGGATAAGACCAAGAAATTTGAAGAAAACCAAGAATATATGACAATTAGTCAATTGCTTCGCGAAATGAATGAACCAAATAATATTAAAGAAATGAATAATTGGTATATGAATATGCTTTATTTTGGGCATGGTGATAGGCAGCCTGGAGCTCATCTCACCAGTAAATTTCTCGAACGTAATATCGGCATCTGCGCGCGGCTCGCTCAAAGTGTCGAGCCGAAGGACCGAGTATTGGTATTGATTGGAGCTGGCCATAGTCACGCTCTACGAAGATGCGTTAAAGAGATGCCGAGTTGGCGCTTGGTCGAGGCTAACGAATATCTGCCGAAATAAACTAAACCTCAAAAATTTTTCGGTTTTTGTCGGAGTTCAAGAAGAAAAATTGGATTCTAAAGTTCGGCAAAATTGTTTTCTCTCCAAAGGTTCTTGTTGCGACGAGAATGATGCGTGCGATTTTTCATTTTTCTGGTCGTGATCGACAAAGGGAGACATATGAATTCAATCTATGTGATGTTTATCTTTTGCTTGCTAGGCGCTTTAAGTCCTCCATTATTCGCCATCAACTATTACGAGGCAGTTCTTGATCGGGTGAATCCGGAAGTTAAAGCGCGTTTGAACATAAAGGAAGAATGGGGTCAATCGCAAGTTGGATCGGCGGGAGACTGGTTTTCTGGGAAAGAAAAATCTGATCACAAATATTCTCGACGAGAAATCGAGCAAACCTTAGCGGTATTATTTGGTATTAATCGAGTGAATAATTTTTTGGTGCCTGGTGGCGCCCCGAAAATAGCGCCGGCTATCGAGACATTTATTTTGTCTTGGGATGAAGACTATAAATTTACCATCGAAGATTTGGCCCAGTTGGCGGGGATTAAGGTTAAAGCTCACGAAGCACACCATAGATTAGATGATTACTGGTATTCCAATTTTTACCAAGGGAGCGTCATAGAACAAGTTAGAAAGGCCCATAGTAATTTTTATATGCTAAGTACTTTTTTGACGTGGTGGAGAGCTTTTCGTGCTTGCGAAACAGTGAGCCTGGAAAAACTTAGGGATCTCATAAGCACAGGTCTTTTGCGCTATGAGTCGACCGCCGATATCGAAAAGTTTTTCCAAAAATGGGAAGAGGTGGTTCAAGAGCCATTATCATTAGAAAATTATTTGAGCATGGTTGGATATAGCAATAAATCGACGAGTAGCGGCTTGTCGAGCCAGATGGATGGCGCGACGCAGTTCATAGAAGTCTTTGGTGGCACCGTCACAAAAGAGGGTGTTCATAAGATTAGTGCGCATTACGGAGTGACGTTTCATGACGTAACTGCTCTGTTGGCGAATAACGACGAGAGAGATATAGATAAATTAGTAGATGCCGCGGCAAACAAAGTTGAGCATAAAGCCAAAACAAAACGCCGTAAAAACAGGCTTCGTGACTTGGTTGAGACGGTTACAGAAGTCCCTGGATTTGTGCTTCAAGCTTTGACTGGCATGGATATTCAGCCGACTGGCGGTCGTACAATAATTGTTATTCCCTTTATCGGCGGCAATTAAGTTTCAAAGCATTGCATAAAATCGAGGCCTCTTATGAGGAGGCCCAAAAATACCACCCAGTCACCGTTTCAAATGATCATTGAGGTGTAAAAAAACTATAGTCGTTATCGGGGTTTTTTAGATCTTATAGTTGTCATGGTAAAGGTGCCCAACAGGCCCAACTGGCTCGTTTGATGGATTTGAGAATGTCGAGGAGCTATCTGGATAAATTCAGCCTTAGTTCTTTGTCGAAGCGTGCTTACCACTCCATCAAAAGCCTGAATCCACAAACCGAGTCCTGAATAATAAATCAAAAATTGAAGCACGCGCCTTTCGCATGAAAGATTGGCAATAAAAGGGGACAACAAACCACAAAAGCTAGCGAGGACCGCGAGTGCAGCGTTACAAAGATTAGGCTGTAAAGGCTCGAGGATAACAACATCTGCACCGAGCTTTTCGCAATCTAGAAGGAAAGCTTTGAGTTGTGGACCGCCCATGTGATGGGAGGCTGATATGAGCAGAAACGTGATTTTCCCCGCGGAAAAATAAGATTCCTCCACCTTGAGAATATCGCTAAAGCACAGGGGCTCTTCTCGGATGACCATATTCGTTTGGCACCCTATCTCATGCCTCCACCGTTTCACGTTCGGATATTTATCAGTGAGGACGAATGACATGTCGAGAGCCTTGTAATTCTTTTCCGCCTGCGTCGCTAAGAATTTTAACGATGAGCCGCTCCCGCTTCCCAGTTCGATCACCCGAGTCGTTTTTGAACGTACCAGCTCCTCGAGAACATGATTTCCCAAAATGGAATTTAAACCGCCAATTTGCTGAGACACCCTAAGGGACGTGTAAATAGAGCTACGGATAAAATTGGGAATCCAAGCATAGTCAAGAATCTCACTTCCTCTCATGCGTATCTCGTTGCGCTCGTAATTTTAGGCGTTTTAAAAATTTTTGGAACCAGGAACAATATGACGGACAAATAATTACCTTAATACCATGGAACGATGTACAACAAATAGATTGCGAAATTTTTGTGACCTAGTGCGGAACTCACCATGGAGGAAGAAGAAAGGGAAAGGCTCCCAGGGTTTTCCTTTAACAAAGATAAAAATCATTCAATTTTGGATTCTAGCCGAGGAAATCGTGCAAAAAAGAAGCAATCATTTTTTTTATGAAAACAGCTTATCAATAATGTTGGTAGGCATCTTCATTGTGATGCTTTTGGCTCAATTTATTTCCGGCTGGCATGTATATAATGCTCTTCTCGCTGAAAATGGAGCAAAAGAGATTCATTTTATGGCCTACCTGACCAGCGGTCATTGTTGGCAAGCGACTTTTGAAAACTGGGAAAGTGAATTTTTCCAAATGTATGCATATGTTGTCATGACGGTATATTTTAAACAAAAAGGCTCCTCTGAATCCAAACCTATAAAAGGGAGTTCGCCGGTAGACCGAGCCCCTAAAGCTCATCCAGGAGCCCCTTGGCCGGTTAAAAAAGGCGGCTTCATTTTGAAGCTTTATCAAAACTCTTTAAGTTTGGCCTTTTTGCTGCTGTTTTTCTTGAGCTTTATTTTTCACGCTTGGGGGAGTTACGATTTTTACAAAGTAGAACAGTCCTTAAAAAAGGACACTTATAAAAGTTTTGTTGAATATTTTTTAAGCAGTAGATTTTGGTTTGAATCCTTCCAAAATTGGCAAAGTGAATTTTTAGCAGTATTTTCAATCGTCATATTATCCATCTTTTTGCGCCAAAAAGGCTCTCCGGAATCTAAGCCTGTCGATGCTGCTCACAGCGAAAATGAATAAATTTTTAACAGAAAATCATGCAAGAACACTTCCTAGGGCTTTATCAACATTCAATCTTCGGGTAGGAAATTGTCATCTTCGGGCTTGACCCGAAGATCCAAGCACAGTGCCAATTCGATGGATCCTCGTGTCAAGCACGAGGACAAAGAAATCGCAATTTCTATTGGCATGAGTCACCCAAAGATTGAATGTTGATAAAGCACTAGGTGGAAGCTCACGAACATCCACGCGCTTTAAATATCTATTTTAAGAGTTGACCCGCAAAGAAAAAAATCTATATAATCCTTCCCCAATGACGCAGTGCCTTACAAAGCGACAAAAAATGCTTAATTTTTTCAACCGTACCCACACATATCAAACCCTCATCCCGCTTTTCATCAATTCCCATTTCCGCCATAAGAGGTGCCGCTTCCTTTGAGTAGGCGATAAACTTTTGGTGGTTAAAAGCGTCTTTTAAAAACGAATGTAGTGAAGGAAGATGGCTAATTTTTTTCAAACCTTGGGCCGAAGGCAAAAGAGCTACAGCATCGAACAATGCTGAAGGCGCTCCCTCTAAAATGTGATTCACTAAAATCACTTTTTCGTTTTTACTAATTATGCCCTCTATAGTTGGTGCGATAATCTCAAAGGTCGCCTGCTGAGTTAGGACTTGCTTTTTAAAGGCACTGAGGATTTTGTCGTCGGTACCAGAACTAACCAATATTCCGAGCTTCCGGCCTGCGAAAGTGAGAGGATTACTTTTTAGGATACTTAGCGCTGGCGACATTGTGCCTGGTTTTTTTGGGCTAACAAGTGGTTTTAGAATAAGCAATTTTTCTTTAATGCCCAAGCCTCGCAGGACTTTATTCGCCAAATCCTTATTAATGTGAGGCAAGTGCGATACCATTCGAAGTCTAATAGCGGGTGTTTCCACTTTACTGAGCTCAAATATTAGCGCCTGAGCGATGTGATCTTGTTCATGTGCATCTTGGCTGAGATAAAATAAGCTTGCTTGACTATAATGATCTGCAAAAGACAATGAACGCGTCCGCTCTTTAATGCCTTCTTCAGGGGCCTTAAAACTTACAAAGCCCCGTGCTTTTGATTCTCGAGCTTCGCCATCGCCCCAGGAATTGGGTTCATAGTTGACTCTTCCTTTTGGATTTATCATGGCCATGTGGCCATCTTGCTGAAAATGAGCAAAAGGGCATTTCGGAGCGTTGATAGGAATATGGCTAAAGTTCGGGAGTTTCATTCGAGGGAACAGGGCTCCATCCTGAATATAACGTTGAGCTCTTTGGACTCGAAGATTGTCTCAAACGCTGGTTGGAAAGTTAGACAAGTTGGCGAACAGAGGTCATTGGCGCTAAGCAAACTTCGCGCATATCAATTTGACACGATCATAAAACGCATCTCAAATTAGACGCAGGTATTCCTGCGTTTTTCTTGTGAGATGCTTATGAAAAAACTGATCGAAGTCGACCTCCAAAAACCCTTTAATCAACAACCGACCCTTCTGCATAATCGTTGGCATCCCGATATTCCCGCAATCGTGAACGTTAAGCCAAACGACGAATTTCGCGTTGAGTGCATTGATTGGACGGGTGGCCAAATTAAAAATAACGATAATGCCGCTGATATTCGCGACGTCGACCTGGCCCGCGTCCACTATCTGAGCGGTCCTATCCATGTTGAGGGGGCGAAACCTGGCGACGTGCTCGTCGTCGATATTCTCGATATCGGCGCTTTTCCTCATGAGCCGTGGGGCTTTACCGGTATTTTTTCTAAGCAAAACGGCGGCGGGTTTTTGACAGAGCATTTTCCCCATGCCTACAAGGCTATTTGGGATTTTCACGGCATCTATGCAACATCCCGTCATATTCCCGGAGTTAAATTTGCAGGTCTTAGCCACCCTGGACTGATTGGATGCGCTCCATCAATGTCGCTGCTCCACGAATGGAATCGTCGAGAGGCGGCGTTAATCGCGACCAATCCCACGCGAGTTCCACCGCTCGCTAATCCGCCGCTAATTTCCGGTGCGTTGGTTGGACAGCTTTCCGGCGAACATGCAGAACGAGTAAAACGTGAAGGAGCACGCACTGTTCCACCTCGAGAGCATGGTGGGAATTGCGACATCAAAAATCTCACGCGCGGTTCGCGCTTGTATCTGCCGGTTTATGTAGATGGCGCAAACCTCTCGCTCGGCGATCTACATTTTTCTCAAGGCGACGGCGAACTCACCTTTTGCGGTGCGATTGAAATGGCGGGCTTTGTCGATCTTGGCATCGGCCTTATTAAAAATGGCGTGAATAAATACGGCATGAGAAATCCGATTTTTAAGACTGGGAATGCAGGGCCGCACTATCACAATTTCCTGGTATTTGAAGGTATTTCGGTAGACGAGCAGGGTACGCAACACTATCTTGATGCGCATATTTCCTACCGCATGGCCGCATTGAATGCGATCGAATATCTTAAGAAGTTTGGCTATAGCGGCGAGCAAGCATATATGATTTTGAGTGCTGCTCCCATTGATGGGCGCATTAGCGGCATTGTGGATATTCCAAACGCCTGCGTCACCTTAGCACTGCCCACCGAGATTTTTGATTTTGATATTAGCCCCAGCACCGACCCCATTGTGAAAAAGTCGCGGGGCCAGGTCGCTGTGTGTGGCTAGATTTTGGCGGCATTAGGGCTATTAATCTCATTTATCCTCAATAAACTTGCTCTCATTGTAAATGTTTTTATCCAAGATATTTTCTTGCATATAAACTATTTTTGAGGTTTAAGATGTTTAAGAAAGGGCTATTCGTTGCTGTGTGTTTTAATCTCTTGCTAAATGCGAATCTTGCCTGGGCTGGGCGAAAAACCAATAATGTTAGCTTAATTGAGCAACAACGAAAAAGTGAATATGAATTGTGGAAAAAAAATAGAAAAAAAGATGATGTTTCTTGGGCTATTGAGCCAAGAGGTTTAACTTATCTCAAGCCAGGACTATCAACTACTCTTATGGCCTTACTCTTATTGTCAGTAAATATTAATGAGGCCTATGCCCGCTTAGATGGTGAGCCTTATAAACGACTCACTCCAAAAGATTCTCAACTAGGAACTATAGAGCCTGCACTTTCTCTCTCTATTCCTCCAAGCTCTGCACCCGTTAATAGGATCGACGGCGCTATTGATTTGGTCGCCTCCTGTTCGCTCGCAGAGAATCAAAAAAAGATCGATGAGCTCCAAAAGCTTCTTAATGTGCATGAGTATCAAAGCCTCCAAGAATACAAGGAGGCCGGAATAGATATCAATGGGCCTAACTCCCAGGGCAAACCCCTTTTATCATGGGCTGCGTCATATAACTTCATTAAAATAGTTAATGCTTTAATTCTTGCCGATGCTAACCCAAATGCGGTTGATCAAAATGGCGATACCCCTATATTCCATGCTTTCGGACAACCCATGCTCGAGCTCTTTGATGCTTTAATTTTGGCGAAAGCCGATGTTAACGCAGTTGATCATTGGGGCTGGACACCAATAATGCATGCTGGTGCTTTCCATCATCTTGAAATCCTAAACCGCCTTATTTTAGCCGGTGCCGATATTAATGTCGGCGGGGAAGTTTTCGCTCAAGTTATTAGACACAGTAAGTTTTTTCCAAGTGATTATTTCGAAGTAGCTAAAACCTTATTGTTGCATCCTGATTTTGATTTCACTCTTTTCGATAAAGCTCAGGGCGAAGACATATTAAAAGCTATAAGAAAAAATGAATTGCTTGATCCTCGATGGGCATCTCTTGGGGATTTTTTTGAAGACCAAACGGGATTAGGCTTAAATTTTACCAAATACGCGAGAGAAGGGGGCCGTTTGGGCCCCGCACACGAATTGCTCTTTAAACTGAGTGATGAATAAGACCTTTTTGTAATAGGCAAATTGATTGGATTGATTGCGAAGGGATTGGCTTTTGGCGATCCTTGTGAAGTTGCCAAAATCCTGATTTAGGCGAGCATGAGGCCGGCGGGTGATCATTTCCTCTCTTCACCTTCCCCCAGCAGGAATGAGGCCTAATCCATGGTTCCGCTTTGCATGAGAAGTATATAGTTTTCTCCATGCGAACGCCCACAGCACAAGAACTTGTTTCGAGCGGTAACGCTGCTGTTAAAGCCCGTTATATTTTAAATAAGTTTGCTGAGCCAAGATCAAAAGCAGTGAAAATGATATTTACGGACCTATTAAGGTAAGGGAATGGTAAAATTAAACTGAGGATAACCAAGCGCAGAGGATCCAGCGATGGCGCTCATGGCAAATAAGACAAAGTCATACCACACATGGAGTGCAACACTTTCTTTGAGTGAGGTGTTTTTCTTGGTGAGCCATCCCAAATAAAATCCCATACCGGAAATGAATGGCAGCACAAAGGTATAATAGCGCCATCGATTTTCTTCTTTGAGCGCACCTGCATTACCAAAGTGCGCTGCTCCAAAGACTAAGGATGACATCGTCACCCCTCCCCACGGGGTGGCCCATTCGGAAATTGCCGGTTGCAAATAACCTCTAAAAATTGCTTCTTCGCCAATACCAACGGGATAAGCAATGAGTGGAAATCCAAAACCCGGGTTTTCGTAGGAAACGCCTTCTTCATGAGAAAAAGCGAGAAACGATAGCCCTAAACCAAGCCCCAAGGCGCCGATCAAGCCGGCCCAAACCTCAGGTTTTTTTAAGACGTTGATGGAAAACGGTGCTGCGGCCAAATCGGCCAATGATTCCGTTGGCATTCGGTAACTATAACCCTCTTCATCATTATTGATGCGAGCGTCACGATAGGCTGCATACATGCCATAGAACCAATCATTTAACATAATGCCGGAGCCCAATGGTCCCAGCCAGCGAAACGGATCCTTACGATAGTATTCGGCATATTTTTCCCTATTTCCGAGACCAGTTGATGGACCGAAGCAACTTTCGCCTGTTTCTTTGCTATAGATTGAACATACCCGATAGTATTGAAAGCCAACGAGTGATCCGCCAATGGCTGCCAATCCCAAAATACCGCCAGCAGTTGCCCAATCTCCTAGATAGGCATGACCTGCGCCGGGCAATAATAACGATAAGAACACCGAAAGCGCCGGGCTTTTATGGGGCTTTGCGCTGAAATTGGTAGGGCTGGGAATTTCGCCAGGCGCGCTTTGAGCTAAATAATTTTCCCCGATTCCCGTTGGCTCACCGGCCATTGTCGACGAAGAAAACAAGAGGTGCGTTGCCAGCGAACATGCAATAAGGACGCGAATAAATCTCATTCTAAGGACTCCTCATAAAAAAAGCGTCTAGAAATAATCGACCTAAAAATTTTTTCGAATACGATTCCATTATAGACATCATAATTATTTCGTTGCTCTATTCTCGAGGGACATCTGTAAAAAGAGCATTAAAAAAGCCTGAGGTGACATTGCCAAATTCAGGGTGGCGTTGGAGCAAGTGCAAAAATGCCTTGAAAGCTTTGTTCGGTAACGAACGCAAATGGAATGCAGTCAGAATCGGCAGCGTTGCCATTTCCATCGTTATCGTTATCTAATCCATCATCGCATGTTTCTGGGGCCTGAATAATTGCATGACCGCAGCTAGGAAGCCGGCAAAGATTTGAACAAACATCGTTATTGGCTATATTGCTCAGCCTCTATTGACGCACCAAAACCACATTTTATTATGACTGCTCACCTTGCTTTCTTAGCATTTGAAGGGCAGTTCGTTAAAAAATGTTTAAACAACTTTTTAACATAGCAATTATCTGCATTATTATTATCGGCTGATGCCGATATACTCAATTATACCCACTATTATTCTCCTTTAGACTTTTAAAATCCTTAAATGTAGGTTTTAGTTATGCGTTTTTTTATGTGGTTATTTCCTCTCTCATTTTTTGCTTTTCAGTTTATATTACGCCTGTGGCCAGGTCTCATGTCTCAGCAAATTATGGAGCAATTTTCCATAGATGCGAGTCATTTTGGCATCTTGGCCGCTTTTTATTATTACGGGTATGCCGGCATGCAGATTCCTGTGGCGGCCTTACTTGATCGTTTTGGGGCTCGTTATGTGGTGTCTAGTTTGGCCATCCTATGCGGACTCGCCACGTGGCTTTTTATCCACACTGATAATTTTTATATGGCGCTCTTAGCGCGATTTTTAATCGGCGCAGGTTCTGCCGGGGGCTTTTTAGGAGTTTCCAAAGTAGTGTCAGAATGGTTCCCTAAAAATCAATATGCTCGCATGATTGGTTTTTCCTTCACCTTTGGGCTGATGGGCGCCATTTATGGCGGTACCCCGGTGAGTTTTTTAATCGATCAGTTTAGCTGGCAAAAAGTGGCTCTGAGCCTCGCCTTGGTCTCGATATCGATAGGGATCGGAGCCTATCTAGCTTTAGGCTCTAGGGCTCAGGAGCCTGCCGCTTCATTTAAACTAAAGAGCTTTAAATCCTTGTTGACTTCGCCCATCGTGTGGTGCTTAGCCATCTCCAATCTTTTGATGGTGGGGTCTTTGGAAGGATTTGCCGATGTCTGGGGGGTTCCTTATTTGGTGCTCGCTTTCAAGCTAACGAAGGGTGATGCAGCGGGAGCTATTTCTTTTATATTTTTCGGCATGCTCGTAGGCGGGCCATTTCTCGCCTTGCTGAGCAAAAGATTTGGCAACTATCCGGTCATCAGCGCTTGTGGTCTTGGTATGGCACTCTGTTTTGTATTATTATTAAATGCTCCAACTTATCACTGGTGGCTGTTGGCAGGAATATTTTTCCTGGTCGGCATTATGTGCTGTTATCAAGTAATCGTTTTTGCTGCCGGCGCAGAGCTAGTTTCTGTGCAGCATTTAGGAGTGTGTATCGCTTTTCTCAACTGCATAAATATGTTTGGTGGCTCATTTTTCCACACTCTCATTGGTTCCATTATGGATAGGTTTTGGGACGGTGCTGTGGGGAGTGATGGTTTGAGAGAGTATAGTGTGACTGTTTATAACTATGCGCTTAGCTCTATACCTATCTGTGCAGTTCTTGGAGCGGTTATAGTGTTTTTTATTCAGCGTCATACAAGAATATTAAGTAAGCAACTTCAAATCGAAGACTTGAGCGGCCACTGCCTCACCGATTAAATAAGGGGTAAATAACCGGCATCTTTGGAAATATTCTATAGCCTTCGAAAGCAGCTTTTCGAGGGCATAATTAGGATGTCTTCGGATTCTGCTCCGCGGCAAACCCCTCTTTTATCAACATGAACGGGATCCCGGCCTTATTCCGGGAGATCAAATAAATAACTTAAAAAATGATGCGAAAGTTAATAAATTAATTTAATGGAAGAAAATAATGACGAAAAGATACGTTACCATTTTAATGCTTGTCTTAACTCTTTCTAGTTCACTTTTAGGATCGATAAAAATGTCCGATCTTATTGAAGCGAATTATCAATACAACGAACAAGGCAATATTATTGCCTATAACAGTCAAACCCGTGAATGTTATATTTCTTTTTCTTCGGCAGACAGTTCTTTGGCTTTAGATGCTGAAATAGGTAAGTTTCTTGAACGTGCTAAGGAAAAGATACCAACTTTTGAACTTCAATCCGTTGAGACGATATTTATTAACAGCCGGAAACTTGAGAGATTTCCTGGCAGTATTTATGACTTCCACCAGTTGAAGAATCTGGACATTTCTAGAACAGCGATCGACCTCACTAAACCAGGTAACCCTCTTCTGAAAAATTTGATTCGTGAAAATGTATGGGCAGTAGCGCTTCCGGAAAACGCATCTATTTCAACAGGGCAGCTAAAGGAATTGTCACCAGGCCACCTAGAGTTTGAAGGGCTGGCGGCAGAGTTTTATGCATTTTTGGCCCGTCCTGACCAAGATGAACTTTTAGTGCGCACCAAAAATTTTATTGTTAAAAGTCCAGATTTGGAATCTTTGTCTCTATTATTCATTCTTAAAGACGATAATTCCGAACGAGATTGGTCTAGATTAGAAGTTTTAGACCTTCGTGGGACGGGAATAACAAGGGGAGATAGGGTAATTAACTTATTAACTCAAAGTAATAATACTCTGGAAGTATTATACGCTCAGCCTTAGGGCTATTCTTTTCAACGTTTGTCCATCATTTGAAAAATCCCCGCTAACCCGCGGGGATGTCCAATCTTTTTTTTGGTTGAAAAGTTTTCAGAAGCGAAAGGGCCGTCTTTCTCTTTATGATTTTTTTCGTGTTTTTTTCTTCTTTCTTTTTTTCAGCCGGTGATTTTTCGGGCGATCGAGGGAAATACTCTGACCTTAAATAAAGTCCTTTTTCAATATCTCAGCGACAGGTATCTCAGCGCGAAGAAAAGAGAGATCTTTTAGTTCGCTATGCGGTGCGGGATTCAACTCATTTTGTGTAATTCCCAGTTGCTCGAGGAGTCGTCTCGCTTCTGGTTCGTATTTGACGACGGTGGGTCCAAGGTTTGAATAAATTGCAATATGAAAATTCGCATAATACTTTGCTCACAAAATTCCATAACGGTCGCGAATAATGAAAAATAGCTTTGTCTTTCTTTATTGTCTATGCTCGTTGGCGCTATCGGCTTTTGCTGCCAACAAGCCGGAAAAGCCTTATATCACGAGCTGGCTTTTAACGATTGATGACAAGTACGAGACTTTTAACAGCACGAATGCCTTCCTTGATCACGTGGAGGCCACGCTCAATACCACTCTCCCTGAGAACTATACATATCGCGGCCAAGATTTTAAGTTAGCTGGGTTCTCCATGCGGGACAAGTTTCTGGATGAGGTACCAAAGGTCTACATCGGATCGAAACACATATTGTATCTAGCCGTGCTTGGTGCTTGTGGCAGCCCAGTGCCTGAGGGGTTTTTGCAGCATATATTCCCCTCCCTTAAGTTTAGGCTGGAGGATTATGGCCACCCCCAATTATTCGATAACAGTCGAAGACCTAAACCATATCGCTTATTTGAGATTGTGCCGAAATCCAATGACCTCGCGAACCTTGATTTATCCACCATAGAACCAAAATACTCGCCCAAATTTTTTATCGACGAAAGAGCCAAGGTCGCCATTCTTTTGATTCAAATTCCCCTGGAATTTATCATAGAAAGAGGGGATCTTCCCTTCGACAAACTGTATGAGGAAGAGCAAAGAGAAATACATCAAAAGCTCTTAGCACTCGACAAAATAGCAACAATAGAAATAACAGGTCACGGATACGGCGCTCGTGACCAATTCAAAAGCCTGCGAGAAAATTGGGATTTGCGAAATAAAGCCGACGACTTGGCTAATCAAGTATTTGACGATTTTTTGGCCCACGAAAATATGCGCCGTATTTATCATTTTGCGATGGGGAAGGACTCAAAGGAACTGGCTCGGGCCATAAGATATAAGATTCTCTCTCTGAATGATTTGGATGCGATTAAACAAATCCTAAAAAAGTGGCTCCACGAGATTAAATGCCCAGCTCTTGATCTTTCGTTTGCTGAACTGGAGTTTGTGATTCGGCTCTGGCAGGACGTAGTGGCATGTGAATGTTTTTTAGGGATGGATCTTGAGAGTAAGATTTGTATTGTAAGGATAAGCGGCTTAAGACCCTATATTCTCCCTTTCATTGCCCAAATAACCAATAAAATGACAAATATAAGAATAGAAATTATTTCGAGCACAATTGATCGAAAGCAGGTCAGAAAGCAACTTGAATTGATAAATGACGACGAAAAAATCGTGGTCTATTTACTCACCAAAAAAGATTCGTACCATGTTGCTCCACTTTTGAGGATTGCAGATGACAAAAGGGTATTTTGGCTACTGCTCGAGACCAATGCCGAAAAGGATGTCTGGTTTAAGCGGTGCAATTTTTTGGAATTTTTTGATTGCCTTAAGCTATTTGTTAAGCAGGAAAAGATGCGTGCTGGGGACAAAATTGTTTCTGGTTTTCTTAGTCGTGTCCGCCTTATTAGCCAAGACACGGGATGCAGGATTATTGCATTCTTAAACTGTCGCGCAATTGTTAATAACCTGCCGGAGTTTATTTCGTTTTTGACGGATTGTGCGCAGAATAGCGACACAAAAAAGGTCACGCATCTGCATTCCTTGCCGCATTTTATTACTGTCAATAAACAAGGCCTTTCCGACCTAGACATTTGCACTTATGGCGGCCTTCACGAAAAAGCCCGCGCCGCTATGGTGCTCATCCCGAAGGGCGGATACGAAGAACCATCCAAATTAGTTAATGCGAATTTACCACTTGCCTGCGGTGAAATATTAGAGGAATTAGTGGATCAAATGAGCTTCAACCAAAACCAAATCACCGGAAAAGATATTTTTGACGTCGAAAGATACGAGGAATGCGTCATTCAATAATCGCATCCCGAGACGCCCCACGGGCTCGCCATTGTACGAAATGAGGTTTGGTATCATCTGAAAGTGTAATGATGAAAAAAACCTTTGGCGTGTTGCCGTTTTCCTAGCCATGCATCTGCTTGGTTGGGTGATAAGCATCTCTGGTTTCTTCAGACAAATAATTGAAATTTTCTAACTCAAGAAGAGCTTTTTTCGAATCTTCCTTGAGTTCAACATTGATGCTTTGAGAAATAGCACTAATAACATCCAGCAGCTCGCTAAAAATTTGCCGGTCTTGTCTTAAGTTTTTGAGCGTTATTTTTGCCCCGTGCCGTTGTTGCCGGATTTATCTATTACTCAACCTTTAAAG
>CAYJDW010000049.1:0-19354 GCA_964368985.1 uncultured Myxococcales bacterium | reverse complement strand
ATTGAGAAGGACGTTGAGTGGGTGCAAGCTAATGGGCTACGTTCTCTTTTCCCCCGAGAACTGAGCTTGCCTGCAAAAATCGGACACTAAGTTTAGGCAGCTAATACAAAATATTTTTTTCAAAGCAAGTGGGATTAGCTTCGCGAGTAAATCCAGAACCAAAGTCGTTTTAATAGCTCATTAGCTTAGAAATAATGATTTTTGGCGAATTGCCACAAGGTCCGGCTTTTGTTAAGGTCAACTATGGCGTGGCTTAGGGCTTAGTTCCAAAAAAGATCTGTATTATCAATAGGTTGTTGGTTGAGAAAATTTTCAGGGTTTAAAGTTTATATAAGTATGTGCTTTATTTTGTGAATATTGTTATGTTTTTTTCGTGTTATAATAAGGTTGTATATATGATTAATAAATGTCGATTAATTAGTATTATATTGCTGAGTGGTTTTGCCTCTCATGCTTATCAGTTTAAACTGAAGTGCGTAGATTGGGATAAAGACGAAAAACCCAATGAAATAGTTTGCGATTTACGTGATTCTGAGACAAATGAAATAGCTGGTGTATTAGAAACTACTTACAATCTAAAAACCAAGAATCTAGAGATTGAGGGGATTGAAATTTGTAAGAAGTATCAAGCTAGAGGGCTTTCTAGTATATTATTGTATCATGGGATTAAGATCGCGAATAGCAGAAAAAATTTGCTTGAGGTTTCGTTAAATGATTATTCTTCGATTACGGATGAAATGCTTAGTAATAGAAATTATAGCTCTCATTACCATCGGTATGGGTTTGTCAATCATGCCTTCAATAATTCTCTCTCCATGCGTATTGTAAATTTTTTAGAAAATCAAAAAAATATCGAACGTTATTCCTTTAGAACCGCAGGAGACTTTATAGACATTGAGGAGCTGGTTTCCGAAGTAAATCAATATCAAGTGCCTCTTTGTCCTTGAATCTGATGCTAATTTCTAATTGGATGATTTATTCTCCTTTTTTAATTGTCTTTTTGTGAGGATAGGTAGCAGCCGGGTGGTTAAGATCGTAAACGGACCTTAAGTCCAAACAACTATTCAAACATATCGAAGGCAGGGATGAGGACCTTGATAAACACGGTTTTAAAACCTTGCGACCTACGGTCGCTCACGCCCGTGACATGGTGCTCCCTGTGTCGGGTGCATCATGTCTTCCTTCTTTGGCTACATATAGCAGAAAAAAATCTTAGGATGCGACCTAGATCCTATGTCTCGATAGGCTATGAACACTGAGAAAGCGCGGCTCGATTCTTTTGGTTGTTGGTCCCATAGGTTTTGCATCACGCTAGATTAAATCTATGGGACTATGGATTGAGGCCATTTAATTGAGGTTTGGATTTTTTTCCCGTCAAGACAAGGAATACCATGCACCGCGACCGCTTCCATGCATTGTCAAATGGCCCTTTTCAACCAATTGCCGAAAATGTTCTTTCAGTGTGTTACGGCTGACACCTGTCAGTTTGGCCATGACGCCAATTGTGACGCGGCCATGTTCTCGCGTGTATTCCAAAATCTGCAGCGACAATTCGGGAAGAGTTGAAAGCACAATTTTTTCTCGCTCAACTTTTTTAGCCAACCCTTTCATTTGCTGCTGCAGCGCACGCAAGAAAAATAAGATCCAATGCTGCCATTGTGGCAGATCCGTACGGATTGTCCCCTGTGTTTGGCGCAGAGCAAGATAATAGCCTTCTTTGTTCTGCTCAATTACGCTTTCCAACGAACTGTAAGGTACGTAATAATAGCCAACGCGCAAAAGCAATAGCGTTGTGAGAACTCGGCTCAAACGTCCGTTACCATCTTGAAAGGGATGGATCTCAAGAAACACTACTACAAAAATGGCGACGATTAGCAGCGGATGAAGTTTCTTCGTTTCCAGCGCTTCATTGATCCAAACGACGATCTCCGTCATCAAGCGAGGAGTGTCGAATGGTGCAGCAGTCTCGAACACTATACCAATCTGCTTGCCATTCTCATCAAATGCAGCAACGCTATTGTTGGTTTTCTTGTACTCGCCACGATGATGTTTATCCTTGGCGCTGTATTTCAGAAGGTCGCGGTGCAACTGTCGAATGTTATTTTCGGTAAAGGTAATATCCTCAAAAGACCGAAATACCAGCTCCATAACCTCGGCATACCCGGCCACTTCCTGTTCGTCGCGAGTTTCGAATGATTTTATCTGAAGGTTAGAGAGTAATTTTTCGACCTCTCGATCAGATAACTTACTTCCTTCAATACGTGTTGATGATCCAATGCTCTCAATAGTAGCAACGCGGCGCAAGGCTAATAGACGCTCCGGCGCAAGCGTGCCTAAAGCTCTCCAAGCACCTTTAAATTCATCTATTTCAGATATAAGACTGAGAAGTTCCAGGGTAATTTCTATGTTTTCTGTTTTGATCATATACCCAATAGTACACCCAATTCCACCCAATTAGCAAACTGAAAATACACCTGCTTTCATCCAGCTGTGTCGCCAGCCAAAAATGCACCCTTGCCGACGATATGAAGAGCAATCGCATCTCACGTTTCGAGTTTTCCTCGCCTGATGGCCAGGATTTTCGAGATCGACGCTCTAGATTGCCCACGCTGCCATTCTAGGTTCCAAACCATCTCTTTCATCACCGAGCCCGAGCCCATAGGCGATATTTTACAAGCTCTTAAAATGTCGACTGCACCGAACAGGCTGCGACAGTCGCCACTTGTTGTAGTGTTGGGTTGGTCAAGAGTTAACATAACTCCTATGATCGGCTCAGCTTCGCAAGTAAAACCCCAGCCAAGTGGAGTGATTGGGAGCTAGTAATCAATAACGTAATGGATCTTTAGGCTGAGACTTTTAAATCAATATTTTTTTATTACACAATGCAGCTGACGTCTTAGGTTTTGCTGATATTTTATGTTTTTAAATTTTTAGGAATTTTTATGCGAAAGATAAATTTTATTCTTCTTATGTTCTGGTCTCTTTTGTTTCAAAATACCGCATTTACACAAACCACAATAATCGTGATTGGTGGCGGCTTGGCGGGTTCTGAAGCTGGAACTTTTCTTGGTCAAAATGCTAAGAGCGAATTATCTATCATTGAAATCGAGGTTGAACCGACGAGAAAATTCGGTGGCTGGGGATTTCAAGCCTTTCCCGATACTGAAACCACCAACCTTGCCATGCGCAAAGTATATTTAGGTGAAGACCCCGAAGATATTTTCACTTGGGCTCGCGAAATTAAAGAACTAAACTTTAATCCTGATAAGCCAATTCCTCGCTTTCTTATGCAAAAATATGTCAAATGGCGACGTGATAGAGTTTCTAATGAATTGGTTTCTTATGAATCTATTATTGGTGAGGCAGTTGATATTAATATGGACCACTTAGGTGTTATTGTGACGCTACGTGACGGAAAAGTGGTTCGTGGGGATCGGGTGGTTATTGCTTCTGGATCTATAAGTATCAAAATACCAACTTTTTTAAGTCATCTCACTGAGCACAAGAATGTTATTATCGATCCCTTAGTTAAAGACGGTCATGAACGCCGCGCAAAAATTCCTCAAGACGCGCGTGTGCTTATTGTGGGGACCGGCCTGACTGGAGAAGAACAGGCAAGTGTGTTGTATAAATCTCATCACACCAACCTTACGCTTCTTTCTCGAACAGGAAAACAACACTTTATATATCCTCGTGAACAAAAGAATCAGCTGCTCACTTTTGACGCTGTACCAAAATTTTTAGATGCCCAAACCGAAGAGGAATTTGATAAAAACTTTAACAAGTTGATTAATTCTTATACGGAAAAAGGACATTCTCCTGAGGATATATTTGCAGCAATTAGAGCATCGTGGGACCAAGTCAAACAGAATTTTGGCGACGATAATCATATTATGAAACAGCTGTTTTTATTTAGGCGCACTCTCGCTACCAACTCGATCGGCATAAGTTGGAAAGTGGCAAAAGCGCTTGATGCACTTACAAAGGCTGGAGCGTTGGCGGTGAGCCAAGGCCACATCCAACAAATTATTGAACAACAAGATGGCAGTTTAGAAGTCATTTATCGACGGTCTAGTGAAGACCAAGAAGAAGTTTCAAAAACCTATGATTATATTATCAATGCAATAGGACGTAATATTATTCGTCATGATCTTTGGGATAACCTGCTCAAAACTGGCTTGGTACGGAAAGATTGTGGCATTGGTGTCGAGGTCAATGACTATGGCCAACCTATAAATGCGAACGGGCATGCGCCAGAGCATTTATGGTTGGTCGGCATGGCTCGAGCCTGGAGAGCACATGTTGCGCCATGGATTTTTTGGGTACAGCGTTCAACGTTCCGCAACTAAGAGCACATCTCTATACGACGATGCGTGCATTGCTTCACACGCTTGAGAAATAATAGGTTCTATAAGGATAAATTTAAGAGCCGATTACGTGATGTAGTCAGGCAAACGCCTTTGTCTCTTCAGCAATGGCGTTTGCCAAAAAAGCCGTTTATGCTTCCTATATTTCAAAAACCTGCTCCGGAGCTAAAAGAAGAAAAAATCAAGGCAGCCGCAGACACTTTAGCAATCGAACAACGGCAGGAGGCCAGTCTCATTATAGCTCAAAATCAACAAATGTTATTGCAATACGGTTCGTTATTTAGCCAAAATGCAGTTTTTTAAGGAGGCCAAAGATGATGGGCGTGATGCGGTGAACTTTGCCTACGCTTGTGCATTTATTGAACACGAAGGTTTACTATTTCATAATAAAATGATTGAGCAGATGAAAAAGAGTTTTCCTGATGAGGAGTTTAATGATTGGCATATAAATAAAAAAGTTAGTGATTATAAAATTATCTCAATGACATTTAGTGAATATATTTCCTCTGAATATTCTGGCCATCATATTGATTATTACAGAAATTATTATGAGGAAAGTATTAGACCTAGGGTTCTAGATACACAAAACGAAACGATCAACGAACGAATGCTGGCCCTGCAAAATACGGGGGAAATAACCATTGGAACTGAAGGGAAGTTTATTAAGAAAGATGGGAAGTGGGCTGTTTTGGCGATGTAAAGCGAATCCCGCTGATTAAGATCATTTTTTACTGACCAAGTCCTGGCTTGCCTTGCAGGATTGTTCATGAAAAATGATCTAAGTAAGCGGGGTTCGCATAATTTTTTTTAAAAAAAAGGCCTTTATTCTACTTATACCCTTAAACTATTAATATGTATCATTTATTTTCTTTACATTATTTAACAAGCTGTGTTTACATTGCATGAAAAATACGCAAATATATATTAATTTAGTTGTGTTATCAAATGGTTGTATAAATGAAAAAAATAATTTATTCGTTATTTATATTAATAATTTTAAAGGCTTTTCCTAGTATGGCAATCGATGGCTTTATAAAAGAGGATCTAGGTTGGAAAGCAAAGAAATTTATCTCAAAATATGTGAATAACTCAAAAGTGTACGAAATTAAAGATGATAAACTTTACTTAAAATCACAAAATGAAACTCTAGAAGAAATAGGTAAGTTCACTGGTGAAAAGTCTGCTGTGTGTCATGCATACGTAGGAGCTTTTTTAAAGAGTAAATATACTTCATTATCAAATTTTGAAGGTTTGGATCCTTTCAATTCTATTGAATTATTTATTGGTGATTTTATGGAGGAAGTGGAAGAACCACAAAAAGAGGATATAGTGACCTATTATGGATACGGAGGCGCCTATAATAATGACTGGAGGTTGAATCATGTTGGCATAATGGCTTCTCATAATATAGTTAGGGCAAAATGGGGTGAGTGCTTGGGTGGGAAAGTATTGGAGCATAAATTAGAAACAGTGGTTAGTGGTTATGGTCCATATTTAAAATTTTACCGATTAAAAGATGAGTTTAAAGATATAAATATAGATGCTTATAAAAAATATTTTGAAGAAGAAATTTCCAGGTTTTTTAGTCTATTATACGGACAATTATTTTTTAAATTTAGCCTTCTTAATACTCTAAAATCACACTACAATGAATACGGTCACAAACATAAGCAAGAAACCATTAACAGAATAAAATATGATCTATTAAACGCAAAAAAAGAGATTAATGATGTCGTAAATAATCACATTAATAAAGACGAGAAAAAAGTTAAATTTATTGGTGAGCCCTCTTTTACAACACCTGTCTCAAAAATTCATCATAAAATTATTCATGATATAACAAGTAATTGGTTAGATAATAAAAATGCATCTGAAATCCACAATTTTGCAGGTGCTTTTCTGTTAAATATTATTAACAAATCATTTAACAACAAACAAGTTTCTTCTTTTACAAACAGAGATACTGACAGTATGATAAATGAAATAATTGATACAGACAGTGTGATAAATCAAATAAATGAAAAAATGGAATCAGAAAAAAAGAAACAAATTGAATTTTATAAAGCTAAAATAGCTGATCACATATTTAGTAAAATAAAAATATATCAAGAGCTTATTGAGCTCTTTAAAGATAATCCTAGCGTTGATTTATTAGTAAAAATTAAATCCTCATTAATAAATAAACTATCATCAAATGAATTGAGTTCTATTTTTACTGAAATATTCCAATTATACCCAGAACAAAAATTAGAAGATTTATTGCCATCCCAAAGTGATACAACAAAACACTGTCCTCTTAAGAGGCATTTTATTATACTTTTTTACTCATTTCACCCCCTACATATTGATTTTGAAAAAGATGGAAAAATCATTGAATTTGAACCACCTAATAGGCTGTTAATAATTAAATGTATGAAAGAAATATCTGATTTTGTAGATAGCTTAGATAAAGCACCTGAATCTGAAGAAGCAAGAAATAAGGCTATTGAAGTATTAGAAAGTAGTGGCGTATCGTGCTTGAAAATTAAAAAGTTCTTTGAAGATTTAGATAATAAAGACAAAGATACCAATGTAAGCCATGAAAT
Organism: uncultured Myxococcales bacterium; assembly: GCA_964368985.1. Taxonomy (GTDB): domain Bacteria; phylum Myxococcota; class UBA727; order UBA727; family JABDBI01. The sequence goes on along the minus strand of CAYJDW010000049.1, from coordinate 12,402 downwards.
TTAGCTCATACCCCAGGTAAAGGATTTGAAGCAAATGAAATCTAAATTTAATTGACGACCGTTTTGCCACTAATCTCCACGTGCCACGCCTTGTGCGAGGCATCCAGAAAACTAATTTTATATCCTTGCTTTAAAAAACTTTGCCCAAGGCTTTCCCGGGGATTTTTATGAAAGCGCCCGAACATATGTGCGAGTAAATGCACCTCAGCCTCAAATGACCGTGAAGCACCGGATGGAGCTGGAAAAAAGAGCATTAAATCTAGCCATGCTGGACGCTAAGGTCCGCTTTCGTGCCGCCATGGAAAGCAAAGAGTGGCCTCGTTAATGGCATTTGAGTTGACCAATTTTTGGCAACGAGGAGAATTTCAAGAGATTTCTGATCGTGCTTGGGCGGGTGACCTTTTTAAAGAGGCCAAAGATGATGGGCGTGATGCGGTGAACTTTGCTTACGCTAATGAATTTATTGAGCAGATGAAAAAGAGTTTTCCTGAAGAGGAATTTCATGACTGGTATTTTCATATACAAGTTAGTGATTATAAACTTATCGGAAAGACTTTTAGACAATATATTGCGGATGAAAATTCTGCTCCTCATATCGATTATTACAAGAAAATTTATGAGGAAAAAATTAAACCTCAGGTTTTAGATAATCAAAACGAAATGCTTACCGAACGAATGCGGGCATTGCAGAATACTGGGGAAATAACCAGTGGAAATGCCGGGAAATATATTAAGAAAGATGGTCAGTGGGTTGAGGCCGAGTAATTGATGGCACTGTTTGGGTGATATAAATGGAATGCAGCGGATAAAGATCATTTTTTACTTACTAGGTCTTGGCTTGTTCTGCAGTATTAGTCGTAAAAAATGGTCTAAGTAACGGTAGTTTGCATATTTTTTAGGTATATTCATGCCGGCTCCCCCAACACCTCGCTTGAAAGAGAGAAAATTTAATCTATAATCTTAATGTGAAATCATTTCCGCTGGTTTAATTGTGAAATTTTTTATTTAGTATTTTCTTTTTTATTACCTCTTTTGCCTCAGCAGCATTTTCATCGGAAATCGAGAACTCGGTACTTTTTGTTAAGCAGATCGAGGACACGCTCTTCGTTGCTGATCTGGACAAAGACTTTTTCTTTGGGATGGAAACCTTAGCTGAAACTAACACTGCAGCGTGGCAGGAATATTTGAAATTGCAGTCCGGTAAAGAGGAAAACGCAGAGCTCAAAAAACAAATTAATAATTAATTGAGGTATGTATATGAATTTAATTACAGTAATTTTATTTGGATATTTCTTGGCAAATACAGCGTTGTCAATGGATTCAGTAGAAGATTCAGAGGATGAGAGTTTGCCGGATAAAGGCATTTATTTTAAAGCAAAGCTCTCTGAGCGAGAAGATGCTTTGTTTTCTAGCGTTATTTATGGTGAAGTTGAAAAGTTAAACAGCCTAGTAGCGGAAAATGCTGCTTTAAATATCAACTTGATGGGTAAAGGTGAGAATACTCTGTTACATTTTGCTTGTCAGGAAGGTCATTTTGGCGTCGTAAAAAGGCTGATTGAGTTAGGTGCGACAATAAACGTGAAAAACAGGAAAGGGGTTTCGCCGTTATCTTTGGCTTGTGCTTACGAAAAATGGGACATTGTGGATTATTTAATGGATCATAAAGCTGATCCTAATTGCAATACAGCCTATGATTACGTGCCCTTGCATTTTGCTGCAAGTAAAAACCAGCTTAGCTTGGTGAGAAAAATGATTGAGGCAGGAGCTGAAAAAGCCATGACTTCAGGTAGTCTTGATTTCGATAGCGAGCTTCACTTGGCCTGTGCAAATGGACACCTGGAAATGGTTAGGTATTTTTATTCCATAGGATACAAAAATCTAGAAGACACCAATGGGCTGGTGCCTCATTTTAAATCAGCTGTAAAAAACCACCGTCTAGATCTTGTAAAATACTTGTTAGAAGAAAAAGCTCCTTTTTCTGTTGATTCATTGCCTGATATTTCTCCTAGGCATCCCGTTGATTACGAGATATTTTCATTGGTTTTATCTTATCTTAATGAAAACAATCTTATTCATGATTCAGAAGTTTATTTAATCATAAACAAAATATTTTTATGTTTCAACAAATTACAAGGCGCCAAAGACACGGGGCTTGAGGAGCTTGTAAAAAGTGTACTGCTATTGAACATTGACTTACTTTTGTCGGAAGAAAAGATAGAAGGCGATCAAGAAGTTGGGTTTGAAGTTGGGTTTAATATACAACGATTAAAAGCGTATAACGAATGGATTGAGGAGTTGAAATTTGAAATATGCAAAGACATTAAATTTACTGAAAGCTTTCCAGTTGGCGAAAAGCGTCAATATTATTCTGATGAAAACCATTCTAGCTCATCAAAGCGCTTTCCAGATAAAGTAGACCTATAAAGTAAGCGGGCTGTAGAATTTGCCTAAAATACAAGTTCTTTATGCAAAGCAGCCAATGTGCTGTGAGGTGTATCGAAATATTTTAAAACAAAATGGCTTAGTGGCCTGAATGAGTCGCAAAGTAAAGTATTGGGATAAAGCTCCATCGGAAGCGGTTTTTTATGCGCTAATTATTGGGTTTATTAAGTGGTATAAATTTACAGGTAAAGCCCCGACAGATAGAAGATTTTTTTGCTACATATAACACTTTTTAGAAATGCAATAGGATGTAATATTATTCGTCATGATCTTTGGGATAACCTGCTCAAAACTGGCTTGGTACGGAAAGATTGTGGCATTGGTGTCGAGGTCAATGACTATGGCCAACCTATAAATGCGAACGGGCATGCGCCAGAGCATTTATGGTTGGTCGGCATGGCTCGAGCCTGGAGAGCACATGTTGCGCCATGGATTTTTTGGGTACAGCGTTCAACGTTCCGCAACTAAGAGCACATCTCTATACGACGATGCGTGCATTGCTTCACACGCTTGAGAAATAATAGGTTCTATAAGGATAAATTTAAGAGCCGATTACGTGATGTAGTCAGGCAAACGCCTTTGTCTCTTCAGCAATGGCGTTTGCCGGTCCTTGAAGGCCATTCGCCGGAGCATCATGATTTTGGCAGCCTTTGTGATCTAGGCTTTCGGGTTTTGCTAGATAGGCATTTGCCAAAAAAGCCGTTTATTTCTATATTTCGGTCGGGAGCTCTTAATCACAAATTTGTGCAAACCCGTTAGACAAAGAACAATAAAAGAACAACAACGTCGACGATTAGCTTCGCGAGTAAAACCAGGACCAAAGTCGTTTTAATGGCACATTAGCTCAGAAATCATGATTTTTGGCAAATTACCACAAGGACCGGATGGCCGCGCTCCGATCGCCATACGATGTGCCTATTCCTCTCAACGACCATTGCGAGCAAGCCGGCCCGCGTATTCACCCAAATATTGAATACCCTGGACCATGAAAATAAGTACCACCACCGTGATCAACATCACGGTACCGTCAAAACGCTGGTAGCCAAATCTAATGGCCAAATCTCCGAGGCCTCCGCCACCGATGGCACCAGCCATCGCTGAATAGCCGATCAAATTAACCGCGGTCACAGTTATGGCGTTGATAATGCCGCTCAGGGCCTCAGGCCACAGCACTCGTCTTACTAATTGCCAAGAGCTTGCTCCCATGGCCTCGGCCGCCTCAAGCAATCCAGCCGGCACTTCCATCAAGGCTCCTTCCACCAGGCGCGCCAAAAAGGGGATAGCGGCCAAAGCGAGCGGCACCATGGCAGCTGTGGTGCCAATAGAAGTGCCAACGATCATTCTCGTAAAAGGGATGATGGCCACCATCAAAATAATAAAAGGAATGGAGCGCGAGGAATTTACCAGAAGTGCCAGAGCATGATAAATCGGTGAGCGCTTGTCAGTATCCGTCCGACCGTGAACGAATAAGGCAAAGCCTAAGGGGATGCCCCACATCGCGGCAAAAATGCCGGAGACTAGTACCATGTAAAGCGTTTCTAAGCTGGCTTTGAGCAAGAGATCAAGAGACATAGCCCACCACCTGATAATCAAGTTGCTTATCAGTAAAAAATTTCATGCATTGTTCCACGTCGGCCATCTCCCCTCTAAGTTCAGCGAGGAGAAAGCCCACGACGCTATTGCTGATAAACTCAATATTGGATTGCAGAATGCTGATATCCACCAAAAATTGGCGACTCGCCATGGAAATAACCGCTTCACGCACGAGGTGACCACGAAAAACAATGCGTACAATCGGATATTTTTTCACGCTGGTTTTTTCCGATATCTTACCTTCTAAATCAGCGGGGATATGCATTTTAAGTGAGCTTTCGACAATTTGCTTTGCCAAGGCAGTTTTGGGTTTGGCGAAAAACTCCACGACATTTTCAGCTTCGAGAATGCGCCCTTGGTTGATCAACGCCACTTGATGGCAAATGGATTTGATCACTTCCAGCTCATGAGTAATCAACAAAATAGTAAGCCCGGTGCTTTGGTTAATTTCTCGCAATAACTGCAAAATGCTGTCGGTCGTTTTAGGATCAAGCGCCGAAGTCGCTTCATCGCAGAGTAAAAGCTGGGGCTTAGTGGCGAGCGCTCGTGCAATAGCCACGCGCTGCTTTTGCCCGCCACTGAGCTGATGCGGGTATTGACGCTCTTTCCCTTTCAGGCCCGTAAGCTCGACCAAGGGCGTAATGATCTTTTCCATGGCGACTTTGCTGGTACCGATAAATTTTAAGGGCAAAGCAATATTATCGTAAACGGTGCATGATCCGAGCAGGTTAAAATGCTGAAATATCATGCCAATGCGTCGACGCTGCTCTCGCAGATCGCTGATGCTCATCGTCGTCAAGTCTTGACCAGCCACCATCACCCTGCCAGCGCTAGGTCGCTCGAGCATATTGACACATCGAAGCAAACTGCTTTTCCCCGCCCCACTCTCGCCAATCACGCCATAAATCGAGCCTGCAGCCACATGAAGATCAACGTTGTTGAGCGCTAACAGTTCTCGTCCATTTACCAGGTAGCGCTTAGTTAGGCCCTCAAGCTTGATCATAAAACCTCCCTATCCCTAACGCCATCCAGCAATAGCCTGACCCTCGAAAATAATTTCCGCAGCCTTCGCGACGCGATCATTTTGGACGGCAGCCACTATTTTTTTTACCCAAGGAGCCTCTTTGTCCTCAGATCTGACGGCGATAATATTTACATATTGAGAATCGCCCCCCTCCATAAATAAACCATTTTTGCTCGGACTGAGCCCTGCGGCCTTCGCAAAAGTAGTGTTGATAATGGCGAGCTCCACGTCATCAAGCACCCTTGGCAACTGAGCCGCTTCCAACTCGATGATCTTTAGGTTTAGATGATTTTTGATGATTTCCTTGGGTAAGGCGAGCAAGTTAGTCGGATCTTTGAGCGCAATCAGTCCTTGTTTATGCAGCAATAATAAGGCGCGTCCTTCGTTGCTCGGATCGTTAGGTATGGCAATTTTAGCACCTAAACTCACATTCGCGGCAGCACTGATTTTCTTTGAATAAGCCGCCAAGGGATAAATAAAAGTCTTTCCGACCGACTCGAGTTTAAAGCCGCGGCTTTTGACCATCTCCGACAGATAAGGCTCATGTTGAAAGGCGTTGGCATCAATACTCTTGTCGTTGAGCGCAATATTTGGCGTCATATAATCATTAAAAACCACCAGTTCCAAATCCAAACCTTGCTCTGTTTTGGCGATCTCTTTAATTTTCTCCATCAATTCAGTCTCTGGGCCACTGATCACACCAATTTTGATGGTAGTTTTTTCGAGTGAACCACTAGCCGCGTTAACACAGCCTTTGCACCCCGAAAAAAATGACAATAATGCTAAAACACCTAAAAATTGATAAAGTTTCATATGTTTTCTCCATAAAATAAAACGGCAACACCATCTGGCTTTTTTCTAAATAAAAAACCAGTGCCTACAAAATCGAATATTTTTATTGAATTATGAGCGCATAGCCATGCGCATTCGTGCCATCATAACGAGCGCTAATCTGCCAAAGCAGGTATATGAAAGGGCGGAGATTATCATGGCTGGAATAGTGGCATAGGAATTTCTTAAGGCAATAGGGATGCTTCATGTCAGCGTCATACGCCCATTGACGGATTTATCTCGCATCCACTATGCAAAGACCTAAACATTCTCATCGAAGTTAAATATAAAGCACTGAAATTTGAAGAAAAATTTCTTATGGCGGGAGTATAGGAAGCATAAACGGCTTTTTTCATTTTGCCCATCCTACCGGAAAGCCCATAATTTGGAGCCAGAACAGCCATCGGTTGCTCAAAGGCTTAACATTGGCGCCAAAATCATGATGCTCCGGCAAATTGCCTCCAAGGACCGACAATAGCAGTGTTGACTTCTCCCCTATTGTTCGTCATACCCGCGTGAAAAAAACCAAAGAAATTCGCCATTAGCGACGAGCTTGCTGCGGAAAATCTGGAGGAGGATTTGTTGTGAATGCTTTCACCTTGTATGTGGCGGGATTTTTTCTTAGCATATCTTTCCTCTCTCATCCAGGTTTTTCTGCGGAGCTTGCGCATAGCGATGAGACTCCTTCTGCGCGCACTTATCCTATGGACCACAGCGGGTGGTCGTACAAAAAATTTGCCATTGGCAGTGCTACCTGCACCCTTTGTGTTATCAGCACAATGATTTCTCCCACGCTAGGTTTGTGCACGACTGGCTGTGTAGCGGTTCTTGGTGCGCTCTATTATTGCCGAAACAATAGTCCCGTGATTGGTGAGATAGCGTGTATTGCTACTGAGGATCTGCTCGAGACAAACTCGACCGCTTCAGAACCTTCCGAAACTATTATAACATCGCCCCCAGGCACAGATCCCATGCCTCTTCATCGATCCCTTAGCTTTAAAGACCTAAGTAAGCCCTTAAAAGACCTGCAAATTAACCTTCTTAACGGGGCCATCGAGGGAATCAGTGCCTCGACAATAGAATCGGTGGCACAAATTCTCTCTGAAAAGGGAACTCTCAATGGTATTAGCGTCGACTACGAACGAATTATCAAGAATACCGAGGGAGTATGTGCGCAGCTATTAGAGATCAACACACAAGACTCTATTGCGTTGAAAGGGGAACTAGAAAATTTCTTCCGTCATTTTAATAGCAACGATATCATTAATAGGCGCATTGTTATTTTTCTCCTGCTAACGAGCAACAGGGTATCAGCGACAGAAGAGCAATATTTTCTTAATCGCCAAACCTATCAGGCGCTTGCTTCTTATTTTTCCCGATTAGTTACCAAGTTTAAAGAACTCGAAACTGGTAAAGGAGTAAGCAATGAGGGGGCAGGTGTGCTCTCATTGAAAACCTTAAAAACTGAGTATGAACTATTGTCGGGCTACGTGGACAAGTTCATGGGATCGCCTGAGGTGAGCGATGAGGATCTTGTAAAATTGGCCGAGATTTCCTTTCAAATTACCCACAGCGATAGGAAAGACCGCCTGCGAAAAATCTTTCGTCATGCACAAACTCTCGACGACGCCTCCCGCGGCATTCTCGACGCGCTGACTCAACAGAGCGACAAAGAACTCACGTGGCATACCGTTGAGTCCAGTGCTGCTGAAGATATTGAGCTGAGAGTCTTTAATTTGGAGGGTTTTTATAAAGTTACACCATTTAAAGGAGAAGCCGATGCATCGAATAATATCCTAACGGCCCTCGGCGTCCAATACGAAAAGCAGCTTCACCGCAACGCTTATAAAGAAACAGAAAAAAAGTTTTATTTAAAGATTTGGAAAGAGAGTAATTTCCTTTCGAAACATGTCTTAGATGAAAGCAATAATAATATTTTGAAAGCCCTTAATGAGGGTCACTACAAATTAATTGCTGTAGCTTTCGGCAAAGATAAATCCCCTGGCTCTACAAAACGAGGATTTTATTTACTCCCCACTAAGCTCCAAATCCCGCGACTGGCCAAGCACGACGAGATGAGGGAGGCCATTATCTATCGACTACTCAGTCCTTACAAAAATACTGAGGAGAATTTAGCGGTTTTGAGCCAGCTGATGAGCGCGCACTGGCAAAAAATGGAACGTGAATAAATCCCTCTGGCTCATACAATTCAGCTTCTTCACGCCAGGGCGAGCGGAGCGCCGTGTCCATGTGTGTGAGACATGTATCATCTGGGGATATAAAGGTCATTTTTTTACCTTAATCTACCAGAGCCGGCTACAGATTTGGCAAAAATAAGCCATTAGAGCCCAAAAAAGGCATAGAAGGCGGCTTTCCTGGTATTTGCCCTTGATTTTTAGCTTAGCAGCAGGTGATTGGCTAGCCCAGTCATCCAACTATTACTTCACCTTCTTAGCAACAAACTCGAAAATACCTGCATTGTCAGTTGCAATATACCAACTATTGCCCACATTAACGGCGCCTACTTTGGCTTTAGCCAAGGAAAATCCTTCACCTTTGGCAGCTTCCAATTTAGCCTTCTCAAACTCCACAGGATTTGCGGCATCAGCGCGGCTGCCAGCTGTGGCGCTGTTAATTTTCATCAATCGACCATCGCTAAAATACATCAGCCCTTGACCATCTGTACTAACCAAAGCGCTTTTGCCATCCTTACTTGGAGCAATATGGACAACATTCCATTGCGCCTGATCTTTAGAAGCTTTGGTAACAGGAAAAGTCGGATCGGTGAGATTGACAAGAGCCACCCCGCCAGTGGCTTGGCCGGGTGTTGCGGCTAGACCTACCAGTAGAGTATCACCTACTACAGCTAAGGCTGAAATATGGTCATTGGCGGCCATCTCGTCTTCAATTTTAAGTTTATCGGCATTATCCACAATACTATCTTCCGCAGATCCACTGGCGCTCAAACTTGACTCGGCATTTGCCAAGCGACGCACGGTTCCATCACTAAAGGCTTTGAATAAAGCATTCCCAGAAGAGGTTGAGGCGCTAACTGTTCTATTTTGATTATCGATGGGGCTTTTTTGAGCCATCCCGGGGATGCCATCAAAAGCCCGAAAGCTGGCAAAAGAATCTGGATCTTGAGAAAAAGCCACCCAAGTTCCCCCCACTCGCGCAACGGAGCTTATTTCTTTGCCCTCCACACCTGCATTGAGGCTCTCAATGGTATTTCCCCAAACTCCTTTCACAAGATTTCCTTCGACCTGCAAAAGGCCACCATTAGCCTTCTTGGTGCTTCCCTTGGGATTAAAAATTGAAGGCCAGGCTGTATATTGGTTTGAGACAAGCCCTGTGAGAGATATTATCGCTTTTTTCCCGGGGCCCTCCACAATTGATTTTATTTGAGTTTGATCCGGATCAAAAACACGAGGGACCCCTTCATAGGCCGCCAAATATCGAGAGCCGTCACTTCCTTTGGCCATATGCTCGGCGCACTTGCCATTGTCGAGCACGCAGGTTTTAATTTCTTTGGCCGCCAGAGGATCGGCCGCTAGATCAATGGCAAAAAGAACGTTATTTTTGTCGGTGGCGCCGAAATAAAGGTTTTTTCCTTCGCCATCACTTCCAATAGCGCTGATGTTTTGCACGCTCAGAGGCAATTTTTTCTGGAAGCTCAGTTGCGTATAGCTCAATCCCTCTGGAGGAGTATCTGGCGGTGTGTTGGGAGGAGTGTCTGGATTATTCTTGCCAGGATCGGCAGGATTTATTTTGTCAGGCGCGCGTTTGCCCGGGGCATTGCCGCCGTTTCCGGGCGAAGTTGTACTATCACCGCCGCAGCTAGCGCATAAAATTAGCCCTAGCACGACTAAGCTAAAAGCTACTACTCTAATTCTCATTACAATCTCCTTGAAAGAAACCTGTTTTTGCTAAAATAGCGCTCACTTATTAAGATTAGGCCGTTATATACATACTAATTAATCGAGATAATCGCTATAAATTTAACTATTATCAACCAATAAAAAAGTATTAAGATCATCTGCGCTGCATCGATTAACTGTTAGACTATAAGTATTACAAATTATTTTTTTGCAATTTGGATAATAACTATGAAGACAAAAAACAACTTATATGTCGCTTTATTAGCATTATTTATTTCTCTAAATGCTTATAATGCGGCTCCAAATAATGTCGCAAAAATAAGCAATGATTCTATGCAAATATCGCCCTCAACAGACAGCCTATCAAGACTTCATCTTGACTCGCCTGTGACCTTCTTCAAAGATGCTGTTGCAGACTGGGTACCTATTCCTTCAATGATTTATTCGCCCGATGAACTCAAAGATTTTCTCTCCACCACCACCGCGACTAATATCCGCTATGAACTGGGAACTTTTCGTGATGAGATGATTGCCAAGTTTTGGGAAGAAAACAGTAAAGCTGAGCCAGATTATATAACTTTGTCTCAAGAAATAACTAAAAAATATGTCGAATGGATACGTCGCTATCTGAAAAATACTATGCCTATGGGTATTAGTGAAAATGATTTTGCCATCGTTGCTTTTGGTTCCATGGCTCGCGATGAAGTTGCTGGTCCTTATACCGATCTTGAAGCCGCCGTCCTTATTAAAAATCAGGATCCTGTCTCTTTGGCGACCGCTCGTTCATTGGCACAAAATATTTCATTTTGGTTTAATCAAGTGGGTGAGCATCCGAAGCTACCTATGCAAAAGAAAGGTTTTAGGCCCGACGAAGCGGCTAATTTTCCCTTTAATCTTGCCTTGCATGCTAGAGGTCTAACCGATGCTTCGGCTTATTGTCTCGCCTTTAAATCTTTGCCTCCGCCCAAGCCCGCGTCGGGACTCGTGAAGATGACCAGTGAGGAATACAGCGCCTGGCTCGAAACTAGCGACGCTAAAAAATGGATCAGTCAAAAGGAATATTTAGAAACTGCCTATCCTTTTGAAGGCACCTGGGCTTTTATCAATACCCCGCAAAACATGGCCAATTACTTTAAAACCGCGAATTATGAATTTCCTTGGCCGGTTGTTCTGAACGAGAACTCGAAAGACGAAGATTGGTACGTGTTTGGCCAAAAATACATGAAAAATCCCATGCTTGATTTGGATTATATTTATCGTGAACTTTCGAACTCTCAGTGCGCTCGAGAAATTGGTGATGCCAAAGCGATAGCCAGTGCCTCCGGAAAAATTCGCGATAAAATGATAAAAAGCGAACTTAACGTTATCGCCGGCTTCGACAGTATTGGGCGAAATACACTTCACCTTTTTGGGAATGCCACACTTTTTGATGATTACCAACAAGAAGTTTCTCGGGTACTCGATGGTCCTGACAACTTACGTGAAAAGGCCTTCGTCCGTATTTTGCATGGATTGCTCCTCAAATTCCGCAAAGACAATAACGGCGGCCAAATGTTTCTCAATGGTCAATTGGGCGATGTGACCGACGTTAAAAGAATCTTATATCGTTTTGAAGAACAAGTCTGGACGACCATTGGGCGTCTCGCTCAGCTACCCGTGCAAAATGTGCGAGAGATATTGATACAGCTTGCAGATGGCGGATTTATCAGCCAGGAATTTGCAGGCCAAAGAATTGAATTATTAAACAATGCTCTTGGTCTTCGTTGGAAAGAAACTATTTTGGCGGGAGAACAAACTTCTTCCAGTCAAGATTTCATCTCCAAGGCTGCCTATGATAAAGAAGTGCAAAAGAAAGAGCAGTCGATCAGTGCGCTTAAAACAGAGATTTCCACCATTTTAGACAGCTCAGCCTACCGCAATGCGAAAAATTCCTTGGCTCAGCTGAAACTTATCCTGAAGAACGAAGCTGACGCCACGAAGAAGGCTGCAATTCGAGCGGATCTAAATCTTAAAAAAGGTGAATTTGAAGCATTGGAGGCAGAGCATATTAAGCTTAATAATAAACTAATTTCCACGACCAATAAGCTCAAGGTCTTGAAAGCTCTTGATCCTGAAGCTGCTGACCCCTATTTCACCAAAGAAGATGTTGCCAAATGGCGGGATATTTACAGCAAAATGTCTCAAGATTTGTATAAGCGCTTACTTTCATTTGTCGGTGGTATCGAGGCACTCGAGAATAAAGAATATTCGATGAAAAACCCCGATGCCTTCAAGGATAGCTTTGTGGCACCAGAAGTAGATGTTCCGCGTTTGATGAAGGTTCCTTAATCAAGACTCGCTCACTCGTCATGGCGAACTCGCCATGACGAGTATCTAACCTACAAATGCGTAAAATCCGCGATCTTATCCGCCATGTGTTTAATAGACCCAAGCAAATTCAAGCGAGCTTCGGTTTAATGACGGTAATTCGAGAGAGCAAGTCGCTATAACGGGTTTGAGTATAGGAAGCATAAACGGCTTTTTTTCATTTTGCCCACCCTACCGGAAGGCCCATAATTTGGAGCCAGAACAGCCATCGCTTGCTCAAAGGCTTAACATTAGCGATGGGTTCAGCTTCGTGAGCAAAACCCTAGC
>CAYJDW010000048.1:0-19722 GCA_964368985.1 uncultured Myxococcales bacterium | reverse complement strand
AGGCACAAAGCATAAGGCCGATAGCCATAAGCGTGCGAAGGCATGCTCACCGAGCATTCTTCCGTTTTTGCCCGCATGAATATCAATCTAAAGCAGGTAATGAGACTTTTAACCATGTTGAAGGGCGTAAAAAAAGTCGAACGAACTTGGATTTGGGGTTGAGCGTGCCACCCCACCGGTATTAGTCAGTCAAATCGTTGGTTAATATTGCGGAAAGATAAAAAGTGTTAGCCACTCGGGAGTAACTAACACCGATTACTGTTGTTCGTTAAGCTCACTGAAGGGTAAATCTGCCGCCTTCGGTTAGATCAATACAGAAGCAATCTGGCGCCGCAATATTGGGAAATTTTTTGAGAAGGGCGGATAGGCTAACTAAATCCTTGCCCATATGAATCTCAATAGTACTGTCTTTGGCAATGGTTGATAAAACTTGTTGCCCATTACAAATAAGGGGTTCTGGTGGAAAAACGATTCGATATCCCGGTCTATTAACCAAAACAGGACTCAAAGCGCCATTCTCCCGCATGGCAATTTTCGCAAGGCCTAACGCAAGAAAATAGTTAAATTTTGCGACGATCAACTGCTCATCTTCTGTCACTGGACGCATTGACCAACTTTTTACTCGTTCATCGTTTGCAAGCATATCAAGTGGCATTTTCCCTTTGTCGAAGCCAGCTTGAAGTTCTATTTGAAGAGCCTCGCTTGCATCTAAATGATCTGACGTAAAAGGAGCTGAACGCTCGATAAGAAATTGGACGACTTTTTTCCATTCATCCTGATAAAATTTTTCATCGGCAGTACAAAATGAGTTGGCTGAGCCTCCTACCACGTGATCTCGCGCATTATAGGCGATGAGAGTATCCAAGGCTTTTTGATTATCCTTATTCCATTGAAATTGATTAGCATTTACGATTTTGGTTACAATTTCCAAATTCAATTTAGCTTGATGAATATGAATAATAGAAGGCTTATCAACTTTTTCCGCCGTGAAAGCATGGTGGAGAGCAGTTTTACCAGTACTGTCTCTGTAATTAATGTCGGCTCCATTATTGATACAAAATTTAACAAGAAGAATGTTCTTGGAAAAACAAGAGATACATAAGAGCTCATTTAGGAAGAATTGACGTTCTTGTGGGTCTAGTAATGCATTTGCGAGAGAATCAGCAATTTTTTCAACTTGGTAATTAGTATCAGTTAATTGCTTTGCAGCCCATTTAAGGAAATTTTCTTCCTCAAAGACCCAAGAATTATCTAGAGGATGTTGCGTGCTAAGAAGAAGCCTAATTTCTTTGAGATCGGCATCGCTGTTAATGAGGGTACAAGCGTTTGAAAAAAAATATTTCAGGCGGAGATTCACAATGTCAGCAGCAAAACGATAATTAGCGATAGAAGGGTCTAAATCGATAATTTTTAGGATAGAATTATGGCGAAGCAAAATGCTAAAAATCTCTTGCAGATTGGAGCTTGCGGAGGCTTGTTTTAGTTTGTTATAAACGAGTTCTAAGGGAAAAAGATTATATTCATTTCCTGTGTTAACAAGGAATTTGGCATGCGAAACCAAATTCTTAACTAATGACACGTTTCCATGATGAATAGCAATATGCAAAAAAGTTTCTTGAACTCCTCTGTAAGTTATTCGTTGATTAAAGTTAATCTCGGCACTATTTATAGGTTGTTGCAGGGGAGGTACCTTGAGCACGAGCTGACCATTTATTTTCTCAAATATAAGCGTTTGATTCTCCTCAACCGCTTTATTCAAAATTTCCTGAGCTGACATCGTCCAAGATGAGAAACTCAAGGCAAATATAAAAAAAGGTAAAAGAACTTTGCAAGAATGCATATTGAACTCCAAATAATTGGGTATTAGCGGTCGGTTTTTTTGTGTCAATATGTTTGGCCTTAAGGGGGTTCAACCTAAAGCGCAGGTGAGCGAGGCGTCTAATATTCAGCTATATCGGTTAGATGATTGGTCACCGTATAAAAAAGAAAAGAAAAAATTATTTCGGTAAAAATAGGTAACGAAGAAAAATATTCTTCTAGATTAATGCACAATGCCCACTTGCTCGACGCAAATTAAAGGATGTTTTCTTTTAAATAAAACTAAAAATATAAAATCATGAAAAAGACAATTGTAAAAACCATATCTACATTATTTTTTATTTCCAATATTACTTCGGCCATGGATAGAGAAAGCCAAGCTCAGGTTTCACCTTTCCCCATGCTGTTTCAACCTTTTCCTCGATGTTTCCCCACAGAGCCTTCCTCGCGCCCGAGCGAACCTTATCAGTCAACTTTTGCCAACGAACACGCAAAATCAATTCGAATGCTTATTGGCACAGGTCCTACGTCGCCAGATACCTTGCACCAGTGGCTTTTATGGGAAGAAACTGAGAACATTTTTATTGCCAGCGACGATAGAATGCGGCCAACTGATACCAGGAAAATGAAGGTTTTATCGATTAATACCGAAGAATTTGCTCCGGTGCTAATAAACCAATGCGATGACGCCTCACCTGAGCTTTTAAACATCTTTATTGCGCCGAACGAAGAGACCGTTTTTTGGCCTCAACATCCCGATAATACCGAACCAACTGTTCCATTTTTCAATTATAGCGACGTAAAAGACAAATTTTGGAATGCTCGCTATACCTCATCGCGCACCATGGCCGTGGTGGGTGGCGCGGGTCCGTTGCACTTTAACGTTAAACTTCCCACTAATAGATTTTCACCGAACTACAGAGGTTTTAGAACCCAGAAGACGCATGGAGCAAACCAAGTTATCCGTTCACCTTATCGATGGGATTTGATTACAAAAATCGATGCACTCCTGGGAAAGTCTGAAAATTTGATGTTTCTCGGCGAACCATTCTCCATTTTTGTTCCCAATGGGGCTGGCGATCAACCAGGGGGATTTCTCGTTCGCGAGCTGTCCGCACTTGATGACGAGCATCACTATCTGCCAGCTTTCAGTATAGGTCAGCAAGCCGGCCGCTTCATTGCGTCTCACTACACCAAGGAGTATGATTTGGGTTCATGGGTTAGCTTTTGGTCTGAGTATTACGTTAAACCCATGGGAATAGTGTCGGCGCAATTGCTTTATCGCTACGGGTTAACGCAAGTGAATCCTCACGAGCAGCAATTTTTAATACAGATCAATAAAAGAACATTAGAACCCACCGGTAAGATTGTAGTACGCGATCTTGCAGACACGCTCTTCACTAAAGGTGTTTACGAGTATTTGGGACTTGAATCGTATTTCGCTCGCGAGAAACAAGCCTACGATAAATATGCGCCGAACGTGGCTTGTTTTCACCTAACAAGTGCGACTGCCAATGGACAGAAGGCCTCTCCTTTCATTGGAACAATCACTCAAATCATCGAGCGACAAGAAAGAGAGAGGCATATATATTTTCGAAATGATCCAACAAGAAAAGCTCTCGATGACCGTCTTGTCTTGGAGATCGGCCATAAATTCTGGGAAGAGTTCATGGCGAGTTATTTGACGGAACTGAAAAAGGGCTTACCGGGAATTGAACAATATTTCCCTGAGGAGCTGAAAACTCACCCTATTAAATTCGAGTTTAACAAATATCAACCTGACCCAGAGATACTTGAAGATATCGGCGATGAGAGCGCCGTAGCCAATATCGAAAGGATGATCGCAGGAATTATTTACCACCCAAAAGTCGTAAAACTATGGAAGAATCGACGATACGAAAATCTGGAGGAAGCACAACATCAAATAAGAATTTTAGGTTCAAAAACCAAATAACGAATACTTCTTGTCCTTGCTAAGAAAATGGTTGCGCTAACAATAGCGACAGCACATCTTTGTTCCTAAGTTTATTCAGGGGATTGGGTTCGGCGCACCAGCAATAATTTCTCAATCGAACGTAATGAAAAATGGCACGGTTTATGGACCTTGTACGGTACTCAGCCCCCTGTACAAATACTCTCAATGAGGTAAAATTTTGCCCGTTGACCGTATGCGCCTTTTTAGTGAGTAAGTGCGGCTCAATTTTGATTGCTTGTGCTTTTTAGTGTCGAGAAAAATAGGAATAAAAGAAATGAAATATATATTTTTATTTGTTGCGTTTTTGATTGCTCAAGGAGCTGTTTCTTTAGAAACTGACGAAAATATTCAAATACAAATATATTTTTTGTATGCAATAAATAATTACGATTTAGAAGAAGTTGGCAGGCTAGTAGCCTTGGACGCCAATCCAAATGTTGATGTAAAAAATAGGCCAGCCCTGATTACGATGATTGAGGAACAACGTTTTGACATTGCTTCTTTTCTTGCCAAATCGCCCCGTCTAAGGGTCGGCGAACAATTTTTACTTGCAGCCTGCGGTGCAGAAAATCCCGACCTTCTTCAGATGCTTCTAGCGTCGCCTGACAGATTTGTTGCATCTCAGTACACACAGGAAGGTTCTCCGCCCATTACCTACAAAGTTCTTGAGAAAGCTTTTCAAAAGGGCCCAGCGTTCGTAAATGTATTACTGAGAGCTGAACCCAACTCTGACCTGATTCTCCATAATCTAGAAGCGGTTTATGACGCAGTAGCTGAATACCGCGACTTGATGCGCTTGTGGCCAGATAAAGATAATACTATTCATCGGCAAATAGTGAGGGAGATCGGGCAATTGTGTATCCGTAAGGGCAACCTTCGTCTTCTAGAAGACCTACTTACAGACGATCAATTTAATAGCGACGAAAAAAACGATCTAATAATTTATTCTATTAACTTTAGAAAAGATGATTTTTGCTCGGCTTTGTTAGTGCATTATCCCGAACAAGAATGGCTGGCGCAAAATAAGAAATATATCTATGGTGCTCTAAGAGATAGTCGTAATCATGATATGTACCTTGCATTCGCTGCATTTAAACGATTAGGCAATATTAATGATCTTTTTTTGGCAGAGTTACAGCAAGACGAGCCGAACATCAAAGTTTTAGAAGTACTATTGGATAATGGTGCGAAGCCTAATCTTAATAAAATCAATGAAGAACTATCGGCAAAAATTTCTAATAATGACGAGTTAAGAGTGCTTTTGTGGAACAACAACATAGGCTTTCTTGCGGGCCCAATTCGGGGTGATCTAGCATTTGATTCTGCGCATGAAAATGGCACAGACGATGTTGTCAAAAGTTCCGCAGTTTCGGATTCATTGGTAGGTCCTCCAGGCATGCCCATTAGTTTCAGCGCAGCCCAATTTTCACCGAGGGGAAATGGGCAGAAATTATTTGATATTACATACTACTGCGAAGATAGCGATGAGGAGAACCAATGGTGGAAAGCCGACGACGAGGATAAGTAGCGATATTTTTTAAATAATCGCTCAACACCTCGAAGGGCGTTGTTTGTAAAAGCCCGATTTAATTTTAATAATTAGATCTCAGAAATTCTCTATTCACTCTCATTTGCTTAAAATATGGATTGCCCATGAAGTTTCTCAAACTTAGTATTTTTATTTTATCCTTCTTATCCCCAATGCTTTTGGGAACTCTCCACGATGATCTTACCGAGGCCATCAAAAATGGTGACATTGATTCACTGAATAAAATCCTGGAAGGGGAAGGGGGACAAACACCTAATATCAATTTTACTGAGCGTACCAAACTAAATAGGACGTATCTTCATGAGGCTGTCCTTTCCGGAAATGTGGACGTCCTGGAAAAAGTCCTGGCAAAGGGCCCATGGTACCTGCCTAATTTTATGGATGACTCAGGCTTCACTCCACTAGAATATGCTGTCACAAAACTGAAGGCCGATGAATTACAAGGTGGCAATAATAAAAAAACCTACACCGAGTTGGTGGATATTTTGGCACAGCATTCGGGAGGAATTATTAAAAGTATTATCGAAAAGTATGAAGGCGATGGTATTCGCTTTTTCTACCTTAATTTATTGGCAAAGAACTTCTTATTGCGTGGAATCGAAATTTGCGACGATGGTAAGTTGCAGGAAGTGTTGGAAATACTTCCTCCCAGCGAATCATCTCAATCTTTTTGTGCTAAAAGTATTTCTGTAAAAAATGTGACCAATTTGGCCAGCATTGAGGATTTTTCAGCCTATTTAAAAATCCCTAATATCAGAAAAGCGTTGACCACTCCTTCGCCATTATTTGATGGAAAGCCATTCTATTTAGCATTACTTGATCATGTAATGCCTTCTGATATTGTTTTTCGCACAACCCTCTATGCAATGGATTCTTTTTTTACTGATGAGTTTAAAGAACATCGGAAAATCTTTTTTAGCATGGCCTTAGGAAATTTGGTCAAGGAGGATAAACGCTGCCTCAAATTAATGGGCGAATTAATTAATATGGGCGCCGACGTAAATTTTGCTGACGAAAATGGTGACACGGTACTGCACAAAGCATGTTCTACTGGGGAGGTGACGTTTAAGTATGATTGGCCTATATTAAACACTAGCATCGGAAAATATATTTATTGCCCTAATCCCGCCCAGTTTGAATATCTCCTGAAAAAAGGTGCGAGCATAACGGCAAATAACAAAGGCAAGTTTGCTTATAATTTGCTAGATGAAGTTTCTTTTGATTCGCATAAATTTCCGGGATATAACATGCCAGGTATTCCCCTATGGCGAAGGCAGAGCGATATAGACGAAGATTATATGCCCGATGTCAGAAAATGCATTGAAATATTATTGGCGAAGATAATCGAGTGATAATCGTGAACTACTCGCTCTCAAGTCGGCCTCGCTTTTAAACTAAGCCGCCGAAGCTACAATGCATTTTTGTGGGGCTAGTTTCACCATTTCAATAAAATCACGCGCCAAAGCTCCTTGGAGAACACCGTGGGGAAGGGCATGAAGCACGATAAACAACAATGCGTCCGCGAATTTTGAAGTTATCGCTGGCCCTAGCATGCTTTAAGTCGCCGCAGCGATGACGCTCAAAGAAATCATTCCAACGTGTTCCCATGGGCAGAATCCATGGCCGGTATAGGCGCTCACGAAGTAGACAGAGAGCAGAATGAATTGTGCGCAGCCGTTCATGTTGATGGTCGTTGATAAGGGGAGGCTGAGACGTGCTACATCTTCGGAGATCTTTGCCTCATCGATAACGAGAGCCGCTATAATTGTTGTTAAAAGTAAGATCAAGATCTAAATGAGAAAACCGGCGGGCGACCCTTGAAGGGCGCAACAACAGCTAGTTTTTTTTACATCTAAGATCTTGTTCATCGCTTCAGAATAAGTGCCTAGCTTTGATGTCAAGATCTCTTGGGTTTTAAAACCCTTGCTAAGCCCTGCCAGGCAATTAAAGACGCTTTCAAATAAAATGACATTGGGGCGGATTCTATTCGCGCACATGATAGGCGTTATGTTATTTTTTTAGCCCAAATGACTATTACGCTGGCCCAAATCCTAGGCATTGGTAGATAAGCCCCTTTAAAAAAAGGCCTTTATCGTCTAATATTTAATAATCCGTTATTGTGCGTATTATTTTTATTATGATATCGCGTTGTAGTGTTGGTGATAGTGATTGACATGGTTTTTTAGTGAAATGCAATCGATAAATATCACATATTGGAGTTGTTGAATGAGAAATATAGTATTAAATTTATTGGTTTTTATTGCTTTTAATACTCCAGGCTTTGGGCTTGCTCCAATGGCTAATATTACAGCGGCTCCGCAATCTTCCCTTACGGCCCCTATGGTCCCTATTTTACCCGCAAGTAAAGGATATGAATCTTTTCAAGATGGTTGGTATTTTGATGAATCCGCTAAAAGTTATTCGATAACCAGCGCTATCGATCAGGCGCCTTCATCTTATTTTGAGAAAGCCAATACTCTAGAAATATACGACCAAAACATTGATGCGTGGATAAAAGTTGATAAATGGGCATTAACTCGTTTTAAAGAGGCAGGTTTTCGTGGGAGCCATTTACAAGAATTATTTTCGTTAGATATTTCTTTGGAGAAAGCGGGCCAGTTGATTGTTCAGTTTACCGAAGAAGGGTTGGTAAGGGGTATTAGCTCCCCGGAAGAAATTCTTAAGCTCATACGATTCGAGGCAGGATTCTTAAAAAAATCATTTATCGAGCCTTCAATCGATTTTCTGGCGTGCGGATTTCACCTGAATTTTGAGGGTGGTATAAGTTTTGCCAAAGCAAGAAAATTATTGGAGTTAGAAGTTCAGGGAGTGGACGAAACGCTTATTTCTCAAGTTTTTGATTGGTATAAGTCTCGCCAGATCCAGACAGCATGTTTAGAAAAGGGCATTTGTGATTATACCCTTCCTGGAAGTGATATAGAAATTGATCCGATTACTAGTGGTAGTAAGCGGGTTTTTAAATTGAGTAATTTTCCTCAATTTATATTTAAAATTGTGCGAGATAGATTTGATGAAAATTTTATCGCTGATTCTTTTGAAAAACGAATTTTAGCTAAGAAAATCGCTGAAGATAATGGACTTGATGCTTTGGCTTTTCCCAAACTTTCTACGATTGATTTGAATGATAATTTCAAAAACCAAGGGGACACAAAGGTTGTATTAATCGTTGAAGAAATGCTGCTCATTAGTAATCATTCTATTTACGATCAAGCAGAACTTTTTAAAGTATATGGCGATGCATTAAATCGGCCTCTCGCTCAGTTAGTGACGTTTATGGTTAAGGCGGGAGGACTGGGTGATTTGCACCGGTCTAATCTTTTGATTTTGGATAATCCTACTGACCAAGGAAATTACCAATTCGGTTTGATAGATTTAGATCACCTCACTGAAGGACTTATCAGAGGCCTCACGGGAAATTATCAAGATTCTGTTGGCTATAATGGCTATCCTAATGCGCTCTCTTCTCACCGGGGACTGCTTCATTTCGCTGCTAGTGAAGGACAGCTACAAGCAATAACCAATCAGCTTTATCAGGAACTTGGTTGGCCCAGGGCGGCTACCTATTTATGGTTATCAGATTTTCATACTGCGGTTCGGCAACAACGAGAACTTATCAAACGTGAAGAAAGATTGAAGCAATTTCATGAAGAACGAGGATTGACTGATAATCGGCCACTGGAAGTCAGTTTGGCAGATATAGGATTAGGATTTATTGGTGCTTCACGTGATTTGGAAACGCTCTTAGAGGTTAATACCAATTTTATGGAAAAATTTACCAATAATGTGCCTCAATTCACGGAGAATAAATTTAAAAATATGTTTGGTAATCTCACTAAGATTATTGCCAAAATTAAGTCAGATACAGAGCATTTAAAAAATAGTTATTCAAATCTTGTTAATGATGATAATTTTGAACGCCTTGAAAAGAGTTTTAGTGAACTTGTAAAACAAATTAATGAAAGTCTAGAATTAAATGGCGTAAGCGGCATCGTGAAACAGGATAGATTTATTAAATCTTCTAATATAAGAGAAGATGAACTTACTTTAATGTTTCTAGATAAATTGAAAGAAAATGGATACATTTTTGATTTTATCCATAATGGATACATGTTTATTCAGCTTTGATTCCATTTCAGAAATAAAGAATCCACAGAAATATAGGGCATTTTAAAGAAGAAATGACAGTGTTCTGTGGATAGTCACGCTTAGAAAATTTTTGAATCTTGCGAGTCCTCGGAGGCAATTCGCCGGAGCATTATGGTTTTGGCGCCAATGTGCCTTAAAACGACTTGGGTTCTAGTTTTACTCGCGAAGCTCAGCCAATAATAGGCCTTATGTTAATTTTTTTAACCAAAATGGCTATTTCGAGCTCCAAATACTGGTTGGGGCTATTTCCCAAGGATGGAGCAGGATGAAGCCTTAGTATATCCAGAAACGATTCTCCTCGGCCAGATCTTGCAAGAATTGCTATTTGCATCAGCAAAAGTTATTGGTCCGCAATATTATTTGTCTTTTATCAAGCAATCCCAGTTTGAGGTCACTGCATCATTGGCCTAAACCCCAAACATAAATTCTCAGGCTCATCGATAAGAGGTAGTTCTCATATATCGAAAACAGGAAATGCACGCCTTCGAAAATCGTTATACAT
Source organism: uncultured Myxococcales bacterium (assembly GCA_964368985.1). GTDB lineage: Bacteria > Myxococcota > UBA727 > UBA727 > JABDBI01. The sequence continues at coordinate 9,711 of CAYJDW010000048.1, read as the reverse complement.
GCCTGCATTGGTAGCGATGCGCCACAACCCGATAATCAGCACTTTCTGCACAAGATTAGTGTCGAAAGGTAAACCAAAAAAATTGGTCATTATCGCGGTGCAAAAATTGCTTTGAGTGCTTGACACTCAAGACGGTATCTTGTGGCAATTCGCCCAAAATCATGATTTTTGAGCCTATGCTCCTTTAAGATGACTTGGGCCCTGGTTTTACTAGCGAAACCGAGCCCATAAGCGATATTATGTCAACTTTTTCAGCAATCGATTATTGTTTTGGCCCCAACTGTTAGGCATGGGTAGATGGGAAAAATCCAAAAAGGCCATTTATGCTTCCTATCCTCGTAGAAAATAGTTTGTAACCATATTAAGCAATTATATGTCCTCTATTGTATCTAAAATACACAGGTGTATGTTAGGTGTGTAAATGTTGCCATTTTAATATTATATATGGAGATTTTAAGTGTTTAAATTACTGTTTTTATTTAGTATTGCCAGTCTGAAATTGCTTGCTTCCGATGTTGAAGCAAAGGCTCCTCTTATACATTATACTTGGATAGGGGAGCCAACAATGCTAGCGCCTGCTGGCCAAATTATGGTGGGGCTGGATGTGGCCGGACCCATAGCAACTGCTAAACAAATTCAACAACAAGTTAAAGAGGACCCTGAGAATAACCCTCATTATCCTGTTCATTATTGGTGCCTAGATCGATATGTAAAATATTATGAAAATGTGTTTACTGAGAATGAAGTTAACATCTTTGTTCATGGTATCGAAGAAACACTGGAAAGTTTTTCTAACACAACTAGCCACGTGAAAAAATTATACGACCTTTTTTTGTCAGATAAACAATATTTAAGAGCTATTTTGAAGCAGGACGTGGAACGACTCCATGATCAAAACATAACACAGGCCACATTAAACGTGTTTTTAAAAGATGGCTTCACTCTGTTCTTGTTGGCGCATAATCATGGCTATATTTTCGATACGAATGTTTTTCCGTTAGCAATAGATGAAAAGAGAGAAAAAATTGATTTAATGGGCAATTACCCTGAACTAGCACTGGCCTTTACTGGAGAGTCAAATTGGGATTTTTTTGCAATGTATAGTCCTAAGCCAAAATTAAGGCGGGCTTTGCATATGTTTGAAACCTGGGTTTCGAATCCAAAATGGGGATATTTAGAGTTATTTAACGAAGACCACTCTTCTAAGGATAAAGGGGCCTGGAATATAGGGTCTTTAAATCACAATGATTTAGGGTTCGAGAAAATTTCGTTTAAAACCTATGCGACTCCAATGATAGATGCAATGAATATGATGGGATCTCTAAAATTTCTTGAGTTTATTTCTCCCCCTGATTTTTCTAATCTTCAAAGATATTTTGCGGCTGTGAAGTTCACGCGATAAAGGGCTCCGGGGGCATCGCGCGCTTGACATGCTTGCGTTCTTGTTGCGCCATGAACTCTACAAGCATGCAAAGACAAGCACCGGCACGGTCGCGCTTACCTTGATGAACGATGGGTATCGCGATAGTTTCCTGGTATCGACAAAATACGATGTGCCAGCTGAGATCGTGAGTAATGTTCTGAATGCGGTCGTCGCGCAAGCGGTGTTGCAGAATGAAAGCGCCTTTGATTTTGCATACAAGAAAGGCATTCGGCAAGAATTTGACGCTTCTCAAAACCTGGTGAGCGATACCGAAGCTTGCGCAAAAGATCGAAATCATGCCGGCCATCTCAATATGATCGCACTAGGCAAGATCTAAAACTATTCGCTGAGAATAATAATTTTATCACTTGGAATGATGAGTTCTCTATAAAACCTCTTTATAATAATGATGAAGAAGAAAGAGGCTTTTTTTTAGAGTTTAATAATTGTTTAAAGGAATTAAGTCAATCAGCAAGCAGCCCACTAAGCATTGAAGCTAGTCAAGTTCTTTTATTGGAAAATAGTCCTGATGACCAAATAGATGCAGTGCAACCCGATAATGAACTGGCAACAATAGTTCAAAGCCCAGCCATTCAAGAAGAATGGGAAAAGCGAAAGCAGGCGGTTATCAATGATGAGCTTGGCAAGCTGCCCAAGAAAAAAGCAGAAAAAAAGACAAAGAAAAATAAAAAGGGCAAAAATCAACGAAAAAGTGCCCCTAACGAAGTAAACGTTGAAGAGCTACCACAAGTGCAAGAGCGTTTGCAGGAAGAGTGGACCAAATTAGAGCAAGAAGTATCAGAACGCGTAAGTAATGGTCGTAACAATTTTCGTCAGATTCGCGAAATGTTGACAATTATTTTGGGTAAAGCTAATGCGCATGGCTGTAATATAAATAGTAATCAACAAGGTTCCCATATTGTTCTTTCGAGGGAAGGTCGTTCTCCTGTGACATTTGTTAAGTTACATGGTGGAAAATCTTTAGCACCGAAGCAAGCTAAAAAACTTTTTAAGAAAATTATTGAGCTGGCTTCAGACAAAAACCCAGGCTAAATACACGTAAATTTTCAGTATCTTCCTAGGTGCCACGCCTTGTGCTAGGCACTATAGAATTTGACTAGCTTTCATGCGGCCTTTTTACCGACGAGCCAAGGCAAGAGAATTATGGTCCCCCGGAGACCTGCGTCGACTGGCGCCGGATTTTGATACTTTGCAGCTGCCTACTGATATTAGGAATCGGTCTTTGGTGGAATTCTCCGGAGCACCATGATTTGGCAGTCTTTGTGCTTTTAAAACCACTTGGGCTCTGATTTTACTCTCGAAGCAGAGCCCATAATCACGCTTATCGTAAGCGGACGTGAAGTCCAAGCAACTATTCAAACATATCGAAGGCAGGGATGAGGACCTGGATAAGCTCGGTTATAAAAAACCTATGTTAACACGGTCGCTCAAGCCCGCGACATGATGCGCCCGGCCGGGTGCGTCATGTCTTCCTTCTTGAGCTTCCCATAGCAGAAAAAAATCTTACGATGTTAACCCTTGAGCAACCGACGGCTGTTCTGGCTCCAAATTATAGGCCTTGGGTAGATGGGTAAAATGAAAAAAAGCGGTTTATGTTACTTATCCTCTAATACATGTGTTTATTGGTTTTTTGTTGGTTTTATATTTTATAAATTAGCGGCAAATATTGCGAAGTGCGAACTGGAAGGGCATCCATAACCTTGGTTTTTCAGGCTTCACGCCTCAGAGGCCATCGAAGCTCACGACCGCAAGGGATTAGAGCGGACAATACGGTATATGGGGAGGCCCCCATAATGGGAAAATTGGCGTTTGTACTGCCTATATACTTGCCTGGATATCCACATATCGACGCTATAACTTTAAAGACGGCCATCCTAAATGCTCTGTTGCCTTGAAGCACGGATCAAATTAAAGCGGCTGTAGCGGCTTGTGGCATTGCAAACTCTGATTAAGATATTGACATACATAACAATTTATCCCCAAATCTACAGTGTCAATAAGGATATTTTTACAGACAAATACCCGAATTAAAAACTGTTAAAAATAAGCTTTTTAGTAGAGCAATAGTTTGCCTGATATAGCATTAACGGTCGTCTTGACTACAACAGATATCATGCTAGAAAAATCAGCAATATCACTTTTTAAACTTTTTTCTTTCTGGAACAAATATGAATATTTTTTTGGCGCCTTTAGCTCTATTATTGTGTGCAAATTTAGCATTGAGCTCTGTTTTTGAGCCTCTTATCCTATCAGATGCTAATGTTGACAGAAATTATGAGCTGATAAATTATTTTGCTACACATTCTCAACACCTTCAAGATAACTCAATTAACCAATTTTTGAATGCTTTTATTAGTAATTACCAACAAGGCATTAAAAACAGCAGCATAAAAGATAGTTACTATGAACAATACATGAGCAGATTAGCATTATTTTTTGCGAATGTTATTCATAAATACCAGAAAAATAATACAGCTGAAGCCTTAGAAGTATTACGACTAAATAATAGTGATGAACCAATTCTTTCCTATGCAGAAAAACTGTATTTTCTTTATAAAGAAGAGTTATTTCAAGGAGCTGAAATTGCCTTCAAAGAGAATCTTAGTGTTGATGACGTAGAAAGCCTAAAATTCCATGATGCTGTGGGAATAGATGTAGTATATGAAAACACTAACATCATTAATAGTCATTTAATAAATATGATATTTTATAAACTTCTTAGGTCTAATCCGAAAGCTATTCTCACGAGTAGTACTTTCGGTCTAAGTCTTCCTGTTGATATCTGGTTCAAATTGATTATGGCCGATCAAAAGGCAAAAATGCTCATTTCTAGAGAAAATTTTCAAGAAGCGGCAATTAATGACCCCAAAATAATTATTGAAGAATTAGTTAAGGACAAAAAACAAAGTAAAGAAGAAATATTAAATCAATTATTAAATGGCTTATTCTCATTCACAGTTGACGAATTCAGCATATTAGAAAACTCTTTTAAAATAATAGAAACCGTAGAAGACTTAAAGAATTTCAACCAAAAAAAGCACTTTTTTTTATTTAGGCACATAAACTATAAAGATAAAAATAACACATCATTTCTATTGATGAGTAGTATTTTTGAAAGAGCCACCAGCAACAATGAAAATAATTACCATCAATTTTTCAACAAAAAAGAATTAATATCTAAATTTAACACTATAGCTTCTGATCATGACAAAAAGGATGAAATAATAAACCTAGTTATTAATAATTATTCAAAATCTATTTCCCCCCTTTTCAAGGATCTTCATTGTTACGATAAAGATATAAATAGTTTTTTAAATAAAGGATATTTTGAATTTATAAGAGCCTATGAGGGTGCTCTAAGAAAACTTTACAACGCAATTTGGTCAGAATTTGCGCGTAGATCACATATTAAAATCGGACTTAAAGAGATACTAAAACTGCTTGAAGACTATGATTATTTATTTAAAATAAAAATTGATAACATCACTCAAAAACTAGAAAAAACTTTAAGTAAAGAATTGTTTAAAAAGTATCAGGAATTTACCAGTATCTGGGATTATAAATCCTTTAAAAATGTAAAAATAGTTGATTATGAATATTCTTCTAGCGCTGAATTAGCAAAAATTAAATCCTATCGATATAACATAGAATTATTTAAAATATTATTCTCGAAGCTCGCTAAAGATAAAATCATCAAATTTGACAGTTCACAATTTGAAATAGTGGCTCAAATCATGAAATATGGAAACTTAAAAATGAATAATGAGCCAATTAATATATTCGAAAAATACGATCTTTTTTTAAGCGATGTTAATAATTTAAGATACGCGACAAAAACCAAAAAACTGTTCGGAATAGATGTGTTTATTTTTAACAAATATTTACGCGAAACATTTTCGAAAATATTCTTTATGTCAGAGAATCAAGGCTCAATACAAATGATACTTTCTAAAAGTGATAAGCTAAATCTTCAATTGACCTTATTTGAGTGGTTTTCTCTGCTGCAAACTGAGGATAGGATTCCCAATCAAAATAGTGATTTATTTAACAGTCTTTTTATAAAAATTACAAACAACTACAAAACCATTGATTCTTTTATTAATTTCAACAATGAACACTGTTTTCTAGATAACTATATTACATCTAATAGGGTCTCTCTAAGGAGAGATTTATTTAGGCACTATCTTCGACAAGCTTATGAAGATGATATAAATCTTTTAAGGGCAGACTTTGAAAATGTCGAACTTAAGCAACGATTAAAGAGTAATTTTAATTTATTCCTAGAAAAGATTAAATATGACAATAAAATATTGATTCCCGGCGATGCCTTGTTGCTTGAACAGCAAGATAAAGATATTATTGATGACTATTTTTCTGAAATTACCAAATCAAAACAAGCCCAATCTTTTTTCGCAAAGAAAAAACAGCGGAAGAATAGCAAGCCTAAAAAAGTTTCTAAAAAACCCTCAAGTTCAGAAAAAAAATTAGATCCAAAGAAAAACTCGGTAAGCCCCGCCCTTAAAAATGTTAACCTGACGAATAATGCCCTTCAAACGAAAAAAATTAATAGTCAAAGCAAGCCGGCTTCAAATAAGAGCGCGTCAAAACAGAAAAATGAACCTACTAAAAATAATCCTAAAGAAAGCAAAAAAGTAAAAAAAGAACCAGAACCAGTTAAAAATAGTTCTTTATTAGAGTCAATTGATTTTTTAAGATATAAATTAGTTAAAGAGCGAAATAAATTTATTGATGAGCATAAGAGCACTGAGATTAGAGATGCTCATAAGCACCAAGTCAAAGAAGCAAAAGAGCCTAAAGAAGTTAAAGAAAATAAAGAGGCTAAAGAGGTTAAAGAAGAGCTTAAAGAAGAACTTAAAGAAGTTAAAAAGCTTAGCAAGAATACCCCTCGTAAAAAGGGCATTAAAAAGAAAGTAAAGAAGTTTTTTAAACAAGTTGAAACCATGACAAATCTTGCCAAGGATATGTATAAAGGTAATGCACCTCAACTTCCCTTTCCTTCCTTATTTTTTTCTGAGAATAATTCCCGCAGAATCTACGAAAACCATAAAATTTATTTAAAAGACAGAGCTAAAAATAAAGAAGATTATGAGAAAATAGCTCTAGAAATATCTTATAATTTTCACTATAATATACTTGCTTTAGATGAATTTATTCACATGCTATTATATGAATCTTCGTTTAAAGAATATGAAGAGAGAAATAACTTGGTCACTCAAGCATGGCACTTGATGCAGCAAGTTCTGAACTCGCCTCTTAGTCAACAAGTAGAACTCAGCAATTTAGCACAACAAATTAGCAATGCTTTTTATGCTTTAGAGGAAGCATATATACAGTTTTTTGATATTGTATATTCTAATTCTTCATATTATAATTTTGCAGGTCAATTATTAAATGTTGATGGAGCTATCAACGAAGAAGAACTCGCTAATTTATTGACGTGGGCAGGCAGCGAAATTAAATACAAGAGCATTTTGAGCGATATGGCGCTTAGAATATCAAATCTCTATTCGGATATAATCAACTGCTCAAAAGAATTGCAAAAAAAGATAGTCCACTATGAAAAAATAAATGAAAACTAAACAGTATCTGAATATGCATTAGCAAATCCCATTGATGAAGATTATTTTTTATGAAGGCTCCCAAGGCCTAAGCGAGAACTTAGTAAATAAAAATAATCCTCATCAGTGGGATTCGCTCTAATAGTAGCGTCTAAACAAGAGCGCCCAGAGCCGGCTACAGATTTGCCAAAAATAAGCCACCAGCGCCCGAGCCTTGGTAATACTTTGCCCAAAATCCTGATTTTGGAGCCAATTGAGCCCCCAAAATGACTTTGGCCCAGGTTCTATTCGCGCAGCCGGACCCATAATAGGGCTTATCTTACGATGTTAACCCTTGAGCGAGGATAAGTAACATAAACCGCTTTTTTTCATTTTGCCCATCTACCCAAGGCCTAAAAGAGAATTTTCAAAAAAAGGCCTTTATTTTACTTATACTCCGCAAAATTTAGAACTCGATAGCCCTGCTGAATAAATGATGCAACAGCTTTGATGATATATTAAGCATTTAAGTTGGCCTTTTTGCCTAGACAGTTTATTGCTTTTTTACTACTCATTCAACAGATGCGACAGAACCCTGTTTGTTCCCCTGGTTTGTCAAAAAAAGCGATTGAACCGGCTCCCAATCGCTTCATACTCAAGTATTTTTTTTCGCACAAATATCTTCTGCTCGTTTTACAATTGCGTTCAACATTCCTTTGAAAATGACATAGTGTACGGGAAATAATATATACCAATAGCAAATACCAAATAGGCCTTTGGGGTCAAAATTGGCAGTTTGAAATATATAAGTATATTCTTCATCTTTTTTCACTTCAAACTGAAGCCAAGCTCGCCCTGGTAAGCGCATTTCCGCATAGAGCGTCAATACCTCATTTTGAATTATTTTCTCAACGCGCCAAAAATCTATAGTATCGCCAGGTCGCACATGAAGCGGATCTCTTCTTCCTTTACGGCGTCCAACACCGCCTAATATTTTATCAATGCTAGCGCGAAGCCTCCAAAGAAAATTCGCATAATACCAACCACGTTCTCCTCCAATCTCAGCGACCACTCGAAAAACAACTTCTACCGGTGCCTTTGTTTGCCGTTTCTCCACGTGAAAAAGCCGATGCCCATATGACAACACATTCGGATAAAGCTGGTCATGTGCCACCAGACTGCCAACGTTATACCAGTGAACGCTCAGATAATCCCGCTGTTCTTCCTCCAATGCTTTTTCGAGCGCTCGTGCAATAGAAGTATGGCTCACACAGAAATATTTCTGCGCCCCCTTATGCTGCACTGTCGTTTGGCTGGTGAGACTGTCAATGAGCTTGCGCCCAATGCGCGCGTAGAGAGGTGTGACGAGCTGAAGCCACAAACTCGACAAACGTGGTGATAAGAATGGAACAGGTATCATAAAACGATGAAGCTTTCTAAGTTTCGCATAAGCGAGCATTAAATCGCCATACGATACAACATCATCACCGCCAATTTCGAAGATGCAACTCTTTGTGCAAGAAAGATCTAAGGCCTGGGTTAAATAAGCAATAACATCGTCAATATAAATCGGCTGTGTTTTAACATGAACCCATTTGGGAGTTATCATTATTGGCAAACGTTCCACCAGACTGCGAATAAGCTCAAAAGAAATACTGCCTGGACCAAGAATGATCGATGCTCTCAATTCTATAACATTGCAGGATGCGGCACCTAAAATCTCGCCGACTTCCTGGCGACTTTGCAAATGCTTCGACAATCCACTCGAGCGCTCGCCCAAGCCGCCCAAATAAATAAGACGTTTCACTCCAGAACCCTTAATGGCACGCACAAAATTATTGGCAGCTTGCCTATCAAGTGCGCTAAATTCTTGATCGGAGCCCAAACTGTGGATCAGATAATAAACAGTCTCAACTCCATCCAAAACCTGATGCAATGATTCAAAATTAAATGCGTCTCCCTGAACCCATTCCGCCTCGGGGAGCGAATTGGCATCGCGTTCGTGGATTCTCCTGGTCATACAACGCACACGAAAACCACTTTTTAAAAGGTGTCGGGCTAGACGGCTGCCAATATAACCATTTGCACCCGTAATGAGCACCAAGCCATGAGATTTTTGCTCTTTCATAATTCTCGCGATACGACTAAAGCCATAACTACAATAGCCTGAATGATCTTCTTGCAACAAGTTTAGCTATAAATCCTATTTACCATTAGCTTTGATTTGCTAGGCTAAGATGCTAATAATCAATAGGTGTTCTAGGCTTCGCTATTAGATAAAATAATCCCGAGTAAAGTATGCTCTACCAGAATGACGAACTTTTTGGCCATATAGCAGGCTATATGGATTTCCGGCGAGGACAGCTGTCGAGAAAAATATGAGGGGTGTAGTTTTACCTTTTATAAACGAAATCCTCTTCGGGATTGTTTCTTTATAAGTTGAATATCATACACTCTCTGTTCTCTAAATTGTCCGTCTGCTCCATCTTCAAAAATCTCTATGCTTAATTTAAAGTCTTCAGATGCTAGAGGTTTTATTACGGGAATTATAAGAAAGTCAAAGTAAGAAACGGGAACTATAGAATGTGCACTTTCTTGTTTGGTATAATTATTATCTATAGATAATTTTACTGTGCCAGCAGGATTATTCTTTAAAGGATTAATCGAGGCAGCAGTATGAGAAGCAGGCTCGGTAGAAAAAGCCCAAGA
>CAYJDW010000047.1:3763-19951 GCA_964368985.1 uncultured Myxococcales bacterium | reverse complement strand
CCTTAACAATCAAGCGCAGAGGCTTAGCTTCTTCACCTGGTGTGGTTGCCAAAAAGTTCTCCAAAGAAAAGCTCTTGGTTTTGAGCAGCTCTTTTTCACGATTCTTTTGGGCACGATGGTTCGCAATGGTTTTCGCAGTTTTGTCGTCGGCAACCGCATTAACTTGATCACCCGCAGTTGGTACGCCTGAAAGACCTAAAACTTGCACAGGCACCGAAGGCCCGGCGCTTTTCACCAATTTGCCATTGGAATCATACATTGCCCGAATACGGCCCATGCACTCACCAGCTACCAAATAATCGCCTTGCTTTAGCGTACCTGACTGAGTCAAAACGGTGGCCACGGGGCCACGGCCCTTATCGAGCTTAGCCTCAACGACACACCCAGTCGCAGGTTTATTAGGATTAGCACGCAAATCCAAAACTTCCGTCAAAACCGCAAGACCTGAAACCAAGTCTGCAAGTCCAGTCTTTTTGGTCGCTGAGATTTTAAAGAACTGCGTATCTCCGCCCCATTCTTCAGGTTGCAAGCCTAGTTCCGATAATTGCTGCATGATTCTTTCCGGCTTAGCGTCAGGAAGATCCATTTTATTGATAGCAACAACTACAGGCACTTTAGCCGCTTTCGCATGATCAATGGCTTCTCTGGTTTGCGGCATAACACCGTCGTCGGCAGCCACCACCAAAACCACGATATCGGTAACATCAGCTCCGCGGGCTCGCATCGAAGTAAAAGCTTCGTGGCCTGGCGTATCCAGGAAGGTCACTTGGCCGTGAGCCGTTTCCACCGAATAAGCTCCGATGTGCTGCGTAATTCCGCCGGCTTCGCCCTTCACTACTGAAGTTTGTCGCAAAGCATCAAGCACACTAGTTTTACCGTGATCGACGTGTCCCATTACGGTCACAATCGGAGCGCGCAAAATTAGGCTTTCGGTTGAATCTTCAGCTTCCCGAATCAGATTGGTTTCTTCAAAGGTTACGTTTTTGATCTCAAAACCAAATTCGCCAGCAATGATAGATGCTGTATCAAAATCGATCGCCTCATTAACAGTCACCATCATACCCATACCGAGTAATTTACTCACCACTTGGCCGGCTTTGATGGACATGGCGTGCGCTAAATCATTTACCGAAATAGCATCCGTCATTTCAACGACACGCTTATGTGCGGCCGCTTGCGTTAGATTTGGTCCTTTGCTACGGCTCTTAATAGCGCCGCCCTTCTTCTTACGACCTGGAGCCAACCACAATTCGCGGCCGCCAGAAGAGGTATCGCGCATTTCGCGAGAATAACTGGTCGAACCTTTTTTCTTTTTCGATGGCCGGCCACCGGGTTTTTGACCACCCGCATCAGGACCGCCACCACTTGGGGGAGCCACCACTTGGGGATTAAAAGGCTCTCTCTCTCCGCCACCGGTATTGCCGCCGCTATTATAAGGTCTGGGCGGGCCTCCCGCACCTGCTGGACGTGGACCACTGCCACTCATACCAGGTCTTGGACCACCTGGACCGCGCCGATGAAATGATCGACCTTCGGAAGCAAGGCGCGCTTTAATAGCGTCAGCGTCGATAACTCGAACAACATTGCTTGGGGAATGTTCCCGCACTGTGGTTGCCGGGGCTGGGGCTTGGTCATTGCTCAGAACTTGAGGACGGAAACCCCCCTCAACCCGTGATTCTTTTTGCGCCAGGGTCACGTTTCTTTCCTTTTCGAGGGTTGGGGCTTGATGGGCTTCATCCATCGTCGTTTTTGCAATAGGTTTGGTTGGTGATTGATCAATAGTTGCGAAACTATCCACACTTTCTTTTTCAGCATGTACAGCTTCTCTAGAAAGATTCGATTCTGGCGCAGATACAGCAATATCATCGCTTTCTTCAGTAGCGACGTCATCACCGTGGTCTCTGCGTTTCCTCAAAACCGTACGTGGCCTACTCGCCACTGCCGAGGTTTCTCCACTGGTGGACAAGCCTAAGGCCCGAAATGCGGCCTGCTCGTCGACACTGCTTGAATGGGTGCGTACCTCGACACCATTGGCTCTGAGCTTGGCAATAACTTCCTGATTGGACACATTTAACTTCTTTGCCAATTCATGCACTCGTAACTTACCCATTCCACAACCCCTTAAAACTGCTAATAACGGCCGCTTTGCTGATTTGAACACCAAATCCCGCAAAACTCGCAGTCGCGAGATACGGCTAATAATCGCCGACTCACTGGCCTACTTGTGCCAACATGTTCATTTGCACTAAAATCTCATCTGTTATACGGCTTTTGGTCAGAGCTACAACACCCGTTTTCTTACGCCCTAAACAATTGCCGATCTCTTCCATCGAAAACGGACTATCCAGCAAAGCAAGTTCGCCCTCATGTCCCCCTAAGCTCTCTTTAACTTCACGCAAAGAACGCTCAGAAAAATCCGACGCAAATAAAACAGCCACTGCTTTTTTGCCAAAAACTAAACTTTTAACCGCATCACGGCCAACGTCACATTGACCGATGCGTCTTAACAAACCAAGCCGACTTAGCAAACTCGTTTTTAGGCGAGTACTCACGTTTTTGATCATATCTGCAGAATTAACCGGCAAAGTTCTTTCACCGCGGAACAACATGCGCTTGTCAAAAGCTTTAGTCAGACAAGCCTTGCTCGCACATATCCATGCGCCCCGCGATGGCAATACTGCTTTTTCATCAAAACCGATTTCGCCGTCCAGTGCACGAACGAACCTGAGCAAACGCCCCCGTTCTTCCTTATTTCTGCACACTAAACAACTACGAATACTTTCCATTTAAAAACACCACTAAGCGACGGTTGAGACAATTCTTTGATCCAAAGCCGCTAATTTCTTTTTGGCCACTTCATAAACAACATTGGCAGTAGCAGGCTCAAGACCCGCAAAATTAATTAAACGCTTGGTATCTTTATCAAGGAAAACATCCACCAAATCGCTATACCCAGCGGCCTCTAGCTTCTCCTTAGACTCAATACCAACACTATCGAGCGCCAATTCCACATCACGGCCTTCTTGGCTTAATTTGTGATAAAGATCTTCGATAATGAGAAGAATTTTGGCATAAGCACGCTCAAGTTTGCGACGCTCTATTTTGCGCTCTTCTTCTAATTTCTTAACGTTTTCGGCATCTTGTTTCAGACTGTCCAAATCCGCCGATTCAAAGCCGGGCATATGCGACAAAGTGCCATTATCAGCATGAAGAAAACTACCAACACTTTTAATGCCATAGTTAAACAAAGTCTGAAATTGTAGCTCCGATAGCGATTTGATCTGAGACAAAGATACCCACGCTTCTTCCTTCTCAGCCGCAGCCTTAGATTCAGCCTGAATCTCGATTTTCCAACCCGTCAACTGCGAAGCCAAACGCACATTTTGTCCTCTACGACCAATGGCCAAGGAAAGCTGTTCATCAGGAACAACGATTTGCATGTTGCGTTCTTCTTCGTTGATCAACACCCGCGTGGCTTCAGCTGGCGCCAAAGCATTGCACACAAAGCGCGCTTCATCGGAATCATAGGGAACAATGTCGATCTTCTCGCCACGTAATTCTTGCACCACGGCTTGAACTCGTGATCCCTTCATGCCAACACAAGCGCCTACAGGGTCAACATCTTGATCACGCGATTTCACGGAAATTTTAGTTCTAAAACCAGCTTCCCGCGCAGCACTTTCAACGGTAACAATGCCTTCTGCAATTTCAGGAACTTCCTGCTCAAAAAGCTTGACCACCAAGTTCGGATGAGTACGCGACAAAATAATCTGCGCGCCTCTCGCCACTTCAAGCACATCCACCACATAGGCAACGATGCGATCATGAATGCGTACATTCTCTTTGGAAATCTGTTCCGAAGTAGGCAAAATGGCTTCAGCACGGCCCAAGTCAACGATCACATCACCACGCTCAAAACGTCTGACTGTACCCGCAACGATTTCGCCTTTGCGATCTTTATACTCGTTATAGACCATCAAACGCTCAGCTTCTCTCACGCGCTGAACGATGATCTGCTTCGCATTTTGTGCAGCAATACGGCCAAATTCCCGTGATTCAAGCTTAACGCCCAAATCTTCGCCCACGGCTTCTTCGCTCAAATCTGGATCAAGTTTTTTAGCGTCTTTGAAGAAAATCTCGCCCGACTTTTTATTCTCACCATCTTTGACGATGCGTAAGAACTCGTACACTTCCACTTCGCCCGCTTCTTCATTGTAGCGAGCTTCTAAATCAGCATCGAGGCCGAGTTTCTTACGAGCGGCACTGAGCATAGCGTCTTCAAGAGCGGAAACGAGAACTTCTTTTCCGATATTCTTTTCTCGACCCACTTGTTCGAGCACTGCGCCTAAATCTAGTTGTTCAAGCTTCATCTCATTACTCCAAAAATCTTGTTAGTTGAGCTTCTTTTTGGGCTTACTAATCTTACTAAAGTCAAAAACCATGTGAGCTTCCATCATCTCTGAAAAAGCTATTTTTAGGGGCTCACTCTTGCCATCCACTTCCAAAATCACAAAACTCTCACCCACTTCTTTGAGGCAGCCAACCAAATTCTTCGCCCCAAATGCCTCGCCCGATTTAACGCGTATTTTCACACGCTCGCCCACCGATTCATTGAAGTGGCGCGCCTTCGTCAAAGGCCGATCAACGCCCGGAGTTGAAACCTCCAAGTCATAGCGGTTCTGTAAAATCGCGCTATCTTCAGCTTTGGCATCCAACACATCAGATAAAAAGCGCGAAATAAATTCGAGGTTTTCTAAAATAATGCCGTTTTTACGGTCAGCGGTATCCACAAATAAAGCGAGCAATGACTTCGATTGCGTCCTTTTCAAACAAAGACGGACTAACTCAAAACCTTCGCTCATCAGCAAAGGCTCGATAATCTTTCTCAGTTCTTCTTCTTCGTGACCCATTTCAACAACAAAATTTTCCATACTAAACCCACAATGAAAACAAGATAAATTTCTCGCCACCCTGGCCAACATTTTCACTATTTTGCTAAAGCAAAGAGGCGAAACATGCGGGCCGGTACCAAAAACCAAATGTTGCGAGCAAAAGCGCTTTTTGTAAAATAATTGAAAGCCATGGCTTTCTTGCGCGGCGGCGTACTCTAGGCGGTACCAGACTTAGAATCTATAACAAGCGAAAACAGGCTTGTAAAGCGCGGTTAGCCGCCTAGGGAGCTTGGCTCAGTTCGTCAAGCTCCCTGTGCCTTTGCCAAATTCTTCGGGGGCTTTTTGCTCCCCAAGGGGAGCAGTAAAAATATCCTGCCCCTAAACTAGAAATATAATAGCCCCTAAATTCAAGCTTATATACCTGACTTGCAGAGAGAGATCTAATGGTATATAAGACGTCCAATGGTTGAAGTGTGTATCCCAAAATTAACCTGTGACGCCACACAACTAAAATTGCATTAGTTATTAGCTAGATAGGCTAGCTCAATAAATCGATAACTTACTTTAACGTATTAATGAATTTATATATTGTTGGATTATTATGTTAATAAAAACTAAATTCTATAGTTCTATCCTTTTATTGAGTACAATAATTTTTGCCAACCTAAATTGCGCGGTTGATACTACTCCTCCCGAGGAAGCTGATATCCAGCTCTTAAAAGCAGAAAAAGCTAAAACTGAAAAAGCTGAGCTCGTCTTTAAGAAAATAAATATTTTTGAAGAATCAGCCCAAAAAGAAGACCAAAAATTCCTTTCTTGGGTGAAACGTTCCAAAAATTTGCTTGGCATAGATAGCAGCGCTGAAGAAGCAAAGGAAAAGGAAGTCTCCACTTTTGAAAACATTTCAAATCCGCTTATTGAAAATGGAGCCCAAGTAAATTCAACCATGAAGTGGGTTTGCACTGGAGCCAAAGTGCTCGGCTATGCTGGTGTCCCTGGTGCTGCCTTGATCGGAGATCTGAGCTATTACAACAACTTGCTCGGAACGGGAATGACCGTATTAAAAAGCCTTCAACCCAGTGCCATCCAAGCGGCCTATGAGAAATTCATGGGATACAAGAATGCCACTGTTGGAATGTCGGATAGTGATAAAGAAAAAGCTTTGACCCAATTAGCGAGCTTTACCGCCTTATTAAAAGAAGCCCAGGAAAGAAGTGAAGAAGCGACAAAATTAAATAAGACGCTCGAAGCTCTCTTTAACGAAGGTAAATCCTTGTCGGACCCCAATTCTTCAATGAGCACCCTCGTTTCATCAACGATCGTTCTCTTCTCCAAAAATCGTCTTTTAGAACAAAGCGCAGACATAGAAATTCTCTCGAAAATGAGCACTTCCCTGCTTTTAACGGCCGAACAGATTACCAAAAGTCTTGAGCCCTATAAAACCGAAGGCAATATTAGCCGCGCTTTGGATGAGATGCGCCAGCTGACCAAATTCGTTAATGGCTTACCTGCCCTTAGTGCAGATTTGAATAAAAGAATCAAAGAAAATTTTCATGAAAATTCTGGCGTCAAAGCCTAAGAACGTTCATCAAACTCCACATCGATTTCTGAATCAAGTTTACTGCTTTTTTCACGCCTGATATCTTTGATGGATTCAATCGCACTCACCGAAGCCGCAATCAACGCTTCTAGCCCCTGCTTCTTGGCCGCAGAAATTAAGACAGCATCGCTTTCTATCATGCGTTCCTGCAAAATTTCGTCGTCTAATTTGTCGATTTTATTAAAAATCATAATTCTTTTTTTATCTTTGAGCTCCAAATCATTTAATACCTGCTCAACGACTTTTATTTGCAGCTTATAATTATCGTCAGCAATGTCCACGACGTGTAAAAGAACATCAGCATCCTGCAACTCTTCTAAAGTAGCCATGAAGGCTTTCATCAAACTTTCCGGCAAATGATTAATAAAACCTACCGTATCGGTGATTAGCACCTCTTGTTCATGGGGAAAACGTAGACGCCGTGAATAAGGATCGAGAGTCGCGAAAAGCTCATCTTTGGCGTAAATAGCCGAATTACATAAAGCATTAATAAGTGTCGATTTGCCTGCATTGGTATAGCCAACAATAGCAAAGGTAGGAACCTCATGGGCCTTACGCGATTTTCTTCGCAGTTCGCGCTGTTTTTTAATACGCTCAAGCTCGGCGGAGAGTTTCGCCAAACGATCTTTCACTCGCCGGCGATCCACTTCCAGTTTGGTCTCCCCTGGCCCGCTGCCACCAATGCCGCCGGTTAAACGCGATAAACCACTTTGTTTCTTCGCTAAACGGGGCAAGGAATAACTCAGCTGCGCCATTTCCACTTGCAGCTTGCCTTCCCTTGTCACCGCGCGTTGGGCAAAAATATCCAAGATCAACATAGTGCGATCGAGAATTTTCAAATCAGTTAAATCAGTAATATTATTGAGCTGCGACGGGCTTAAATCGTGATCGAAAATAAGCATCTCGACCCCCAAAGACAAAGCACGCAAACAGATTTCTTCAAGTTTACCGGCACCAATAAAGGTTTTTGGATTCCCGCGCGATCGCCATTGATAAATAGCTTCAATCACCTCGACGCGCGCCGACCGAGCAAGCTCTTCCAGCTCAGCCATGGAATTGAGACCTTCTTTTTTACTAGAGCCATAAAGGCCTACCAATAAAGCTTTTTCTTTAAACTGGCTCTTCGAGCTTTGACTTTTTGCCGGGCTTAATTCAGCAAGATCATCGATGACACCATCGATAAAACTAGGAAAGCCTTCATCAAGCTGATGAACTGTGCGAAAGACTCGCTCCTTCACCACCATGGCCTGCCCGCCCTGGCTTTGTTCGCGTCCTAGATAGCCTAGAATCAAGGTACCATCGACGCCATCACGACTCGCATCGATTTCAACTACTGCGTCGAGCCTGAGTTTTTCTAGATCGGTTTTAAAATCATTAGTAAGACAAAAAGTTTTGGTGCCATTATCAGCGATCATGAGATTGGCGGGCGTTGGGCGCGCTACGATCAAGCGCAAACCCCTCAATCGATCTTGGGTGCCGCGCAGACGACCAATCTCGGGCAAATAAAGCCGCGTAGCATCGCCAACCACTACCGAGCGAACTTCACCTTTCCGATCAAGCAAGACCCCCACCATGCGACGCGATAAAAAAGCAGCTTCGCCCAGCTTACGGGCGAGCATGACAGAGACAATATCGACATTGCCGGAGTGAGCACTGAGCAAACCATTCAATACCTTGAGCTGGTGATGCTTCAGATCCTTAATATTGCCAAATAGTTCGCTAATAACGCCCCCTGCTTATTTACTCAATTCGACGAGATCGCCCAGATTTAAAAATTCAACCATCTGCTCGAAGAGCCTGATTTGTGCTCTCTCTTCACTTAAATCAAGCCGTTCTTCATTGATAATTTTGATTTCTGCCTCAACCCATTCCTGCCACGCTTCTTCGCTAACATTATTGAGAATCAACTGCCCAATCGGCCCTTTGAGCGGCGCTTCACTAAGCGCCGGCAGGTCTTTGCCCAATTTTTTACAAAATACCATTTTTCTTCCATTCATATTTAAACCCAAGTTTGTTGTACGCAAGCCTGCCATTGCTGAAATCGATTGTCGACACCGGATGCATTGAAAGCCATCAAACTGGTAAACAAGCTGCCGGCAAAAAAAGGGCGGTTGAAAAACGAAGAATTATCGTGCGCAGCTTGCTCATAGAAACAGTCACAGCATGTCGTCGTGAAAAGTAAATTTTTTCTATTAATTCCACCATGGTCACATAGATAAATTTCTGTATTTTTGTTCGTGAAACGAGCGATCGGCATCGAAAATTTGCAGATGCATTTTCGCTTCGGTTCGGGAATCTAACAAGGAGCACAGAAATGGTGCAAAAACGAAGTGGGATATTATTATGTGGTCTGTTATTTTGCTTAAACGTATGGGGTGAGGGCAAGGGCAAGATTGATCTAGAGCCGGCAAACGCAGGAATTATTCTTGACTTCATTCCGAAAAGTGAAAAAAGTCACGCCATGTTTGGAGTTAGCGGCGATATTGTAGGTATTTTTGCGGCGTTTCGCTCACAAAAATATGACGATGCCTTGAAAGGAACTACCAGCATTTACTCAACGGAATTCTCAGATAAAAATGGCAAAAAATATGTGGCCAATTATACCACAATGACCCCCTATGAGCTTCAATTGGAGGGACCAGATAATCATCTAAGTTTCCGTCGCATTGATGGGACTACTTTTCAAGAAGAGCCCAAACATATTTCTGCGATTCCTTTAAATCATGAAGAATTGCAAAGTATTTTTGAGGCGGGAAATCTTGAGGAATATTTTGCAAATAGAGGGATGACGATGGTCCCGGTTATTGATTTTTCGGCAATAGAGCACATGCTTTCTTTACTGGGCTTGAAAGCCGCAACGTCGGGCCTGAGCGAGGACAAAATAGCCAAAGTCCGTGCTCTTCAAGAAGAAAAAGAACGAATACTTGATGCTGGTATCTTAGGTAAATTAGATGAAGTTTACTCGGAGAACACCGGAAGATCGGTCTCATTTTTTAGAGTTACTATGAAGGGGGCCTGGACAGAATACCTAAAGGTTGAAAAGCAGCTGACACTGCAAAGATATGCCGACAGCCAAAAACAAAAAGAGTTCCTGGGGCTATGGGGCATTTCAATTGACGGAAAAGAATTTGTATTTTTTCAAAAAAGTGAACAGGCTTATAAGTTCAAAGGATTTAGAAAAGCAATCGTGCCTCTCGAAGGTGAAAAATCATTTCACAAAGTTATGATCCCCATTTATAGCATTGGTTGGGACGATAAAGAGACAAGAGAAATTCCAGAAGAAAAGCTTTGCGTGCTTTACAAATGCGAGCAAAATGATGCGTCACGCGAGAATGGTTTATTTTGTATTAATAAAGGCTATGGAAAAGACAAGGGAACCTATACCTTAAGGCAATGTCAAAAAACGACAACAACCTTAAAGGCTGTACGGATCCAGCCTAATGGTGATGAAGTTATTGTCGATAAAACTAGTGCTCGCTATAGTTTAGAAGGCCCAGTTCTAAAGAGCGATGAAAATGGAAAATGGCAGATGCTGGGAATTTCATATGGTGGGGTGAACTTGCCTACTTGGACCGGCACCCTACCAAAAGGCTGTCATCGATATATTTCAGAAACCAAAGCTGCCAAGGATTAAGGTTGAAGAAATTTTGCGTGCGGGGGTTTCAAGGTTATGTTGTTTTTTATTTATTAACCCAATAAAAACGGTGCCCTGGTCGAAGGTTTTTTGGGAGTCCAACATCGACAAGGGGCACCGTTTTTTTGTAGGAATGCATAAAAAAAAGAGCACAATAATGTGCTCTATTTAGTATCAATCAAGAGACAACGACGGCAATTCGCTACTTGCCTGCCTAAACCATTCTTTATGCCGTTTTTCATCTGCATAGGCACGCTCTAGGATTGGCATGGCTTCAGGCCACTTCATGTCATGCCTCAGTATGGTGGAATAAGCTTGATTGGTATCCCCTTCATTACTAAGCATTGCACTTAATATTGCTTCATCGCCAAGCATGTTCGCCAGTACAACTTTCCCTTTAACGAGCAAATGTTTTATTACATCGTGCTGGGTCGGAGCATCCTCTCCCCGGTCATTCAAAATTTTACTCAATTCTTCGATGTGACGTTCATGATCGCGAGAAAATTCCTGAACTTTAGTTTTATAGATTTTACTGTCGAAGCCTTCGAATGCGGATTCATAGGCAGATAAAGCGTCGTATTCCAATTCCACCAATGATTTTAGTGCACCTGCGAAATCGCTTTGTGTTCCAACGAGAGTGACCATGATTTTTCTCCTTATTAAAATGGAAATAGAGTTACCAAACAATCAATAAGAGAATCTAAATCTGTTTACCTGATAGGCTACTGAGTCTAATAAAGCAAGAACTATTAAAAAAATTAAGAGGGATAGCGATGAGCGCGAATACTAAATTTATTTGGCGCCTAAATTTAACGCAGTTTTTGTGAAAATATTTTTTATATGTTTATTAATTCTTTATGAAGATGAAGCCAAAAAAACTCGGGGCTAGAACAAGCAATTGCCGCCCTAATCCCGAGTTATATATTCTCCCCCTACCTAGAGGGTTTATTTAATATAAGGGAGTACTCCTGACAGCCAGGGAGCATCACCAAACAATTCGAAACTAGGTTCCTCAAAGAGAGGGTTAAAGATAGGCAGAATCTTAAGTGCCGCTAAGTTTTCTTCTATTTGGTCTTTAGGCATCCGATAAAGTGCGCGCAGAAGTTCTCGATATTTTTGATTTTGGGGTTCATCCGCATGTGCTTGGACTTGATCGAGGAATTCCGCCACTATTTTTGCCTCCGGGTCTTTATAGACAATGTCGCTCAAAGAACCATCCAAAAAAAACTCTACAAAGACTTTTTTGGGCTCATAGATTAATCGAGGCTGCAAAATACTCGAAAACTTTTCTAAAGAAGTGAATTCACCCTCGATTTTTTCCGCCCTAATAATCTCAAATCTTCTTTTGGGCTCCATGAGGGCGCGTTCTAGAAGGTTGATAGAAATATGCCCTCCTAAATGCGCGTTGCCAAATATAGCAAGGGAATCCGTTTGCCAGACGTCATTCTCAGGATGCAATTTATCCTCTGAAATTTTTAGGAACCTTAAGCTTAGCGTTGCATGACTCTGCTCATAATCAGCATAAATTTTAATTTCCCCTGGTTCGCGACCATTCAACTCAAAAATACCCTCGATATTCGAGAATTGTTCATCCAGCACGGCAATACTCTGCTGCCCCTTAAAATAGCCCCCATTAAGCCGAAAGCTAGCAAAAGTTCCGGCCTGCGTCAGCGAAAGGCTTTGTCCGGCTGAAAGATTCAGCGGCATATTATCCATTGAGGGTGCGGAGAGATGATTTATGGCACGAAATTCTATCGTTACTCGGTCATCATAATAGCGTGGAACTGCCCACAGATTTGGCGGCGCTATTATGCGATTAAATTGCCCTTGTACTTCCATGCTATGAAGTATCTCAATACGATCATTTACTCTGATCGGATGACCTATTTCGCGAATTTCGAGAGTACCACCTAGCTTGGCTCGGCCTTTTACCTTTAGAAGGTCGCTTTTTAGAAAGGCGCTCCTGCCAGGTTTTAATAATTCGTTGCCTTTAACTCTAATGACAAGTTTGGCGGGAATTTTACTGCTGTCATTCTGCTCATATCCACCCCAGAGAGTAAGCACCCCTATTTCGGTTCCAGGACCACCTGGCGCCACCGTTCCACCTGAGTTGAGCACTGAAATATCGGCATGAATCACCTCGCCCGAACCCATGAGTGTTCCCACTTTGATTTCTAATGAGTCAACCCAAAGCTCCCCGTCGATATGAAGGCTTCCTTTTTCAATCACCACTTCGTGGGCTTTTAGCTGAGCAATGCGAGATAAATGACCGTCTTTGCGGTTATTCTTAATCATGGTTCTTCTCAGTTCTACGGCTTCAAAATCATTTTTCTCTTCGGAAAGGCGCATTATTTCTTTCTCAACGTCGTCTTCATTCAAGTCGGTTGGCCAGCTACGAACCAAATACACTTTTGCCTGCGGGTGCTCGACCACCAATTTATCAAGACTAAACAAGTTATTAATGAGAAGAGCTCCAGGTTGATCAACGTGGGCATGATAATAGCTACCGATTTGGTTATTAGGAACAACGTAATCCTGCCAATAGGGGCCAAAACTCCATTCGCTTTGACCACTGCCGGTTTTTCTCCTCAGGATTTTTTCGCCGGCATTTTCTTTGATCCAATCAGCATAAATAGAAATAGCCATGGAATAACCTATAGTGCCAAACACCACTACACGTGGATCCGGGTTTGGTGATACCCCTTCGATTTTGGGAGCTTCGCGAAACGCATTCACGCCCACGAGAAACCATTGGCCCTTTTCTTTAAAAAACATGGGGCCACCTTGGTCACCGTGCGTAAACATCGCTTCCTTCATCCACCCCATTTTTCTAAATTCAGTCTTTAGCATGCTTCGATCATAGCTTTGAATCTGCTGCAAACTGGCCCTTTTTTGATAGTCGATCTGTTCCTTTACATGGGTTGGATCCCCGATATAACCAAAACCCACTAAAACGACTGGTTTACCCACGAGATGTGAAGGGTTTCCTGTATATAATTTGGCGGGCTCTATGGAACTTATCGGTGCATCTAAATAAAGCAGTGCTATATCCCTAGCCTGCCTCGCCTTTGGATTACTTTCAAACTCGCCAATATAAATAGCACTGGTGATTGCGCGTTCTTCCTTAGGCTCATTCCATACATCGTTTCCTAGGAAGAACTTGCTTCCACCTGGCATAAATACATTATTATTATCTTTTATTATAGGCTCGACGCAGCTAGCACCGGCTAGCACCGTCCTACTATCGAAAAGTGTTCCGGTGCAAAAGGAATGAGCAACCTGAGAGGTTTTTTTATTAAAGAAAACCAATTCTATTTTGCCAACAGCATCAAAGGCAGGATTTTTTGCCATAGCCAGATGTGCAGGGTCATTTTTCAGCGTCCTAAACCCCGTAGTATTCACTGGCATAGACAAGAAAAAGGTGACTATAAGAGAAATAGTTAAACCCATCTGCTTCATAATAACAACCTTAAAACGCCATGCTCATAAGGACATCTTATGCGTTTTAAGAGAGCTATTTGCGTCGATTTTTTATTTCTCTTTTTTATTAATAATGCCTTTAAAAAGAGGCGAGGTTTTAAAAACTTGTAAATAAGGTTCTATTTCGCTTGTAGGCATAGTGAATAGCTTTTTCAATAAATTGAAATTTTTCTGCCGAAGTGGTGAATGGGGAATATTCCATATCTCGTCCAAATATGCGGCTATTTTTTGTATATCATCATCGACGTATTCCAAACTGCTTAAAGGACTGCTTACGAACTTTAGTTTCACTTCTTGGGCATCATATAAAACTTCTGGCTGCAACAGACCAGGCATCCCTTCTATTTCTATTCTTGAAAAACTCCCAAGAATTCCTTCGGCTTGAACTATAGTAAAAACCAAAGATGGATCAATGGTAGCCGATTCTGGGAATTTTAATCTTAAAGGACCATTTAGTTGAGCTTGGCCTCGGATTCTAATAAAGCTATGCATCCAATGATAAGCGGCCTCAGTAATTTGCGTTTCACATCTTAATTTTTCTTGCAAGATTTTCTTAAATTCAATGACGACAAGTTGATCATTTTGGGCATAATCTTCTTTTACTATTATTTCATCTTTTGCATCTAAGGCCAGAGCCCTGTTATGAGCAAATAGACAAACTGCTAAACTAATAGCTAAATAAGGGGCTGCGAATTGAGCTTTGTTCATTGATTCTCACCTACACACGAATGTCGACGTTCTTTCTTGTGGGGCCTAACTGCTAACATGCCTTCACTATTCCACCGTATTAGAAGGTGTTTCCCTGCTGAAGCAGTCGGTAACCATAGTTCAAAGTGATTAGAAATCATATAGTTTATTATCTAGAGTATTATCGCATGATTGTGGTGAATGTATTTGATAAATAATATCAAGCCAAGCAGCGATAATCCAGCGATGAAAGCATTTGCTGTTTTGAGTCCGTTTTCAACGACAGACAATGCAAAGCCATAAAACAAAGTTATTTGTATCCAAGGAAAATTAAAGCAGAGTGAAGAAAGGTATGGCGATTTGCCAAACTTTTTAGTGTTAGGAATCATTACATTTTCTCGATAGGAAGGCCGTTCCTGCAAACGGGCATACCATCTTTCAACATTTGGTAGTTTTGGCCGTTTGATATCAAGCGTAAAATAGCGATAGAGATTGGTGCCAGCCGGAATATCGGCCAACGAAAATTCGCGGCCACCCAGATATTTTTGCCCAGTCAATACCTTATTAAGCAGCCCGAAATGCTCATTGCATCGGTCAAGGCTTTTCTGAATAACCTGCTCATCTCTTTGATTCTCAGGCGTGCGATAAAAACCCCAAAATACGCCTGATTTTGATTTAAAAACCATCAAAGAATCCAATGCTATGCGCCCCACCAAATTGACCTCGCATCTATTTTTTCGAAAATGAGAGAAAAAATGGCTTGGCTTTTGGGGGCAAAAGGCTGATTTTAAACGAATTTTCAGTGTGTAGATTTTTAGTGAATTTTGACAGGCAATAATACGACTTAACTGATAACATTAGTCATCAAATAAATATAAGTAATTAAAATGATTGGAGTTGGTTATGATTATATTAAATTCGCCTAGAATCTTTATCGTTGGATTGGTTGTGAGCATTCTGTGCTCTTCAGTCTTCGCAAAACAAGCTCAGTCGAGTACTGCAGGGGTGTCCGAGGCATTGGCAGAAAAATGGAGAACCGACGGTGAGAGCTATTTTGAGATTCAAAAAAACGCCAAATCACTCAAGGACTCGCTCGCTGTATCGCAAAAATTTATTGATAGAATTGTGAAAGAAATAGATGACGCCGTTACAGATTATTACGATATCACGTATCATTTCGATTATGTCGCTATGGGTAATGACGCGACGGCAGAAGATAATGCTTCGATAGGAAAAGCAATCCAAAAATTCAAAAATAAAATGAAAGGATTTCGAGCTCGTATAGAAAAATTGGTGAGAAATATTAAGCCCGCGACCTAATAGTGAAAATCGAACGAACCACAATCTATCTCATGGCGGGCAGAGATGGCCACGCTACGCTCGCCATGAAACTTTAAAGCATTAGTTTTTTCAGGTACCAAATACTATAGAACTGGACCAACTACTATATAGGGCCTTACCTATAAGATTCTATTAAACTTTTCACTTTTTTTGGATTTTTTGTAATCTTATCGTAAATAATTTTTAAAGCTCTTTCCTGTTGCTCTTTGATGGCGTTAGATAGATCTTCTTTAAGTTTTGAATTATTAGAAAATTCCACGATGATTGGCGCTTGCTTTTTAAGTGAAATATCAAATACATTTTTATTGATTATCGCAGAAACAAAAGAAATATCTACATGACTTATAATGTCATATTCACTATATTCTCTTTTATCATTAAGCCAGTTTCTCATATCTTGTAAAATATTATTTATAAAATCATCAGTAATGATTAAGTCTTTATCAATATATCTGCTATATCTGCCATATCTGCCTTCTAGTGTAGCTTTTACCGTTTCTTTACCATATTTAAGCAATTTTTTAAATTCTTGGCGCATATTAAAAGCTGCAAGC
>CAYJDW010000047.1:0-3663 GCA_964368985.1 uncultured Myxococcales bacterium | reverse complement strand
TTTACCATATTTAAGCAATTTTTTAAATTCTTGGCGCATATTAAAAGCTGCAAGCCCAGCTTTTGCGGTGGAATAGCTATTTTCTGGTCTTAATGATTCTTCAAAAGAAATTTTCCCTAAATAAGGAGCAACCTGAGTTGACCAAAGTTTTTCAAAATCATTTTTATTGCCAGATTTTCGCAAATCATTGTAATATGTTAGGCCTTTAGATAATAAAACTTTATGTAAATCTCGTTTTTGCTCTCTATGTACATAAGAACCCAATCCTTCAAGTCTATGAGCTATTTTAGTGTATTTTTCATAACGCCATGTGTTAAGCGCAGGCTCTATATTTTTGCCGTTGGAATTAATAAAATCTATAA
The DNA here is from genome assembly GCA_964368985.1 of uncultured Myxococcales bacterium. Classification (GTDB taxonomy): domain Bacteria; phylum Myxococcota; class UBA727; order UBA727; family JABDBI01. The sequence goes on along the minus strand of CAYJDW010000047.1, from coordinate 3,301 downwards.
GCTGTTGTGAAAACAATTTTAAGTAATAGCGTTCTGGAAAAAAATGTCCATGTAAGCCTGGTTCTTTATCACCTACGCTAGAGCCATGATCATCAATAAAAAGCTTTATTAAGTGTTCTTTTTTGGCTAATTTAGCTAATCTAAAAAACTCTAATGATGCTTTAACATTTACTCTATTATCGTCCAATGAATGATGTATAAAAACAGGATCTTCAATGTACTTTATGTCATCAATACAAGCGACTTTTAAATAATCTTTAAAACTGATCTGATCATAACCCTGTTGCCCATATAAACCGCCTGCATTGCTTATATAACCAGTGAAAGTGCCTGGAAAATTAATAGCATGAAAAACACTCATCATGCCACCAAAGCTTGAGCCCATTAAAAAGATAGGTTTATCTTTTAATATCGCAAGGTTTTCATGGATTTCTGCAGGATTATTTTTAATAATGTTATAAAAATGATCAACAGACTTATGAATTTGTAATAATAACTCAAAACTCATTTTACTTTGATAGGAATTATTTATTAATAGATCAGGAAGATTAAGTTCTATGAATACGCTCCCATTATCTAAAAGAGCTTTTTCGAGGTCACTTAAATGGGATCTAGGCTTATTAAGTCTAACGCTAATATCTTCTTTTTGCCAGCCGCCATACATGTCAACCACAATATTTTTTATTTCTTTTTTCGGCATAAAAATAACATAGCCAATGGGATTATTTGTATCTTCAATAGGACTACCTTTAATAAAAGTTTTATACTCTATAGTGGAATATCCATCGTTATTATAAATAACATCAAATGCAGTAGTTTTTGGATGCCAAGAAAAGTCGTACTTCTTAGGTAAATCTGATTTTACAATCCCTTGAAGATTATCCTCATGGCCAACAAGATAAGAAAGTTTAAAACGGGCTTGAATAGGCAATAACCTAAACCTATTTTGCAAGGGATATTCTTCTAATCCTTTTAAAACTTCTTTTAATAAATTAAAGATGCATGTATTTTGTGCCAAATCTTTATAGGATAAATTAACGATAGCTTTAAGGATACTATTAATATTTTCTTTGCTAAAAAGTGAATTTTTGTCTTTTGGTGACATATGTATCAGCCATGCTAGTTCAATTAGTAATGGGGAAGCAAAATCAAAAGTTTCAAATCCTGCAAAATCTTTTAAAAAACTTGTTAAACGCTCTTTGCAATATATTGATATAATATCAAAATATTTTTCACCCTTACAAGAAACGCATATATTAAGTAATATAGATGTCCTAAATTTTTTAATTTCCTCAGCACTCATCTTATCCAATAAGTCATAGATCTTAAGATCTATATCTTCGGTAAGATCAAATAACCCAACTATTTTTTTTAACTCGTTATCAAAGTCTGCGCCCGATAAAGCTTTATTTTTTAGCTCATCGAAAGCTTTTATTGGGTCGGTTTCAATGTCTGCAGAAAGGCCATAAAAACCATAAGTGCTTAAAAACAATATAAAAATTAATTTATTCATAATAATCTTCCAACAATAGTTATTCATATAAATAGCACTAAAAAATAATAACACAATAAGTAACTCAAAAAACTTGGTTTTAGGCTCTAATATATCTTTTAAGCCATCTCCAATAAAATTAAAGCCTAGAGGATTAGCCTCAAAACCAGGCTCAGGAGACCAAATGCTTGATGTTTTTGTAAGTGATAATACCCCGGAAATCAGCAGGCAATTTTTTAGCGGGTCGACTCAACTGACGCGAGTGGTTTAGGTACAAATACTAAATCGATCGGTTCAGAACGCAAAACTACCAGCCCACTGATTTGTTTGCCCAAGAAGCGCTTTAATGAAAAGTTCACCTTTAGCCCCTCGCCACACAAGTTTCGTTCAGCAGGCAGCTCGTGCCAGTTTCCATCCGTGCTTTGGGCAAAAAGTTCGTCAATATAGACTGTTACGTCTAAATTATCGTTAGCTTTAGCAATACACTGGAAAAATCCTCTACATCGCGTAACAACAATATCATGAGCCAGTGCGCCTTCTTCAATGCACTTATAGAAACGGGTGGGATTCTTCGGTGTGAGTTCAATATCCACTATATTCACCCACTCATTGTTTTCTCTGAATCGCGAGAATAAAAGTTCTATATTATATTCAGTATTCAAATACGGAATGCCCTGATCGGAACTAATAAAAAGTCCGTCGGCCTGCAATACAAAAGTCCTTTGCACGATGAGTATATTCTCGACCAGTCTCACCTGCTTTATCATCGCCTCACATATTTGATCATCCTCTGAATTATATTCGTCAGACAAGTCGTAAGTATGACAATCTTTATCATCTATGAAGGCTGCATATGCGCACATATTCACAACAGAATACATTATTATAAATTTTACCAAATTAATTAATTTCACTATAATACACCTTAATTATCAAATAGTTGGAGTTAGCATCCTATGAAGTGTGAAAAACATGTCTTTAGGTTGATCTAAAAGTTCAAAATCTATGCCAGAAACGCAGGGGGATAATATCAATAAGAAAAATTATTGTATTTAGTTTTACCTTAAACATTACTTAGTGCTTTATGATGAACCATATAAATTACCTATAGTTATTTATCTTGTATTTCGAACAGCACTGCCCTCTTGAGTTGATTCCTCCAAGGTTGTCGCCCCCGCGAAGGCGGGGGTCCAGCGCTGAAATGATAAATCTTTAAACATACAGATCAATACAGATCAATACAGATCGTACATAAACCCATTTGGATTGTCTTTCGTTTGTATATTTTTACTTATAGATTCAAGAAAATTTTCAATATACTCAAAAGATTGTTCATCCATTGGCTCCAAACCAATTTTAGTTTTATATAATTCTAGACTATTTTTAAACTGATTAATTTGGTCATTAATTTCCGGATATTTGCTATGATTAGGCAAATTATAAAAATACAAGAACGCTTTATTGCGATTTTCTTTATTAGGGCTTTTAAAAAGTTCCAATAATTTACAAACTCCATCTTTTCTACTAAACTCATCATCATATTCTAATGCACTAAACATACGGTCATATTTTAACGCCAGATTAATTATATCTTTTGAATGCTTGTTGATATCAGAAAACAATAAGTAATTGATAAGCTTATTAAATACGGGATAATTGTCGCAGCCTATGAGATTAATAACCTGAAGGCTTTGAAAACCGTTGCAACCATCTAATTCATCAATACTTTTTTCTACAAGCTTAATCTTATAGATTAGCGTAAGTTCATTAATAGCTTTAGCAGCGATATTACTTAGTTTAGTATCGCCA
>CAYJDW010000046.1:0-20600 GCA_964368985.1 uncultured Myxococcales bacterium | reverse complement strand
CTATACAATTTGAATTTCCAAGAGACCGTGAGCGAGCGGTCGTAGGTATGAAAGTTGATTCTACACCGGCTTTAGCGGTGTCTGCTACATCCAACGGTCTAAGCCCGATTCCCTTTGGTGCGTTGGTTGTCTTCGATGATAGTGATGCTTTTTTGTGCAAGCTCCCGACCGCTAAGGCTCATATCGAAAAGCCTCTGGGTATCACTCTTAGGCAACTGCATTGCGAAGACTACCAGCCTAAGAGTTCCATTGCTGCCATGCGCAAAGGCCGGATTTGGATCGAGGCTGATAAGGTCGATGCACCGGGCGACGCAGTATACATCAAGATTGCCGAAGATGGCAAAGCTACGTTCACAAGCATCAAGGTCGGTAATACGTTACTCAAGGGCGCCATCTTTTTAGAAAAATCCGAGGGCGGTAAAGTTCCCATTGAGGTTAATTTCTTTGGAGGTGCAGCATGAGCTTTGTGCCTCAAAATGTTTTTCTCAAAGAACAGCTTAACCACATTTTAAACTTGGCCTTTTTGGAGACCTTCCCGGCCCTTAAGGCGCGTTCGTTTATTCCGGTGAACCGAGGTGTTCCAGCGGCCGCTGAAACGATTTCAACACGTATCTGGGACTCATATGGGGAGGCTAAAGTGCTTAATCCCAACGCCGATGATTTTCCATCGGTGAGTATCGGGCAGCGTGAAGCATTTGCGGCCATTAAAAGTATTGGTTGCTATTTCGAATACTCGGTGCTTGATTTAAGGCGCAGTGAACTGGCTGGCACAGGTTTGGATAGCAAGCTGGCTGTTGCTGCAAGGCAAACTATCGAATCCAAAATCGACAAGTTGGCGGTCAAAGGCGATGAGCGAGTTGGTATCAAGGGAATCACCAATCACGAAGGTTTTAATGAGGTCAACCTAAGCAAATGGTTTGATGGGAGCAAGATCAAAAGCCCTGAGTTGATGCTTGCCGATATCAATCAAATGGTTTCTGTTATCGCTGAAAACACTAACAACGTGCTGCTGCCTGATACATTGCTGTTACCGGTGAAACACTACGCGCATATAGCCCAGACGCCAATTACACCCCAAAGCCATGTGACAATTCTTAACTATATTTTGACCAACAATCCCTATCTGAAAAATATCGATTCATGGGTCCACCTGGAAAACAAATGCGTGGTCTACCCACGGACGCCACAAGCGCTCGAAATGTACATCCCTCAAGAGTTTGAAATGCTCGAGCCTCAAGCCGCTGGCATGAATATTCGCATTCATTGCCATGCCCGATTCGGTGGTGTGCAGGTCTATACGCCTAAGGCCTGTGCTTATGGGGTGGGATTGTGATTAAAGATTTTTTGGAACGGTTCCCAGAGTTTGATCAGGCCGATGAAAAGCTGCTTAGTCGTGTCATCAATGAAGCTAAAAATGAACTCAATCCTTCAGTATGGGGTGAGCTTTATGGGCCCAGCTGGCACTATTTAGCAGCCGATAAACTTGCCTTATCACCTATGGGGCAGCCCGCTCGTTTAGAGGCTAGCTCCAACAAAACCACCTATCGCCTTGAGTTTGAGCGGCTGTGCAGTTGCGTATCGATGGGAGCACGCGTCGTATGAAAAATCTCAAGGACGACAAGCGCGAGCAAATGAAGCTAGAAAAGCGGCTGCGAAAAATGCAAAAATCGCCTCACGTGGCAGTAGGCATTTTGCAAGATGAACCGGTCGATGATGATTTCACCATGGTTGACTTGGCTACGGTGCATGAGTTCGGTTCGAAAGATCGCGGCATTCCGGCTCGCTCATTTTTTCGTTCGACGCTAGATTTGAAGCGCTCAGAGTACGTGAAGCTCATTGCCAAACTGCAAGACGCTTATGTGGTCGGCAAATTGACGATGAAACAGGCTCTCACTCAATTGGGTGAAGTGGTCGTTGGTGACATGAAGGAGACCATCGTTAGATGTATTGCGCCACCGCTCAGTAAAGAAACAATCAAGCGCAAAAAAAGCCCGAAGCCACTGATCCACAACGGCCATCTAAAAGGCTCAATCACTCATCAAGTTCGAGAGGTGACATGAGCTGGTCGCATATACAAAGCGCCTTAGAAAACGTTTTTGTGAGCGCCACGGGTCTGCCATTTGTATGGGAGGACGAACCCCGCAAGCTGCTCCCTCGGCCTTTTGGGATTTTGGCTCTGGGACAAAGTAGCACCGTTGGCAGAGACCACAGTAGTTACACATTTCACGATAGTGATATCAGCTTGGAGCTCCATGGTTATCGTGAGCTCACGATCAGCGTGCAAATTATTTCGAGGCAAGCCCGAGGCGAACAATCATCCAGAGCTTTGATTGAGCGTGCTCGCCTAGCTTTAGCGAATCCGGTTTATCGGGATGAACTAAGAAGCGCGGGTTTAGTTTTTGTTGAGAATCATCCGGTCCTAGATATTTCCACTAGTTTTGACCAACGCAAGGAAGCTCGAGCGGCTTTTGACGTGGTTTTTAGGCTCATGGTTAAAGAACATCACGCTTGGCCACAAGGTGGGTATTTCGAATCCGTGGAAGTGAGTGAGAATTTATTATGAGTTTAGACAATATTGTTAACATTACGATTTCTACTAACAGCCTGCAGATGGCGCAAACTGGCTTTGGGGTGCCGTTGATCATAGCTCATCACGACCTATGGAAAGAGCGGGTTAAGACTTTTAGCTATTTGTCGGATTTACCCAAAGAGCTGGATACAAAGTCAAAGCTCTATCTGACCGCAAAAGCTTTGGTCTCCCAAAATCCGAAAGTGCCTAAGTTTAAGATCGGTAAACGCGAGGACAGGGATACAACTATCACTGACACTCTCCAAGCCACTATGGATGCCGACTCCGATTTCTATGGCGTGTTGCTAGCCAGTGATCATAAAACCGATGGCGCTGACTACATTAGAGAGATAGGAGAATTAGTTGCAGCCGTTTCAACCAGGCGGCTCTTGGCTGGTATCGATTTTGAGCTAGGCACAGAGAATGTTAATTTAGATGGATTTAAAACCGCTTTAGCCGAGAGCAAACGCGTTTTTGCTATTCACAAAACCGCCCCCCAAACGGGCCCTAATGCACTTCCCGAAGATTTTCCTGCCGCAGCCTGGATGGGCAAAATGCTATCTCAAGCCCCCGGTTCAGCTTCATGGGCTTTTAAAGAACTGGAAGGCGTTAGCAAGGCTCAGTTAAGCACGGATACTATCACCAAATTAGAAGCTGCTAACATCAATCGCTACATCAATATCAAAGACGTCGGCGTGACCTTAGACGGCCGTGTCGCTCAAGGCGAATACATAGATATCATCCATGGTATCGACTGGCTTCATGTCCGTATCCAAGAGCGGCTTTTCAGATTGTACATGGTCAATCCTAAAATCCCATTCACCTTGCAAGGCGTTGATTTGGTGCGCTCTGAAATCATGGCACAGCTCAAAGAGGCAGTTTATCGAGGCTTGCTCGCCGCTGATCCTGAGCCTTGGGTAAGCATTCCTAATATTGAGGATATCGATCCAGCCACAAGAGGGCGACGCATATTGCCTGACGTACGATTTGGCGGTCGTTTAGCCGGCGCAATTCATTACATCGAAATCCAAGGCACCGTGACCACTTAAAGGAGGCCAGCGCATGCATGCAGTTGAGCAATATGACTCTTCAACTTATTCGGTTATTTTCAACGGTTATTCATTTAGTGGATATGGCAAGGGTAGCTTCATCACTATTGAATATGATTCTAATGGTTTTGAGGATCAAATAGGCTGCGACGGACAAGTTGTTAGGCTTAAGACCTGCGATCAACGGGCAACGGTGGGTATGACACTGATGATAATGTCCCCAGATAACAAGGTTGCGTCGGCTATGTATAACGCTGACATGAAGTCTCCAAATGGTATTGGCGTGGGGCCTATTCTTATTCGAAACGATAAACAAGGGTTTACAGTATTTATGGGCGCACACGCTTGGATACAAAAAATGCCAAAAATTGAAATAAGCGATGAGCCAGGTGAGATCGAATGGATTTTTAGGGTAGCTAAACTTGAAGCGGTGGTGGGCTAAAAATGCGCAAAGAAAAAGAAAAAATAATTAATGGGGTACGCTTTAAAGTAAATCAGCTTGGTTTTGCCGACGGCATGGAACTTTTAAGTACTATTGGCCGATTGGTAGGGCCTGCTCTAAGTGATAGCGACAAAGGCTCTAATCCAACTGCTATGATTGGCGATATCATTGGACGTCTATCTTATCCAGAGCTTATTAGTATCACCGAAAAACTAGCAAAATCCACTCGCATCGAGCGCGAACCCGGCCGTTGGCCCGTGCTCGAGCCTGAAGTCGATTTAGCCGGCAACTATGATTTAACCCTCCGATGGCTTGGTTTTGCCTTAGAGGTCAATTATGGTGATTTTTTCGACGAGGGGGGTTTGCTGAGCGGCGTTATAAATCGGGCCGCTCTGAATCAAGCTCAAGGGTAAAGCCCCCCGAGATTCCGTGGGTAATCCATCGAATTGTCACTTCTAAACACTATCACGCGTCTTTGATGGAGATCGAGCGGCATTGGTCTATCGATGACGTCGCTGATGCTCATCAGGTTTTGGATTATTTCGCCTATCTTGAGTATTTAGAGATGAAGTCTTTGAGGAAGGCACAACCCTCTTTTTAATCTATGCTAATCAAGTAGCGAGGAGAAGTGAGTTTGGTCATAGGATAAAAAATGAAAACTGCGTTCATAGTATTTTTGTTGGTAGGAGCTAGTGGCTGCGTAGATTTTAAATGCTATTCAAACATTGCTTATGCAAGGAAAGCGGCTGAGGAATTTTGCAGTCAAGCAAATGCCAATCAAAATTTATGTGAATCATTAAAAATCTACGGCAAAAATGTGTGCAAATTTGCCAAATCTCCGAGCGATAAATGCAAGTCTTTGGGAGATACTCTCCAAACCTTTGCTCGTATTCTCTATCCTGATTGCAATGGGCTTGATGAGAAAATTTGCCGTTCCAAAGAGTCCTGTGGCTGGACCTTTAAAAATCCACTTTTAGGGAAATATGCTGATTTATAGAAACAGCTATAGCATTAATAAGAAAACTATAAAACATACTTTAAACTCAGGGCCAGCTTTTGATGTAATCACCGAATTTCATGGTATTCGAATCCTTACTTCTCCATTCACATGTTGTTTTTCCCTGACATACCTGTTTGTCAAGTGCATTACACTCGTCGCGATGAGCAATAATAAAAGTATGAATTCCATGCCCTAAAGGTAAACATTCATTTGTATCTTTAAGAAATCCACATACGTTATTTTCAATATTTAGCGCCTCGCAGGCATTTTTATTACCATGTGCTTGCTGACAAAACTCATTGGCTTTTCGTACGGCAAGGCCGATATTTGGGGAGCAAGCATATTCAGCACAACTTCCTCCCTGAATTCCTACAAGAAATATCACCATGAACATGGATTTTAGCTTCGTGATTTGATCAAAGTTGACTTGTAATTTGATGAATTTTTTAGTTGTCATGGGACAGCCTATGTAGGTTACAATAAAAGTTTAAGTTAGCACTACTAAAATATCATGCGATCTATTTTCTCATTGTCTGCTTGTGTTAATCTTGCTCCTGCAATTTTGCATGCTCGAGCCAGCCCCGCCTCGTCGTATACCCGTCGGCCTGTTGCGTAATACGCAGAAAGGTCAATTGGTACGTGGAATTTAATAATACTATATTTTGCATTAAGCAACAATCCAGCATAACCATCTCTATCCATCCTGAAACGTAGATCTGACTGAGACATTGTACCAATTTCTCCGTCGGTATCTAAAATCACCACTTCGCTAATATGATCACCTTGAGGTTTCATCCCAATGATGGTTACATAATGCATTTTGGTGGTGCCGTTTATTAATAATGCAATAACTGGTTTTTCTTCTCTAATTTCGCAAACAATATTTATTTCATAATCTAGATCAGAAAAACCATGGAAGTAGGCCCGCATCTTCTCCTTCTGCATCTTAGGATTTTCTGTCAGATATGCTGCTAAAATATGTGGTCTCGGCCCTACTTCAATGGGAGCGTATGCACCAGTAGCGGCTGTAGCTGAACCTACCCCTACCCCGATCGCTCCCACTATCAATGAGATACCTCCAGTGAAAGGGGTAAGAAATATTCCAAGGATTCCTGAGATTGCAGCTACTCGAACGCCAGGATTTATCAAATCCTGGCGGGATAGTGATTTAGGACATCCTTCCGCAAGAGCCCAGTATTCGTAATCCTCCAAAGTTAGGCCTAAGAGACGCATAGCGCGAAATCCGCTGTTTGGCCCGCAACTCCATTCACTGTGTTGGGTACTATCTTGTACAGGAGCAACTTGAGCATATCTGACTCTACTTTCTTCGAGCATAGTATAGCCTTCAGCATAAACCCTTTCGAGTCCTTTCCAATTCACACTATTGAACCATTTCCCCTCTTTAGAGCTGCATCCGCTAGCTGTTTTGGATGCAAGAGTTTTGAACTTATCTGAGTCGAGGATTGGTATCAGATAAGCATAAAAGCTTGGTGATGTTTTCGAAGATAGAGCTAGAGCTTTCTCAGCATCTTCCTTCATATTTTCTGGCACAAAATAATACGCATCTCCATATCTTTCTGCTTGATAGCAGACGGTAAAAAAATCCTTGAATTCATTTGATACATTTAAGCCCTCCTCAGTCGTTATACTAAATAGGACCTCACCAGGTTTTAGACATTCAATAAATGAATAAGCCTCAAAATTGGGTAATGTGTGAGATGGTGAAATAGCCTGCTCAACGGGTTGGTGACATTCTTCATCTGCGCACTTTGTATCTAATTCTATTTCCTCTCTTTCCATGGAAAAAACCACTTGAGCCAAAATAGACAGAGATAAAAATAATTTCTTCATCGAAATTCTCCTCAATAAGTAATGGGGAAATTCTATATAAATCAATCAGCCTGTAAATATAGAATATAAATTTACCACTATTTGGCGCCGATAAAATGCAGGCAAAGCCAGTAAAGCATGGGCGCAATTGCATTAACAATTCTGAGTAATCTTTGAAGATTTTTTAGTGAAATCAAAAAATGGATTCGAAAAAAATTGTCAAGGGGCATCGAGTATTTAGAGATGAAGTCTTTGAGGAAGGCACAACCCTCTTTTTAATCTATGCTAATCAAGTAGCGAGGAGAAGTGAGTTTGGTCATAGGATAAAAAATGAAAACTGCGTTCATAGTATTTTTGTTGGTAGGAGCTAGTGGCTGCGTAGATTTTAAATGCTATTCAAACATTGCTTATGCAAGGAAAGCGGCTGAGGAATTTTGCAGTCAAGCAAATGCCAATCAAAATTTATGTGAATCATTAAAAATCTACGGCAAGAATGTGTGCCAAATTGCCAAATCTCCGAGCGATATATGCAAGCCTTTGGGAGATACTATTCGAACCTTTGCTCGTATTCCCTATCCTGATTGCAATGGGCTTGATGAGAAAATATGCCGAACAAAAGAGTCTTGTAAATGGACCTTTAAAGATCCACTTTGAGCGAGTTTTGCTGATTTATAGAAACAGCTATAGCATTAATAATGCGCACCTTTTTTTAAAAATTCGACAGTATTATATCTGCTGTCCAACAAAAGATCGGCATAGCCGCTTCGATCCATCCATTTGGTTAGAAGGAAAGCTTTCATCACTCCAATTTCCTTATCTGTATCCAATATGACTACATCAGTAATACCGTCACATAGTTTACCATCCCAAACGCAATCACACGGTACAAATCCTATTATATTAACATAGTGCATACTCAGGGTTCCAGAAACTAATAAGACAATGGTAGGGAGCCCTCTTAGGATGTCTTTACTTACTCGATCTTCATAGTCTACCGGCTCAGAATAGCCAGAAAATTTAGCTCTATGAGCATTCATTTTTGAAGTAAGGTAATTAGCCAAAACATCGGGTTTAGGCCCAACATCAGTTTTGGTTGAGGCTAAGAAACCCAGCCCGGGATCCAAGAAAGCTAAGCCTACAATCCACCCTAAAACATTTGAATTTATTGTTCTGGGGCAATTTTCTACAAAACTATCGTAATTATAGCCGACTTCATTCAAAATACGGAGAGCTCGATACCCACTATTAGGTCCACAGCTCCAGTTGTTATGTTGGTTACTATCTTGGGCTGGGGCATTTCTGGCATATCGTATTATTTCCTTATCAAGCAGCTTATAGCCGCCATTATATAACTCTACCCAATTCTCATTATCTGGATCATAGCGAATATGCTGTTCCTTCTCCCAAGCTCCACCTTTATGCCCACAGCCTGGAGTTGTCTTGGCCGCAAGCTCCCAAAATTTTTCATCATTCTTTATTGGTATCAGATAAGCATAAAAGCTAGGTGATGTTTTCGAATATAGAGCTAGAGCTTTTTCAGCATCATCCTTCATATTTTGTGGAACAAAATAATACGCATCTCCATATCTTTCAGCTTGATGGCACACCACAAAAAAATCCTTAAACTCATTTGATACATTTAAGCCTTCCTCCGTCGTTACACTAAAAAGAACTTCTCCAGGTTTTAGACAGTCAATAAATGAGTAAGCCTGAAAATTGGGTAATGTGTGAGATGGTGAAATAGCCTGCTCAACGGGTTGGTGACATTCTTCATCTGCGCACTTTGTATCTAATTCTATTTCCTCTCTTTCCATGGAAAAAACCACTTGAGCCAAAATAGACAGAGATAAAAATAATTTCTTCATCGAAATTCTCCTAATATGTAAGGGATAAATTATATATAGGTTGATTCATCCGTAAACCTAGGGCGTAAAATTGACGCTATTTTAAGCGAAGAAGATGCTAGCAAATGCCGTAAAATGGACGCAAAATCATGTTAATAATTATGTGTAGTGCTTGTGATTTTTTTAGTGAAATCAAAAAAATTGATTCGGAAAAAATATGTCAAGTGGTATCGCTAGAAGTGAATTACGGGGAGGCTGAGAATTTTTGTGCTCAACTCTATTTTTTGAGCCTCAATCCGACCCTCCATGCCTTAAAATAGCAGTATGATAATACGCACACTCGAAGCTCTGTTTACGCTCAAAACCAATGCCACTGAATTTCGCAAAGCCACCAAAGAAGTGGACAAATTTGCTGATAATGCCAACAAAGTTTTAAAAGCTGTCGCTGGTCATTTTGTTGTTCAAGCAATCACTGGTTTCATCACTGAGACCGCCAATGCTATGGCAGACATTGGAAAGACCTCAGGTTATCTAGGAATCGCCACGAGCGCCTTACAAGAAATGCGCTATGCGGCTGAAAAGTCGGGTGTGACGATTGATACCTTGGGCGACAGCCTCAAAGAACTGCAAATTCGCGCAGTGGATTCTTTGTCAGGCTCGGGTGAAGCTTTTGATGCTTTCAACAAGCTGAAAATTAATCCCAAAAACGCGCTGGGTCATATTCGCGAGCCCTTAGACATGCTCGATGAAGTAGCCGACAAACTGAACAAGTTGCCAACTCAAAGCGAGCGTATTTGGGTAGTCGATTCCATGTTCGGTGATCAAGGCGCAATGATGCTCAAAATGCTCAAGGGTGGTTCTCAAGGTTTAAGTCAGATGCGGGCGGAGGCTCGTAGCTTAGGGCATGTGTTAGATGGCGAGGCTATCGCTAAGGCTGAAAAGTTTAATCAAGAACTCAAACGCATGAAGTTTGCTTTTAGCGGCGTGGTAGACACCCTCATTCAGGGCATTATGCCGGCTCTAACGAAGGCGATGGAAAAATGGGGGAACCTATCCATCAAAATGCAGGATTCTAATGCTATCTCAACAATCCTTCGTTTAGGTATTATTGCTTTAGGTGAGGGCTTAGTCTTTTTGGCGATTAAAGCGGGTTTGGCTTTCGCCGCCATAGGCCGCTTTAAATTTCTTGCTGGATTCGTGCTTGTCGCTCTAACCTTCATCATAGAGGACCTATGGAAAGCTTTCGATGGTGGTGATTCATATTTAAAATCAGCCTATCAACGCTGTCGAGCCTGGGGCAAATCGTTCGAAGATTGGTTTTATGGCTTAGTGGGCGATTTATGGGCCATGTTTATCGGGCTTGCGCAAAAAATCCCTGACCTTCTTTCCAACATGTTGCCTGATTTCTTAAAGAACGGCTTTTCAGCCACGGTCAAAAACGTCGGAAAAATTTACCATCAGATGGAACCAGTGCCTCTGCATTCCCGCTTGGCCCCCGCTCCTCCAAGTATAGCCAATCAAAACCGACTCACTTCTACTCAAAACGTCAACGTAGCCGTCAATGTTAAAACGGGCGCTGATCCTCAAGCTATCGGTGGTGAAGTTTCCAAAGCTGTCAGAGCCGAGCTCGAAAAAGAGCGTTTCAATACCCTCATGGGAGTTTCTCAATATGCGAATTAGTTTTTTTCTGGCCGCCTTATTGCTGTTGCCGGGCTGTGCCCATTTTTTATCTAAGATAAAAGTGCCGCTGCAAATCAAGGCGGTGCTTGAGGGGGAAATCAAGGGTCACAAAATCCATTGCGAAAAAACGCTAGCCTTAGACAAAGGCCAATGGGGTATCATGTGCGCGGTTGGCAATGATATGGAAGTCCAATATCGCATCAATACGCTGCAAGACGGTCAAGCGCTGGTTGAATTTGTGGTGAGCAAAGAAAAGCAGCCTGGCGAGAGAAAAATCATCGCTGCTCCGTCTTTGATTGTGAAAAATAATCACAGTGCTGAAAATGTCACGACCACTGACACGAGCACAGTCATGGTTAGAGCTGAGCGCTTCAATGAACGTCAGTGAAGCAATCTCATGGTACCTGCATGGCAAAGAGCACCGCATCGGTGAGCTGGTGCTTGATGCCATCGTGAGTGAAAAGCACAATTTTTCGTCGGAAATCACTGAGCATCCGGTGGAGAGTGGCTCTGTTATTGCTGACCACATCTACAGCAAACCAATATCCCTTGATTTAGATTGCATCATCACCAATACGCCGATGACTTGGGTAGGCCTCACTGCTTTTGATTCTTTTAAGCGATTCAACGCTGGCGAAAGCAATGATTTTTCCGAAATAGCATTTAAGAAAATTGAAGAAATTTTTAGGAAACGTGAGCCCATCACGATAGCCACTTCGCTCAAAACCTATGACCATATGGTACTTGAAAGTCTGAGCGTTGAGCGGGGGGGAGATACCTCGGCCTCTTTGCATTTTAATTGTACGGCCAAACAAATCCGGATCATCGATCAGTTGTTGGTTAAAATACCTAAACCAAAAACCCCACGAGCTCAGCCTAAACAAAAAAAAGGTTTGCAAGAAACCAAGCCACTGCGAACCCCGTGGAAGCTACCACCAACTCGATCTCCTTATTGGGGGCGTTAAAAAATGGAAGCTGTGGAAATCCCCATTTCATCGGATGCGCCTTATTTTTCGCAAGAAAATCAGCTTTTCAGTCATACCTACACCCTGGAGTTTGAGTGGATCGAGCGGGGGCAGTTTTGGGTCATGCATTTATACGATGAGGTTGAGCAGGCGATTGCTCTAGGCATCAAGCTAATGGTCGATTGGCCGCTCTTTGTGCACCGGCGAGGTGAATTGGTCACAGAGTTTTTTCTCTTAGCTAAGACGCCTAACGCTAAATTAAATTTAAAGACGCTGCATAGCGATTTCATATTGGTGGCTCATGCACTTGTTTGAGCGAGTTGTTGAATTAAAAGTAGGGGATACGGAAATTACCGGCCTCGATATAGCCTTCGAAATAGAAAAAGACTTAACTATTGAACCAAATCCTTGCCATATAGAGATTTTTAACTTGGGCCCCCTAAATCGAGCAACACTATCAAAATACAAGCGTGTGCCCGTGGTGCTTAAGGCCGGGTACAAAGATAATGTTGGAATTATTTTTCAGGGCGACATGGTCAGGTGCAATCACACTCAGGAAGATGCTTCCTGGAAAACCACTCTTTCATGCGGTGATGGAGCGACGGCTATCCAGACTAAGCGAACTAACAAAAGTTATGCCAAGGGCACGCCGGTTAAAACGGTGGTAGGTGATTTGGCTAAGCAACTTCACCTCCCCCCCGGTAACGCCGATAACCAACTCAATAAATTAAATGCCGCACTAGGTCGCAGTCTATCGATTTCAACCAGTCCTATGCTCGCGATATCCCACATCCTACATGGCCAAAACATGAATGCATCCGTCCAAAACGGCGCTTTGCAAATCCTAAAAAAAGGTGCGGCTCTGCAAAAGGAAGCGATTTCCCTCAGCGCTGAAAGCGGTTTAATGAACTCGCCTGAAATAGGCAAAAAGGGAGAAGTTGTTATAAAAGCCCGTTTAATGCCCGAGCTTGCACCAGGCCGTTTGCTGCATATTAATTCGGCTATGTACAAGGGTTTTGTAGTGGTCCAAAAAGTGCGATTTACGGGGGCTAATTTTGGGGGGGATTGGGAGTGTGAGATTGAAAGCACGCTAAGTGCTTAACGTAGAAGAAAGTATATTGTTATTAAAGTGATCACGAATACTGTTAAAACAGTGATAGTAAGTATCATTTATAGCCCCCTTATTATTTGTTTATATAAAATATCATTTAATCGTCATTAAGAAATTATTTTACAGTGTGTGTAATTAATCTCTATTGTGCAGACCTATCTTCCATATATGGTGACAGCTATAGACAGTGAGGTCTTAATATGATTTGGATCATTTCAACCTTATTCATCGTTATGGCGGTCTGGTTAATTGGCTAGTTTATCGTCGATGAATATGAATTATTAAATAGCGGAGCTATATCATGAAACTGATTAAAAAAATTGCTAAAATGTTTTCTCGTAAAGCTGCACGTGCTTCTTATTGTGGCCAAGGACGCTAGAATCTTTGGTTACTGCCTTCAAGTATTCCATTGCTGAGTTCTTCGAGTTTGCTATGGTCAGCCTTAATGGAATCTTTGATTTGTTAGTTTGCTTTTCTAGCAATAGACAACCATGCCTCGTCTCCTGGGGCTTGCTTGTCGCAGACGTCCCTGACGCTCTCATCAAACGCTGTTAATTCAAGAAATATCTGAAAAATTTGTTCGTCAAAGACTTCTCTTACGCCATTAAAAGACTCCACTAATTTATCTCGAGCTAAAAATCGTTTTTGCCCTTGTTCATATGATGATGGAGCTTTGCCATAGTCACAGTCGTATTTGATTAAATATCTAGTTTTTCTAACTTCCAGAATTCCTTTATTAACTCTTTGAGCAAATTCTTTTTTTTCATTGATAATATTTGTTATGGCAGCAGCTTTTCGATCATCAGCCTCAGAATTAGCCTTTAAGAAATAACCAAATATACCAGATGCTAAAGCAATACTAAAACCGATTCCCTTAATAATTCTAAAAGCAGTTTCATTTTTTCGAAATTGTCCAATGGTCTGTTGAAGTACTGGGTCCCGTATAATTTTGCTTACCTCATGCGACAACCCATCAAATTCTATTTTTTTTGGTAATTCATTGTTTGGCGGGCTATCCATAAGCTGTTCCCAATATAAGGGCTAGGCTAGCAGCATACCTTAGGGATGAGAAAGACTTATATTAGAAGGGTAAAAAATCTCTTAACTGTTGGTTAGCCCAACCCTTTTTGGTCTTGTGGCAAAAGAAACCCTAAAAAAAGTCCACATTTTTGCCCAAAATCCACGCACTTCAAATATTTCTTGGCCCCCAAATTCCAAGGCGTAGAGCTCTTGAGTCTTTGAAAAGGCATTTTCCAAGTCTTTCAAGTTTGAAGTCGCATCGATTCCCAAATAAGGGTAATGGTCTAAATAATGGCCAAATATGACATCGCAATCTTTTCTATAGGCTTTGGTATCCAGAATATGCATATGCCAAAACTCATCCATATCTTCCGATGGTGGCAAATTATACATATGCCCATATTTTCTCTGCAAGATTAGAAATTTGCGATACATGTCGCATGTTTCCAAAGCGTGGCTTTCTTGCCAGCCCATTTGATTCCTGAGCTTGTCTAGGATCGCGGTAAAGTCGATTGATTTAATATAATGAATAGATTGTTCTAAATCTAATAATGATTGATTTTTCATGCAGTATATAATACCCATAAAACAACATTAAACAATGCCTATGATTTGGCTACGTATTTAGTCGTTTTTTTTTAAGCTCAACCACAAAAGGAAGGCCTGCCGCTCTGAGTTGGTCATCAATAGCCATGGAGATAAACTGGGTTTTCGAGTATCCAAGAATCTTAGCGAATTGTATTGCTTTTTCGATGCTAACAAATCTTTTCTCATGCTCAATATCGCGCAAGTGAGATCTTGAAATGTTTGTCATTTCTGCGAGTTTTGATTGAGATATTTCATCGCAAATTCGAATAGAATGAATCATTTTTCCAAAAGTAAGAGGACCGCCGGTCATTTTTTCAAGAAACTTCACCGCTGAGCTCTTTTTTTTAGCAATTGCTAAATCAGCCTTCATTAAATGCAGAGCAGGTTTGGCTATGCCAAGATCTTCAAAAACATTTCCAGAACTCATGGTGATTTCATATCGCTTGCCCTTGCCGTGTTTACATTCTTGGACCCCCTGCAATAATTCGGTACCGAGATCTCTTTTTTTAGGCATTTTTAGCCAATATCACAAAGTTGATCTAAGGAAATTTCAGGAAACAATACCTTGACTAGAGCCAATGTATTTAAAGTCGGATTGTAATTGGCTGATTCAAGTCGTTGGTATTGAAAAATACTCTTAAAACCTAGCTTGTTGGCTACCTGTTTCTGAGTGAGCTTATGTTTCTTTCTAAAAAGCCTAACATAAAAGGAAAAAGCCACCTGAGGATCAACTGGTACTTTAACAATACTTCTAGAGGCTTTTATTGATTTATCTGGAAATGGCACAAAATCATCAGAATCAGCTGGCTCACTAACGATTAGATTGAGAGCCTCACGCATATTTTTTTGAAGCTCCTCCATTGAATCGCCCTGCGTAAAACAGCCAGGCAACTCAATGCCTTGAGCCCAAAAACCTTTACCTTCTTTATGAATTTTAAAGCTATATTTCATGATTACTCCTTTATGCTCTCGAGGGTCTTTAAAAGACCTTTTTCCACTCCTATCGACAATTCTTTGTGATCAGGAATGGTAACAGTTGGTGAGCCTTTTCTTTTGAGTTTAAAGTGGCTGCCCTTTCCCTGACCTTTAATCACCTCATAACCCTCAGCTATGAAAAGTGAGCGCATTTTTTTTCCACTAAGTGGCATAACACCATCCGTTAATACTTTCATATGTACCACATTTATGTGGTATTACGCAAGCTCGATCTATCTTTTTTTTCGAACCTCATTTTTTGAGCCTCAATCCAACCATCTAGCCATTATAATAGCCCCCATGACACAGATACCCACCCTGACCCAACTGCTCAAACAAGCCATAGAAAACCGCTTGCTTGATGTACACACCGCTTTGATCGCCAAAGTGGAAAGCTATGACCCTGCCAAGCAGCAAGTGAGCGTTTCCCCCGTGCTCAAGCGAGCTATAAAAACCTTAGATGGCGAAATCATCCAAGAACAATTGCCGGTACTTTCTGAGGTACCCGTGTTGTTTCCGCGGGCGGGCGGATTCTTCATATCCTTTCCCATTCAGCCTGGTGATTTTGTGCAACTGGTTTTTAATGAATCAAGCATTGATGAGTGGGTCGCTGATTTGGCCTCTGACGAGGTCTACAGTGAACGATTTAGTTTGCAGGGCGCAGTGGCCATTCCAGGGATTTCCCCCGAATCGAAGCCGCTTAGCGGCGCCCATAAAACGAATTTTGTGGCGGGCAAAGATGGTGGTGTGCAACTTCATATTGACGGCGAAAAAATTCGCTTAGGATCGGCGGATGCTAGCGAGGCTTTAGCAATCGCTAGCCGGGTTGAAGCCGAGCTGAACAAAATTATTAATATCTTTAACCTTCATACTCATAAGATTGGTGACCCCCCAATACCTTTATTGAAAAGCTCTTCCTCAGTCGCAACCTCAAAAGTGGTCGCCGAATAATGGACTTCGCCCTGCATAAAAAAGACTTGGAAATCTCCAACGGCGACTTTCAACTATGTGCCACGGACTCGGATGCTATCGCACAATTAATATCCATACGACTTAAAACCTTGGCAGGTGAATGGTTCATGGATACAAGCATTGGCATCCCCTATTTGACCGAAATCCTAGGTAAGAAACGGAATGACCGTTTTTTGCGCCACGTCATGCTCGGTCAAATAGAAACCATTCCTGACGTAGCTCAAATCACCGATTTTAAAGTGCTAGAAGATAGCCTCCGAGCGCTGACTATTAGCTTCAACATCATTCTTAATAATCAATCCATCATTCCCATCAACGAAGCAGTGGAGTTTAAATTATGAATCACGCTTGGGGCTTAACTGAAGAAGGTTTTAAAGCCAAGGATATGCCATCGATTAAGGCCGATTTAGAAGAAGAATTGCTAAAAGAGGTCAATCCGACATTAAATTTTGGGCCAGGCACAATAGCCGGCCAGTTAACCGCTATCGTGAGCAATCAAGCACGGCAAGTTTGGGAAGCTGCTCAAGCCCTCTACAGTTCACTTAATCCTGACACGGCTTTTGGTTCCTCGTTAGATGCTCTTTGCAAACTAACAGGCACCTATAGAAATTTGGCTCAACAGACCAAAATCAAGGCCATGTTGACGTTAAAAGAAAATGTTTGCGTGGCAAAAGATTCGTGCATTCGAACTGTCGGTGGGGATATTTTTCGTTTGGTAGATGAAGTTAAAAACTCTTCCAATACCTTGATGCAAAAAGAAGGTGAATTTATAGCCGAAGACTCCGGACCGATTATGGCTCACGGCGATACCCCAGCTCAAATCATCACCCCTGTAGCCGGTTGGAGTTCTGCGATTATCAAGGAAACTCTTGGGTTAGGCTGTCTCCGCCAAACAGATGATGATCTAAGACGAACGCGGCTGGTTGAACTTAGGGCAAAAGGATCGTCGAGCTATGAAGGTATTCATGCCCGCTTGATGAAAGTCGACAAGGTTGAGGCCGTGCATATCAAGGAATACGAACGTGGTTTTGAAGTAATCCTCAAAGGAGGTGAAGACGAACAAATTGCTTATGCCCTATGGGAATGTAAACCCCTAGGTATTCCAACCTTTGGCCAAACAACCTTCACTGTCATTGATCCCATTGTTAAGCAAAAACGATTCATTAGATTCAGTCGCCCTGAGATGGTCAACTTGTCTTTGCATATTAAACTTAAAGTTAGACGTTTGCTCAATGAAGAAGAATTAACCGCTCTCAAAAACACATTTGCAAATCATGGCAAAAATCACTTCAAACTTGGGGGCGAGGTTTATCCATCCAGGTTTTATAGTGCGGTGCTTGACCACTCTCAAGTATTAGACGTTTCAGAGCTGCTGCTTAGAGATAAAATCACAGGGAATCCTGTCCCTACCGTAATCAAAGCCAATCAAATCGCCTCTCTCAGTTTCAATGATATTTTTATCGACCAAAAAGTTGAGGTACCATCGTGAATTTAATCGACGAAGCAGAATCATTAATTTTGCATCAATTTGCTCAATCGCCCCGACTTAAAGCCTTAGTAAGAAGCCTAACTAAACCCTTCGAGGAAGTTCTAGAAAATATTGAAAGTCTCTGTGATGGTCGTTATATAGACGAGGCATGGGGAGCGCGCTTAGATATTTTGGGCAAAATCATAGGTCAGCCCCGAATGGGCATGGACGATGAAACTTACAAGGCATGGATTAGTGTTGGCATTCGCTTAAATATTGGATCTGGCACGTCCTTAGATGTATTAAATATCCTAAGAATTTTGTTGGGAAAAATACATTTTAACATGCTTGAATATTGGTGTGGTGATCTATTCTTTGTCATTTTTGCTCCCCCCAAAGTACCTCTTCATGCGCTGTTTGAAATTACCAGGCGAGCCACACCCATTGGTATTCAATGCCACTTTGTCAAAGCAGATATGAACCAGAGTTTTCGCTTCGATACAAAGCCTTTTTCCGATACACACTTCGCAGAGTTTTTTGAGGAGAATGTTCATGAGTGAAACTAAAAAATCCTTTCAATGGGCCGATGATGCAAACGCCAATGTCAGAGAACCTATCGAAGATCTCAAAAAGAAGGGTTGGAACACGTTAGATATACCGACGGCTTCGAATTTTAACTGGTTGTTTAATGATATTCAAAAAGATTTGGAGGCACATAGCGGAAAACTGGAAGAGCTAGACCGCCTAAGAAATACTCTTTCAAGCTTGAACCGAGACGTGAATTCTCTTCAAGCAGTAATGAGCTATTTGTTACCTACAGTTGTGGAAATTATCATGGCAGTTAATGCCAAAACCGTAACGTCCTTAAACCCTCAATATCCATTTACTCACAAAGATAGAACGAGGCCCACTCCCATTCCAATATCAGACTTCGCACTCCACGCTGAATATAACGAAATGACTAATTAGAAATAATACATAAGCGCCAGTCCAGGGAGAGGAATGGGGATATACCCTAGCAAATGCTGCTTATGGTTAACGTGTATTATTGGAGTCGCTCCTAGATTAAAATCCAGAACGAAGTTTTCGCGTACAAAATACTCAATCCCAATTCCAACGCCAGGATTTAATGATAGATTGAAATTGGATTCTAAAATGGCCCCTGTTCCCAATAAGAAATAGAGGCGAACTAAAGATGGTTTTTCATATATCTTGTAGGTTAGAAACATTGATGCAAATGTATCGAAATAATCAGAAGCAGGAAAACCCCCTACCGTAGCCTGAAATCCTAAACAATTTCTAAAGAACTGGCGATACGATATTCCCGCTAAGCTAAGCCCCCCCACAGCAAGACCTATACCATGATCTGCTGTGAGATTCGGGTCTTCGAATGCCTCGCTTTTGGGCGCATTGATTGCAGCTAAAAAGCACATTATCATCAAGGCTTTTAGATGTCGTTTAGTGCTCATGAAGTAACAGCTCTCTCTATAGAACAACCAAATTGCTAAGTCTTAATAAAAACTACAGAATCTGACAGGTTGCTATTGCTACTGCTACATCCGCCACATCTGCGGCAGCGTCAGCTGTTTGCCAAACAATTTTTTCAGGATCATGGGCTACTGTTTGGAAGAAATGAGCAAAGAATTTATTAACAAGATCCTGACAATTATTATGCCATAAACAATATTCAGAATCGAAGCCAGATGCCCAATTGTAAACATCTCTAATTGTCATTGCTTCCCTGGGGATCCCTGATTTTAGCTCAAAAACACGCCGATCTTTCCCTGTAAGTTTCCCAGCCTGTTCAACAGCATAACTGCTTGAATGTGGATGAAGCTCAATACATCTTTCTTCAGAATTTTCATCTTTGCCCCCAAACTGCAGTATGTACCATGTATTGGCTTGTTCCGTTTCGATTTCTAGCCACCAATGCTCTAAAGCATTTCCTGAGAGCCCTGAAATTACGTTGCCACATTCTGAGACAAAGCCATTGGTAAGATAGGCACCTTTTGCTCGAACCTGTTTTACTTTCAATGCCGAGTCCTTGGCACCATGATAAAGTGATCTATGTGCTGAATGCGCTGAAATACTCACGAGGCATAGTGCCATTATAATGGATAATTTTAACTTCGCCATGAAAACTCCTAATCTTTCCAAAACGTCAAAGATCATTCATGATTAACGTCAAAAAATCATTATGGCAAATGATGAACTTTTTCTATCTCCGTCGACATTAGTATTATAAACTAGCGGACACCCTCATACTCTAATTGCTAGACTAATCTTAGATTAGTCTTAAATCGGCTCTCCGGAAAACCGGCAAAGATATGTGGAAGTAAGATGATTTGAATTGTGAGTGTCTACATTATTGCAGGGGGCCTTTGCCTGCATCCGACGGGCCTAGACAATTTAATCGCCGAAGACACCAAGTTGCTTTCTTTTTAATTCCCAACGTATATTAGGTACAACAAAAGAAAAACGGACATTGGTTTCAACAATGTCCGTTTGAAATGCCGCTTTCCGACCCTCTACAGTTGGACTGGCAGCTATTACTAGCTAAAAAAGATCCTAAACAGCTAGACAATCGCTGTCAATTTCCAAATCGATTTCAGGTTTAAAAAAGTGGCCTTTCTCTAAAAAAAATGGAGAAAAATGATGTCTGCTGCCGTTTTAACAAGCTATGGCGATTTTAGTCGCAATTATCCAGCCCTAAAAAAATTAGGACTTCCTGCCAGTGCAAGAGATGTGTTTAGGCTAATCGCCCTGTTTGCTGACAGTGCGGGCAAAGCCTTCATCAGTGGCAGTGCCTTCATGGAGCGACTTGGCTATCGAAAAGAGACGATTTCGAGAGATTTGAGAAAACTTGTCGAAAAAGGCGTAATAGCCAAACTCAGCAAAAAACACCTGGGTATTTTCCCGGTGGTAGAGATTTTGCCCTGCCCTATCACGGCATCGCATGTGCCTATGACCGCGCAATCATCGACCAATGATCAAATGATCATCGCTCAATGCGCAAATGATCAAACAGAACAAAGAAGAACATATGAAAGAGAAGAACAGCCGGAAAAAATTGTTTGTTCCAAAATT
>CAYJDW010000045.1:6047-20876 GCA_964368985.1 uncultured Myxococcales bacterium | reverse complement strand
TCTTCAAATTTTGCATCAAAGTGCACCAACCAATCACTGTATATGCATTTGACTGTGTCATCTTTTTTTATAAAACAATTATGAGCAAGTCCCGCAGAAAAGATTTTGTCTTGCAAACCTAACTGAGAAACCCGCCCCCCAGCATCCGGCCCTCGATTGGTAGTATCTGGCACCGAAGTATCGGGCTTCGTAGAAGTTGTACCAGGGCCGCAACTTGCCACTACCAAGCTAATAAATACCACTAAATAAACAGCTATTTTCATAAAAAGCATCCTAAAGTACAAGTGCTTGCAATCGAGCAATATCATGTATATAAAAAAAATAATAGGCCACTAATGAAATGGAACTTCGACCAAGACCCTGAGCGATTCGAGGAATCTCAACTTGTAGGGGACGGCCTCTGTGCAGTCCCGCCGCCAACATTCATCATTTTAATTCAAGAATATGCGTCCAGGGATAGTTTTCGAATTTAACGATTCGCCACACACAGGCAGTCCCAAAGTCCGCAAGAACAATCAGTAAAATCTCACCACCCCACCGGCGACAAAGACTAACGGTTATTGTGTCTAATTAAATCTCGATAATAGTCGTCTCTCATCCTACGGTCATACAAATTAAAGGGAAAACCATGCGTTCAACCATTAAGCTCCTCGGGGCAACGTCACTGGTAGTAGGCAACATGGTTGGTGCAGGAATATATTTTCTGCCGGTTTCACTCGCGTCCTTCGGCATTCTGAGCGTGGTCGGTTGGGTGGTGACTACTTTCGGTGCTCTAGCACTCGCGCTCACGTTTTGCCGTCTGGTGCGAAACAATCCTGAAGTTGGCGGGCCTTACGCCTACGCGCGCAAAGCATTTGGCAATCTAGCGGGTTTTCAAATGGCCTGGGGATATTGGACCTCGTGCTTGATCAGCAACGCCGCTCTATCGGTGGCCTGTGTTAGTTATTTGAGCGTTTTTATCGAGGAGATTTCGCAAAATCGCATTGCGTCTTGTGGAACGGCGATCGGCCTTATCTGGTTGGCTACCGCAATTAATGCATGGGGAATTAGGCGGGCATCTTTTTTTCAGGTGTTGCTCACTATACTTAAATTAAGCCCTCTGCTCCTAGTTGGCGTGGGGGGACTGTTTTTTTTCGACAGCGCCAATCTTGCGCCAGCGGTCGAACATCGAAGCCATGTTTTTGCCAGCGTTAATCAAGCAATGCTGTTGACCTTGTTTGCCTTTCTTGGCCTTGAATCAGCCACCATTCCAGCACATCAAGTCGAGAATCCCGCGGAAACCATTCCTCGAGCAACGGTGTTAGGAACCGTCATTTCATCGATCTTGTATGTTATGGTCACCATTTCTGTCATCGGTTTGGTGGGCCAGACGGCACTGGCCCAATCGAAAGCGCCTATCGCCGATGCCGCGCATATCTTGCTTGGCGCGGGTGCGGCGCCAATCGCAGCCATTGGTGCTTTAATCTCGGCATTTGGTTGTCTTCTTGGATTGGTGATGTTGCAAGGGCAAATGCCTTATGCCATGGCACTCGACGGTCTTATGCCTCGCGCGTTCGCGCGCCTTTCGGTTCACGATGTGCCGGTTTTTGGCACTGCTGTGTCATCCGTGTTGATTAGCATCATGCTCTTCATGAATTACGTTGATAGCCTCGCAAACCAATTCACTGCCCTCGTGACGCTCTCCACATTTATCATGCTATTGCCCTATGGATTTTGTGTTGTGGCTGACATCTTGTCTCGCTTTAAGCAAACCAGGTCGCGCGATGCAAATTTTTATTTTTCATTGACGCTGCCAATGTTTGCTTTGGCCTTCACCATATGGCTCCTCTTTAACAGCGGCATGGAATCCACGCTTCTTGGTGTTGGATTTTTTGGGATTGGTTTTATTGTGTATCGCGCGTTTATCCGGCGAGGCTTACAACGCCCTGCTCAACCTACTGCTGGCGAGACTCCATCTTGAAAAACCGTTGTGCCTCCCACGATGGTTCGCACGATCCTCGCATGGGGGATTTCATCCACTGGGATAGCGAGCAGATCCCGATCGAGAATTACTAGGTCAGCTAATTTGCCCGGCTCAATGCTGCCGCGTCGGTGCTCCTCAAACGCCGCGTAGGCGGCGCCAGAAGTATAGCCGCGCAAAGCATCGGCCACGCTCACTTTCTCTTCTGGCACCAGGCCGTCGGGATTACGTCCATCATTAGTGCGACGCGTAACAGCCGCATAGATGCCCTCGAGAGGCGATGGTTCAGTGACAAACCAATCGCTGCCCAATGCCACGACGGCACCCGTTGCGATGAGTGAGGCCATGGGCCATGAGCTACGCAAACGTTGACGGCCAATAGCATTCGTCGCCCAGCGTCCATCGTCGGCAAGATGTGACATTTGCAAAGAAGCGATCACGTTTTGTGCGCCAAAGCGTTTTATGTCTTCGGGGGCAATGTGTTGAGCATGCTCGATGCGAAATCTAGCATCACGACCAGGAACTTGACGTGCCACCCGCTCGAAAATATCCAACTGTTCTCTGACGGCATAATCGCCTATGGCGTGAACCATCACCTGCATGCCTGCCATGCTCGCCTCGCGCACGTGACGCTCGAGAATCTCTGGCTCCCAGATGAGATGACCTCTAAATCCTGGCGTGTCGTCGTAATCTTTTAGCATTGCCGCGGTATGGGAACCGAGCGAACCATCGATCATGGCCTTCAAGCAACCTAGTTGAAGCCAATCGTCGCCTGCACCGTTCTGCTGCAAATCGGTCAAAAGTCGACGCCACGAGGCAAGTGGCAACGCGGCGCGAATGCGTGTCTTTAATGCGCGTGCTCGGTGCGCCGTGCGATAAACCGAAAGCTCCTCGAAAGCTCGCTCCATATCCTCGTTCTCGGCGTCGCGCCCGAGATTGCGCGGCCACAATCCACACGCGCACTCCACCGTAACCATCGTGTGCACTTTAGTCACGCCGCGAGCGGCTACATAGTCCATGGCTGCCGCAAGCGCGCGTTCGTTTTCGCTCGTTTCTCGTTTAGGAAGTTTCTCCACCACGAGATTTTGCGCGTTGTCCTTTAATACACCGGTGGGCTCGCCATATGCATCGCGTACGATCTCTCCCCCTGGCACGTCGCGAGTTTCACGAGAAATAGACGCAAAAGCCAAGGCTTTGCTATTCGCAAGCGCCATGTGCCCATCCATGCGGTTAACCCATACGGGATGATGCGGTGATACTGCATCGATCCAAGTCTTGCTCGGCAGCGTGCCGCCCCACGCATGATGGTCCCAGTCACCGCCGAGAATCCAGCTGCCCTTGGGCATAGTTTCGGTCTTTTCTTGAATGCGTCGACAAAATTCATCAACGCTTTTCACATCGCGCAATTTCACTGATAGAAGGCGAAGGCCACCATCCAAAAAATGGCAGTGACAGTCGGTAAAACCCGGTATAAGGAAAGCGCCGCGCGCATCGATCACCTCGGTGTTGCTATCTCTTAAGCTCAGGATATCGTCGGTATTGCCCACCGCGGCGATCATTTCATTTTTTATCATGATCGCATCGACGCCAGCAGGAACGTGCGTGGCGCCGGTCCAAATTTTAGCGTTAATGATCGCCGTATGCGGATTCATGAACAACACCTCACTAAGTCTTGGCTTTAGAGCAGTAAAACCCAGACATAGCTACCACACTGGCACCGGTATTTTGCAAAAACAAGAATTCAGAATCAGAATCGGTACCGGGTGTGAAATTGTCGACGGCAAAAAAGGTCGGGTGATTTATATCTTTACTTAATCGTTTTTTTACGGCATTTATTAAGTTTATAATTAAATATAATTTATACTTAATAGAATCCTGTAATTTGATATTAATTTATTTTTACTTAATCCAGTCCAGCATTTTTTTGAAAAGGGGCAAGCGAGATTTTATAGTCGGGTCAATCCCTTGGTTTTTAGACATATTATGGAGCCCCGTTCTAAGTGGATAGGAAGCATAAACGGCTTTTTTTGGAAAATGCCTTCCTACCCAAGCCTAACATTTGTGCCCAAACCGACAATCGATGGCTGGTTAGTTAGCATAACCAAGCTTATGGGTTCGCCATATCGGATAAAACCAAAATTCAAGCGTCTTTAGGCCCCACGGGGCGCCAAAATCATGATCTTGGGTGAATTACCACCAAGGCCGAAAAGACACCTTTCTTTTTTAAAAAAAAGCAATACTATTTGGCTTCGGCACAATCCCAATCCCAAATTTGCCCTTAGGAAGCTTTTTCAAAGAGAACTCTTTTTACTAATTCAGGCCATTTAAAATTTTGACAAGAACCCTCGCAATATTCGTTCACAATAGATTTGGGCATTCCGTCCAAAACTAGCACTACTGCCGCACGCAAAGCTCTTTTAAGTTTATATCCTTTCCACTTTGCGGCACTTTCATTACTTTGGCGATGGTTGAGTTCGTACCAAATTGATCGTTCAGTACCATCTGCTCTCCACCATTTAATAGTTACAATGTTGCCATTGATGGATTCCTGCACATTTTTATGTAACTTTTTTGCATCATTCAGAAGCCTAAAGAGATTCTTTTCGGCCACCGGTTGCTTCATTGTCTTAATTTTTTCCAAAAGTGCTTTGCGATTTTCACCAAGCTCGAGTTTTTTCTCTTTTTCATCCTCTCTCCCAACATTGGCATCGCGTCCATATTCTAAGGCGCTGGCTCTCAAAACTGGTCTCTTTTTAAGTTTAACTTTCAGCGCAACCGGATGGTATTTTTCCTCAGGCAAAGCCGAAGAAAAATGGGAGAGAAGATTTTCCCCAGGCTGCTCCCTCATTCTTGCTCTGTGGTCTTGGATTTTTTTCGCACGTCTTTGAGGCACCTCGGCTACCATACATGCACGAGTTTCATTTTCTATGGCTTCACATTCTTGAAAATAATCTTTGCCATTATCAAACATTTTATATAGTTCACGTAATAAAAGAGCATAGGAACTGTAGCTGAGGGCATTGTGACATAATGCAATTCCAGGATAAAAAACAGCATAAGACTTGTTTTCATCTATCTGCTCACCCAAAACGAAGGGATTAAGATCAAGGACTTTTAAAGCTAAATTAAATAGAGCAGCATTATTGAAGAAATTAAATATAATAACCTCATTTAATCTTGTGTCATTTTTGATTATTTGATAAATGCTGCATAAGGATCCTAATGTCGACAAACATATGCCTGTAGAAATATAAGGTTGGCTTGTGTCTATAGAAAGCCATTGTTCGCCATTTTCACGCACATGAACACCAAATAATCCGCTCAAAAATAACACATTAATTGTAAGACTGAAAACATTTTTAGTTAGATGTAATTTATGCATTTCTTTTTCAAGCTGCTCATCTACTACTTTAACCATAGAGAAAGCTGGTTTTTGTGTGATTTTTTTATTTTTCTTCCTGAAAATATTTTTAATGTAAGGATCGCAAAATCTTTTACAGGTTTTTATTGTGTCATCAAGAGCAAAAGTTAGGCATACCACTTGACACAATTCTGCGGCAACTTGGGGTATGCTTCCGCTTTGCCCGTTTAACATCAAGGTAGAATCCACCAAATTAAAGCAAGCAAAGCCTATCAAAGACAAACTAGTTGTATTAATTAATGCTCCATAACTAGTATCTAATACGCGATCATACAGTGAGAGAGGCTGCCCATTTGTAGGTTCCATCGCAAGAGAAGTTTTTGCTATAAACAATAAAACAATAACAATTTTTAAATATTTATACATTTTTATCCTAAAATAATATTCCACAATATCTTACATATGAAACAAGCAAGTCATCAGCCCATAAACAGCGAATCATTGACTCATGAGAGCTATTTATAGTGGACTTTCGCTGCATCCCCAAGTGGGTTTTGAAATTAAAACCAATCTAGTTTTTTCGAGTCTTTGCGATTATGAGGTCAACGGGTGACCCTGGCATGAACATGGGCTCTTCTTTATTACTATTAGTCTCTTCTCATAAATTTTACATCTTTTCCGTATAAATTTTCATATGCATCGATATCGTGAATAAAAATAGATTTTGCTAAGCATCCTGGTTTTGAAATCATCTTTGTGCTTGTGTCCATAACACCAAAATGAATGGCCTTACCAGAGGAATCAAAGTATATAATAACATCATTTTTCTGAGTTTTTTCAACAAAGTAAAAATTTTTAATTTTGAAGTAAGGCATAGAATTAATTGCTTCATTTACCTTAATTTGACTGCATAAAATCAACTCATATAAGTTAATAGGTATCTTTTTGCCAAATTTGCCAGAACACACATTAGCCAACAAGCAGCCTATTTAAACGGAATATTCGTTAACGTCGGTATTTACGGTTGATACGCATAATAATAGCCCCTTCCCCACCATGTTTGCCGGGGGCGACCTGAAAATCATCTACCGCAGCATTCGTTTCGGCGATGGACCAGACGGCATTTTTCAAAACTCCTGACCCTTTCCCGTGAACCACCAATAATACGCGGCTGCCTCGAGCTTTTTCATTAGCAATGAACCTCAACAAACGATTTACTGCCTCCTCGGCAAATAAGCCATGCAAGTCTATGTGGGCATCAATATTGTCGCGTTTTTGCGATAGTGGGGTTTTTCTCGTCGGTGTTTTAGAAGTTGGGGTCTCAAGACGAGAAAAAAAATCCCCTTGATTTACTGCACGTAAAAAAAGCTCCCGATCGCTTTCATCGATAGGAGCTTTTTTTTCTGAGGGAGGGAGCTTTTCGTTATGAGTTATTTTATCTCTTAAGGAAATGTTTTGAAAAAAGGCATTAAGGAAAAGCTCGCGCTCCTCCTCGTCAATTTCGGGCTCCTCAGAGCTTTTTTTTGGGGTTAATGCTTTTTTCATATCTATTGGTTAACCAAAGATACGCATGAGCCTGCCATAAGAGATAGTAACCCCAAAAATCGAGCTGAGCGCCAAATCTTTAGGCTTTTCTTGAAGGGTCGCAAATAAGAAATCGCTCATGAGTGAAAGACTGAAGTCATGAAAGCGCGCAATCCGCAACCAAACCGTTCCTTCAATACCCAGAGCAGCTTTGGCCTGCGCTTGGCTTTCTGGCAGTGGGAAGAGATAATAGCCGAGCAATATTGAGCTGAGTTCGAAAGGTCCAAAAAGACTCCATTTTCCTGAGAAATTAAAACCCGGTCCAAAATCTAGGGCATCACGAACTGAACTCCGATTAAAATCAGCGGTCATCATCCCGCCCAGATCAAATTGAAAACCAAGATTGCTAACATTAGTATTGAAACCTAATAAGGATTCAAGCTTGTTCGTACGCGGCAGCATCTTAAGCTCATGCCATTTTTTATCGTCATTTTTAGAGAGGAAAGTAAAAGGGGCAAGCTTGGTTTCGTAAAGAGTTTTCCATACCGGAGAAAGCACGACGCTCTTGCCTTTAAAGACGGTCCTTTCCCACGGTAAACGAAAATCCAGACCGAAAGTTACTTTATCTTTGCTCGGTTTTTCATCAAATCCCTTTACACTCAGGAATCTAATGCCATTGCTGAGGGTGGTGATAAGCCCTGGCGCATCATAGACCAACGACATTTTGGAAAAGATCAACAAGTGCGCAAAGACATCAGCGCCGCCGCGACTCATAGGCAGGCCCGGACCTTCTTTCTGGTGATATGCATAAACATCATTGGCAACGTTTTTACTAAAACCTAAATCAAGATGTTCCACATTAAAAAATACCGTATGACGCGGGGTACCATAAGGATTTTTCAGATAGCCGTCCAGCTCTGCGTTGGCTATGCCGGGAACTTTTTCAGCGACAATATCGCCCCATGATTGCTGGGTTTTGGTTCGTTCCAGCGCACTATCAATCGACTCCCCTGCTTCAAAACTCACCACTGTCTTCAAGGCAGTGAGAAACAATAGATTGTCCAACTTTCCAATCATAGCCTCCATGAATGGCGCCCTCACCGATACTTCCTCGGCAAGTCCACCCATGAGGGAAAACCCAAATATTTCAAGCAAGGCTTTTTCACTCACGGTCACTCTAAAATTTTCATTATCATTTAAGGTTCGATTGCGGATGAGCTTAGCTTTGGGATCAATCCCATATATTGCCAACTCAGTGGGAAATTTATTCTCCCCGATCAATTTAGCAATCTTTTTAAGCTGACGACCATTAATTTGAATAGTCGATAATCGGCCTGGTCGCGTCAAACGTGACATTCCAACATCGCGGCTGATAGCGCCGCTAATAGGTGTTGCAAGAGGACCTGTTTCAAAAACCACTGCATCAACGTCGGTATCTTTCATCAAGAGTCCTGCAAGCGCGCTGTTAAACTCTTGCCTGTGCCAATTTTTTTCCAAACTAGGCCACATAATACTGCTATCCGGCTCGCTGAAGGTGTCTGCCAATTCTTTGGCCGCCACAATCGCCTGAGCATTGATGGGATGCCGTATTATCTCAACTTGACTAAGACTGTTCAGTGTTTGTCCAGAAAGCAAGACTTCACTCACATCAAGCGCAGATAACACGACGATGGGGGCTATTTGTTCGAATGAATCGCTGGAGGCATTTTTTAAGTCGATCACTTCGCGGCTGCTCAGCTGAGCATGAGGATCGCGAGCAACTAATAAAACGAGGTCAACATGCACTGACTTAGCTGCTTCAGCCGCTGCGCTTTCAGAAAAAACCCTGACAATATTAAGAGATTTATTTGGGTTTAGCTCCAAATCCGCCATCTTTTTAAGGCCGCTCACGACTGATTCCGATGCCCCAAAGCCTTTATAAAAAGACCATATTTTTTCGCCGCCCGTTAACGACCACACATGCATAGGTGTAGCTGATTTAGTCGAAACTTTTTGATGAAACTGCTGATTGAATGGCGATACTAAGACCAATTGACCAAAACTATCTTTTTTTGCATGAAGCGCGAGCATCTCTGAAGTGCCTGGTATGAGAAGCGCTTGTCTTTGTATCACGGCGCGAACGAGCTTATCATTAAGGTCGCCGTGTTCATTTTGGTTGGTTCCTACTTCAAGATAAACCGCTTGATTCTGAGATTTTTTCATGAGCTCATCAACAAGACCAAGTTTATGAGCAGCATGTCCTACCGCTCTTGCCACCATCAGAGCCCGTGCCCCTGTATGGTCTTTGATCATGACAGCAGGAATTCTCTTCAATGAAGATGCCGTTTTGGGCCATGAAATATTCTCTGCGCCTAAAATGCGTGCGGCATAAATGGTCTTTTCGCCCACTTTACGGCTCACGAATTTCACAGAAGACTTGGCTGCGCCTAGGTGACGCTCGGTTTTCGAACCTAGACTGGGGCCTAAAGGAAGAGCAAAATAACTATGACCAATAAGTCCTGTCCTTTCTAAAACCTTGCTTTCCCCGCTTGCCGCAATAATTTCCGCTGAGCTTAGGCTGCCATTTTCGCTAAAAAAAAGCGTATTGGCATAGGTGAATACCGCAGAAGCTGTGTCAGTGATAATAAAGCCAGGGTCCTGCTCGCCTACAAAAATGCGGCTATCATAGAAGGCCGCATAGGGATTATTATTATCGAACAAGCCCGCAGTAATTATGAGCCGTTGGCTTTCCTTGGCCAAGCCAACATTGCTTATGGGCCGTTGGCTTTCCTTGGCCAGGCCAACATTGCTTATGGGCCGGCGGTTTTCCTTAACCAAAGCAACACCGCTCATGGGCCGTTGGCTTTCCTTGGCCAAGCCAACACTGCCCCAGAGCACAAGAAGCACCATTACCCATCGATTTATTATGTATTTCAACAAGGCCAAACCCTCTCTTTTTGTTTTATAAATATATTACTTTTTTGCCCTGAGCTTCTCACCCTGGGACTCTAGCAAAATCACGAAAAAAAATCTGTTAAGCAAACTTTATCACATCACCAAAAGCAAAACGGGCCTAAGTAAAAAAACCTAAAGCCCGTTAAAAAAATGAACGCCCGCTCGCTAAATCATTTCTCCCGCTTGTTTACCAATAGCTTTCTTGCGGCTCAAACGAATTTTTCCTTCGCGATCTATGCTCAAGACCACAACGCTAACTTCATCACCTTCTTGCAATACATCAGTGACTTTTTCTACTCGTTTGTCGGACAATTCTGAAATATGGCACAGGCCCTCAGTGCCCGGGAACAGTTCAACGAAAGCACCGAAATCAAGGATTCTTCGTACTAATCCTTTATAAACTTTATTAATTTCCGCTTCACGAGTTAAGTCCTCGATCATGCGTACCGCGCTTTCAACCGCTTCTTTACCAACGCCTGCAACTTGAACGGTACCATCATCGGTTACTTCAACCTTCGCACCAGAACGAGCCACGATATCGCGAATAACCCGTCCACCAGGGCCGATTACGTCGCGAATCTTGTCAGGATTAATCTTGAAACGATGAATTCTTGGGGCGTTCAATGAAATTTCTTCACGCTCTTTCGGCAATGCTTTCATCATCTCTTTAAGGATATGTAAGCGACCAAGACGCGCTTGTTCCAAAGCTTTGCTCAAGATTTCTCTGGAAAGACCATCGATCTTAATATCCATCTGAATAGCAGTGACGCCATTTTCGGTACCACAAACTTTAAAGTCCATGTCACCCAAATGATCTTCATCACCTAAGATATCGCTCAAAACAGCAAAACGATCGCCCTCTTTGATCATGCCCATGGCAATGCCAGCAACGGGAGCTTTTAGCTTAATCCCAGCATCCCACAACGCAAGCGTCGCACCGCAAACCGTTGCCATTGAAGAGGAACCATTGCATTCAAGAATTTCGGAAACTACGCGAATGGTGTAGGGGAA
Source organism: uncultured Myxococcales bacterium (assembly GCA_964368985.1). GTDB lineage: Bacteria > Myxococcota > UBA727 > UBA727 > JABDBI01. The sequence continues at coordinate 10,086 of CAYJDW010000045.1, read as the reverse complement.
ATTTGCATCATCTTGCGGTGCCATCGGGGCAACTGCACGTTCAGCCAATGCTCCGTGTCCGATTTCACGTCTTGAAGTTCCCCGCAACATGCGAGCTTCGCCGACAGAAAATGGCGGAAAGTTATAATGAAGCATGAATTTTCTGAATGATTCACCCATCAAACCGTCGATTTTTTGCTCATCATCACCAGTGCCGAGCGTCACGCTTACCAAACCTTGGGTTTCCCCGCGGGTGAACATGGCCGAACCGTGAGTTCTTGGCAATAAACCTACTTCGCAGCAAATGGGTCGGATCTCATCATAACCACGACCATCAAGGCGCGTTTTTGAATCAAGCACATCGTTACGCATTTGATATTTTTTGACTTCGCCAAAATAATCAGAGATCTTTGCGGCTTCAGTGGCAAGCTCATCTTCGCTCAGTTGCTGCTTAACGCTTTCTTTAACACCAGCTTCACAAAGATCGATTTTGGCATAACGCTCAAGCTTATTCTTCGTCGCCAAAGCCTCAACTAGACCTTGCTCAAGACTCGCCGTCTTAACTTTAGCGAAGAGGCCTTCATTGATTGCAGCAGGGATAAACTCGATTTTTGCTTTCCCCAAATTTGCACGCATATCATCGCAGGCCTTGATCATTTTCAAGCCTTCGTTTTGAGCGAAAAATAATGCATCAACTAATTCAGTTTCAGATAATTCCTTAGCACCACCCTCAACCATAACGATGGCGTCTTTATGCGACGCTACCATAATGTCGATATCTGACTTAGCCAGTTCAAGCAAAGTCGGGTTCGCTATCAATTTGCCATCAATTCGGCCCACTCGCACGCCCGAAATAGGGCCGCTCGTGAGAGAGAAAGGCAAGGGACTCAAATGTAAGGCCATCGATGCGGCATTGAGCGCCAAAACATCGGTATCGTGAACGCCGTCGTGAGATACAACGGTGGCTATCACTTGCACTTCTTCAAAAAATCCGTCGGGAAACAAAGGCCGAATCGAGCGATCGATAATTCTCGCATTGAGAATTTCCGCATCTCTTGGCTTCGTTTCACGCTTAAAAAAGCCGCCGGGAATACGTCCAGCGGCATAAGTTTTTTCTAGGTATTCGCAGGTGAGCGGGAAGAAGTTAGCACCTTCGCGCGCTTTGCCCGAGCGGCACACAGTGACAAGAACAATCGAATCCCCCCAACGAGCCCACACGGCGCCCGCAGTTTGTTTCGCTATCCGTCCACTCTCGAATATGAAGGGTTCACGCGCAATGGCAACCTCATTTGTATGAAACTTTTCACTATTATGCCTTGCAACTTCTTCCACGTTTTCCCTCATACTCGCATCATGTGCGCCCTACATACCAATAAAAAAAATCCGTTATTATTTACGCAATCCAAGTACGCTTACGATGTTCTTATAACGGTCAAGCTCATTATTTTTCAAGTAGTTCAACAATCTACGACGACGTGAAACCAATTTCAACAAACCACGACGTGAATGGTGATCGTGATTATGGATTTTCATGTGTTCAGTAAGTTCGCTTACACGCTCGCTGAGCAAAGCTATTTGAACTTCGGAAGAACCCGTATCTGAAGCATGTTTCGCATGTTTTTGGATTATTTCTTGTCTTTTTTCGACTAACATTTTATCTCCGTCACCACCTGTCGCGCCTGACCATCAGGCCCTCCTAGGGGTCTTAAGTTGAGGCTGACTATGTCAATGAAGTTTTTATCTGTCAATCGAGCCGTTTTATTGCTCTAATGCCCCATTCCATAGGATATCCGGACACTTAGCCTCATGATTGGCTTGCCGAGCGAGAACAAATAATAAATCGCTTAACCTGTTAAAAAATATAATAATTTCACTAGCAACCATAGAACCGCTCTCTTTTAATTCGATGAGCGCGATTTCTGCTTTTCTCACCATATTCCTAGCAAAATGAAAACGTGCCGCAGCATCACTCCCGCAAGGTAAAATAAAACTTCTAAGCGGGCTGAGCTTTTCTTCGGCCCGATCGATACTTTCTTCCAGCCACAAAATATGGCGCACCGCTATACGATTTTTAAGATTCTTTTCTAATATAACCTGTGCCGAATCTTTGGGAGCCGTAGCAATTTCAGCACCCGCACAAAACATCAATTTCATGATTTTTTCAAGCTGACTCTTGAGACTTTCACTGAGCCCTGGCGTGCTGTAGGCCATACCGATGGCCGTATTGGCGCAATCGATTTCACCATAAGCTTTTACCCGCACATGACTTTTGGAGACGCGCGCGCCTCCGAATAAATCGGTTTCGCCGCTATCGCCAGTTTTGGTGTAAATTTTCATGTTAGGTCTCCTAGAAACTTTTAGGTACATCACTTTCTAGCTCCCCAAAAGCGATGTTGCATAAATAGCCATGGCTCTAAGCACAACAACCCCTCGCCCGCTTGCGGGCGAGGGGGTCGTCCTGCTCAACCCAAAGATATTTGGAACAAGAGACGGTCTTTTGCACCGCATCAACCAGGCATCGCGCCTCAGCCAAAGCTTTCACATTGTGCGTTCTGATCACGCTAGCCCCTGCCAGGATGGCCATGACATTGCCGGCCAAAGAAGCATTATCCCGCTCAGACGGCACAGCAATGTTGGTTAGTTTACCGATGAACGATTTCCGGCTCAGTCCCACGAGCACGGGCACATCCAAAACCAGCAAATCATGCAGGTTTCTTAAAAGCTCTAAAGAATCCTCAAGCCCTTTGCCAAAACCAAAACCGGGATCGATAAGTATTTTCTCTTTGGTCACGCCGTGGGGCGCCAAGGCCAAGATGCGCTTTTGAAAAAAAGCCACCAGCTCATCTACCACGCTCAAATACTGCGCTTTCTCCCCGGCATCCACCCCAAAGCCCATCCCAAACCCATGCATCAACACTACGCGCTCGGCTTTACTCATGACGCTTGGCATCTTTAGGTCAGCTAAGCCTGCATTTTGATCATTGATCCAAGTTGCCCCACTTTCCAAAGCGGCTTTTGCTACTTCAGCATTGCTCGTATCAACAGAAATTTTCGCGACACCGCGCTTTGCCAGAGCAGCTATTACCGGGACAGCCCGCTTGATTTGCTCTTTCGCATCGATCGGCTTTTTTTGAGGATCGGTATAAAAGGAGGTTGATTCAGGACCAACATCAATAATATCGGCGCCCTCTTCGAGCAGTCGAAGCCCATGGGCAATGGCTCCTTGGGCGTCAAAATAAAGCCCGCCATCAGAGAAACTATCGGGAGTAACGTTGAGAACCCCCATAATCAAGCTGCCTTTTGCTTTCCTCATTACGACACCTAAAGTGGGTATTCATTGTTTATGATGTGAAGCAAGTGAGAGTGCACTTGCTCAATGCTGCCTGAGGCATCGACCAATACCGTATCGGTTGCCGCCGCGGCAAAATGCAAATAGCGGCCTCGTATTTTTTCAAGCATGACAGCCGATTCATAAAAATCTTTCTTTCCACTGCGGCCACTTAAGCGCTCAAAAGCTATTTTGGCGTCGATATCCATAACAATGGTTAAATCTGGAACGAGAGCGTAACGATTGATCTCTTTAACGAAAGAAGTGGGCAAATGAATACCCTGATAAACCAAACTCGATAACACATAACGATCAACGATAACAAAATCGTGGGTCTTTAACCCAGGCACCAGAGTGTGATGCACATGGTGCATGCGGTCTGCCGCAAAGCATAAGGCAAGCGTGGTCAAAAGGTTGGGCTCGTTCTCAATGGACGAGGCCAATAATTTGCGAGCTTCAAGGCCGATAGAAGAATTGGTAGGCTCGGCACTGGTCAATACTTTAAGGCCGCTCGCGCGAAGATTATTAGCCAACAACTTAGTTTGCGTCGTAGTCCCTGCCCCATCCATTCCTTCAATAATGATCAATTTGCCCATAATTTCTCCTCACCAGTCCTTCTCCAGGGGTAATGGAGAAAATTAACTCTGGCAAATGGCTAAGAGCAAAGCGGGAAAAATGAATTGAAATAGAATAAAGACTCCATCCAGATAGATTAGAGAAGACCAAAGCCCA